>JAQGLO010000011.1 GCA_028292825.1 Alphaproteobacteria bacterium | reverse complement strand
TCGCCGTCACCGGCAGCGCCGGAAAGACCACCACCAAGGAAATCCTGGCGCTGTGCTGCAACGCGCTGGGCCGCACCCATGCCAGCGCCGCGTCCTACAACAATCACTGGGGCGTGCCGCTGAGCCTGGCCGCGCTGCCGCGCGATGCGGAATATGGCGTGTTCGAAGTGGGCATGAATCATTTCGGCGAACTCAGGAACCTGGTCAGCTTCGTGCGGCCGCATGTGGCGCTGGTGACGACCATCGCCCCCGCCCATCTGGAATTCTTCGGCAACAGCGAGAGCATTGCCGACGCCAAGTCGGAAATCTTCGAGGGCCTGGAGCCCGGCGGCGCGGCGCTGATTCCGGCCGACAGCGACCATGCCGATCGCCTGACGGCACGGGCCCGCCAGGCGCATGTTTCGCGCATCGTCAGCTTCGGCGAAAAAGGCGATGCCCGGCTGATTTCCTTCACCCCGGACGGCGAGGGCATGCGGGTTAGGTGCGATATTCTGGGCACGGCAGTTGATGCCTATGTCGGCGCGCCCGGCGGCCATATTGCACAGAATGTGGTCGGTGCGCTGGCGGCCGTGGCGCTGCTGGAAGGCGACGTCCTGAACGCCGCCGCCGCCCTGAAGAATTTCTCAGCGCTCAAGGGCCGCGGGGCACGCTTCACCGCCGCCGGCATCGCCGTGATCGACGAAAGCTACAACGCCAACCCCGCTTCCATGGCCGCCGCGCTGGCGCTGCTGGGCGCAGCCAAGGGCCGCAAAATCGCGGTGCTGGGCGACATGCTGGAAATGGGCGAGGGCGGCATCGCCCATCATGCCGGTCTGGCAGCGCCCATCGAAGCCAACAAGGTGGACCTTGTGTTCACGACGGGGACGCAGATGGCGGCTTTGTGGAATGCCTTGCCAGCCTCGCGCCGTGGGGCGCATGCCGTTACCTCCGCCGAACTGTTGCCGCAAGTGTTGGCGGCGCTGGCTCCCGGCGACACGGTGCTTGTGAAAGGCTCCAACGGCGCGCGCATGTCCGTGATCATCGAAGCTCTCAGGAAGGGCGCCTGAGATGCTCTATTACCTCTCGCTTCTCACCCATACCGACCAGCTGGCTTTCTTCCGCCTGTTCAAATATCTCACCTTCCGCAGCGGCGCAGCGGTGGTCACGGCGCTGATGATCGCTTTCCTGATCAATCCCATGCTGATCCGCTGGCTGAAGGTGAAGCAGGGCAAGGGCCAGCCCATCCGCGCCGACGGCCCAGCCCGCCACATCATCGAAAAGGCCGGCACCCCTACCATGGGCGGCATCCTGATTCTCATTCCCTGGCTGGGCTCGACCCTGCTGTGGGCCAGCCCGTCCAACCGTTATGTCTGGATCGCACTGATGGTGACGGCGGCGTTCGGCCTGCTGGGCTTCCTGGACGACTATTATAAAGTGACCAAGCGCACCTCGGACGGGCTTTCCAGCCGGATGCGCCTGCTGATCGAGTTCGCCGTGGCCGGTTTGGCCACCTGGCTGATCATGCAGAGTCAGGCTCCGTCCCTGTCGGGCGCGCTGGCGGTGCCCTTCCTCAAGACGGCGCTGATCCCCCTGGGCGTGGCCTTCCTGATCGTGGGCGGATTTGTCATCGCCGGCGCCGCCAATGCCGTGAACTTCACCGACGGGCTGGACGGGCTGGCGATCGTGCCGGTGATGATCGCCGCCGCCACCTTTACCTTGATCGTCTATCTGGTCGGCAACGAGAAATTCTCCGGCTATCTGCAGATTCCCTATGTCGAATATGCCGGCGAGCTGGCGGTGTTCCTGGCGGCTTTGGTCGGCGCCGGGCTGGGCTTCCTCTGGTACAACGCCCCGCCCGCCGCGATTTTCATGGGCGACACCGGGTCGTTGCCGCTGGGCGGCGCGCTGGGCGTGGTCGCGGTGGCGGTGAAGCACGAGATCGTGCTGGCCATTGTCGGCGGGCTGTTCGTGATCGAAACGGTTTCCGTCGTGGTCCAGGTGGTCAGCTTCAAGCTTACCGGCAAGCGCGTCTTCCGCATGGCGCCGATCCATCACCATTATGAGCAGCTGGGCTGGACCGAACCCACCATCGTGATCCGCTTCTGGATCGTGGCGGTGGTGTTGGCCCTGCTCGGCCTCGCCACCCTGAAGCTGCGGTGAGACAATGATCGCAGCCCGCGCCTTCGCTGGAAAAACCGTCGCCGTCTTCGGCCTGGCCCGCACGGGTCTTGGCGCCGTGCGCGCGCTGGTGGCCGGCGGCACGCGGGTACTGGCCTGGGACGACGACAGCGCCGCTCGCGACCTGGGCGGCCAAGACGGCGCCGAGCTAATGCCGTGGCGCGAATGGCCGTGGGAGCAGATTTCCGCGCTGGTGCTGTCGCCGGGCGTGCCGCTGACTCATCCCAAGCCCCATGGCGTGGTCCAGCATGCCAATGCGGCCAAGGTCCCTGTGATTGGCGATGTCGAACTCTTTGCCCGCGAAGTCGAAGGCAAGGCACCGGTCATCGCCATCACCGGCACCAACGGCAAGTCCACCACCACCGCCCTGGTCGGCCATATCCTGCAAACTTGCGGCTTCGATGTGCAGGTCGGCGGCAATATCGGCAAGTCGGTGCTGGAATTGTCGCCACCTTCGGCCAAGACCATCTATGTGCTGGAAATGTCCAGTTTTCAGATCGATCTCGCGCCCGGCCTGCATCCCGATGTGGCGCTGCTGTCCAACCTGTCGCCCGACCATATCGACCGTCACGGCAGCATGGAAAATTACGCCGCTATCAAGGCGCGGCTGATGCAGCAGACGACCGGTCAATTGCTGATCGGCGTGGATGACGATTATTCCGCGGCCATCTTCACGCGGCTGTCTTCCAATGGCGGCGTCGCCGCTCACCCCGTCTCGGTCGGCAAGGTGCTGGGACGCGGCCTCTTCGTGGTGGACGGCACCCTGTATGATGCCATGAGCGGCCGCGCCACCAGGGTCATGGACATGGCTGACGCCGCCCACCTGCGCGGGGCGCACAACTGGCAGAATGGCGCGCTGGCCTATGGCGCGGTGAAGCCTTATGTCAGCGACACCAAGGCCATTGTTGCGGCCATCATCAGTTTCCCCGGCCTGGCGCACCGCATGGAAGATGTCGGCCACATCGGCAAGGCGCTGTTCATCAACGACTCGAAGGCCACCAATGCCGACGCCACGGCACGTGCCCTGGCGGTCTATCCCGATATTTTCTGGATCGCGGGCGGCAAGGCCAAGGACGGCGGCATCGAAAGCCTGGCCGCCTTCTTCCCCCGCATCCGCAAGGCCTATCTGATCGGCGACGCCGCCCCCCAGTTCGCCAAGACGCTGGACGGCAAGGCCCCCTATATAATGTCAGGCACGCTCGACGCCGCCGTGACCTCGGCTGCCGCCGACGCTGCCGCATCCGCAGCCACCGCTCCCGTCGTGCTGCTGTCGCCGGCCTGCGCCAGCTATGATCAGTTCAAGGATTTCGAGCAGCGTGGCGACGCCTTCCGTTCCCTGGTGGCCAGGCTGCCGCGCCACCTGCAGGCGGCGTCATGATGAACCGCAACACCAATACCGGCTTTGCCAACTGGTGGTTCACCGTCGACCGGGTGGCGCTGCTGTGCATGCTGGCGCTGGCGGGCATCGGCCTGATGCTGGCCTTCGCCGCCAGCCCCGCCATCACCGGTGGCCCGCTGACCGCCGGCGATTTCCGCTATACCGCGCGGCAGGTGATCTTTGCGGGCGTGGCCATCGCCATCCTGTGCAGCGTGTCGTTGCTGACGCTGCGCCAGATCCGCCTGCTGGCCGCCGTCACCTTCGCCTGCGCCCTGATCGGCTCCTTTCTGGTGTTGTTCGTCGGCGTCGACATCCTGGGCGCGCGCCGCGAGCTCGATCTCGGCCCCTTTGCGCTGCAGCCGTCCGAATTCCTCAAGCCCAGCTTTGCCATCCTGGCCGCCGCCGTGCTGGCCGACCGCCAGCCGCTGGCGATACCCAAGCCGGTGGTGACCTTCCTGCTGTTGATTCCGGCGCTGCTGATCCTGGTGAAGCAGCCCGATGTGGGCCAGACCGGCCTGCTGCTGTGCCTCTGGGGCGCCATGCTGTTCTTCTGGGGCGTCAACTTCTTCTGGATCGGGTTGATGGCCGGCATCACCACGGCGCTGGCCTTCGTCACCTATGAAATCTTTCCGCATGTGCATCATCGTGTCGACCAGTTCCTCAGCGAGGAAGGCACCGGCTATCAGGCCGGCCTGGCGCTGAAGGCCTTTGCCCATGGCGGGTTGACCGGCGTGGGCCCCGGCGCGGGCACCATCAAGTACCGCATTCCGGACGTGCATTCCGACTATATCTTCGCCGTGGCGGGGGAGGAGTTCGGCCTGGTGCTTTGCGCCCTTATCGCGCTGCTGTTTTGCATTCTCACTGTGCGATTGCTGCTGCGCTCGGCGGGCGCGCGCGAGCCTTTCTCACAGCTGGCGGGCGCGGGGCTGGCCGTGGTCACCGCTGTGCAGGCTTTCATCAACATGGGTGTGGCGGTGTCGCTGCTGCCGGCCAAGGGCATGACCCTGCCATTCATCTCCTATGGCGGCTCGTCGCTGTTCGCGGTGGCGCTGACCATGGGCTTTGCGCTGGCCGTGACCCGCCAGCGCCCCAAGCTGCCGGCCACTCGCGACGATCCCAACTTCTTCGCGGGCAGCTACGCATGAGCGTCATCGTGTTGGCAGCAGGCGGTACCGGCGGGCATCTGTTCCCCGCCCAGGCCTTGGCGGGCGAGCTAGCGCGGCGCGGCCGCGACATCGTGGTGATGACCGATGCGCGCTTTGCCAACTATGCCACCCAGTTTCCGGGCGCGCGCATCGCCACCGTCCCGTCCTCGCCCTTCAATGCGATTACTGCGCCCTTCCGGATCGCGGCGGGCATTGCCACCGCCTTTTTCAAGCTGCTGAAGCTCAAGCCCGACGCGGTGATCGGCTTTGGCGGCTATCCCTCGGTGCCGGTAATGCTGGCGGCCACCCTGGCGCGTTTGCCCACGGCCATCATCGAACAGAATGCCGTGGTCGGCCGTGCCAACCGCCTGGTGATGAACAAGGTGAAGGTGGTGGCTGCCGCCTTCCCCATCGCTCGCTTCGCGCCCATCGACGTCTCCAAGATCGTGCTGACTGGCAATCCGCTGCGTCCCGAGGTCGAGGCGCTGTGGGGCGCGCCTTATAAAGTGCCCGAAGCGGGCGGGCCGCTGCGCCTGCTGGTGTTCGGCGGCAGCCAAGGCGCCCGCGCCATGAGCGAGATCGTGCCCGCCGCCCTGACGCGGCTGCCGTATGACATGAAGCTGCGCCTGTCGGTGGTGCAGCAGTGCCGCGCCGAAGACATTGAAAAGGTGCGCGAGATCTATCGCAACGTCGAAATCCGCGCCGACCTGCAGAGCTTCTTCTCTGATCTGCCCAAGCGCATGGCCGAAACCCATCTGGTGATCGCCCGTTCCGGCGCGGGCACCGTCGCCGAGCTGATGGCCATTGGCCGCCCGTCCATCCTGGTGCCGCTACCCGGTGCGCTGGACGACAACCAGACGCCCAATGCCGATATCCTGGCCCGCGCCAATGCCGGCTGGCGCTTTGCCCAGAGTGAACTGACGCCGGACCGACTGGCCCAGGTACTGATCGCCATTTTCAACGACCCCATCGACCTGGCGCGCCGCGCGGCCGCCGCGCATGCGCTGGCGACGCCGAACGCGGCGGGCAAGCTGGCCGATGTCGTGGAATCCCTGGCGAGGAGCGCAGCCTGATGGCGACTCCCGTTACCACCCGCGTGCCGCTGGACATCGGCGCCATCCATTTCATCGGCATCGGCGGCATCGGCATGTCGGGCATTGCCGAGATCATGCACAATCTGGGCTACAAGGTTCAGGGCAGCGATGTGGCCGAGAATGCCAACGTCAAGCGCCTGCGCGCCATGGGCATCACCATCCATGTCGGCCACAGCGCCGACAACCTGAAGGACGCCCATGCGGTGGTTTATTCCAGCGCCGTGAAGCCCGGCAATGCCGAGTTCGACGCTGCCCGCATGATGGGCCTCCCTTTGGTGCGCCGCGCTGAAATGCTGGCCGAGATCATGCGCCTGCGCTCCTGTATCGCCATCGCCGGCACCAACGGCAAGACCACGACCACCACCCTGGTCGCGTCGCTGCTGGATGCGGGCGGCATGGATCCCACTGTCGTCAATGGCGGCATCATCAATGCCTATGGCACCAATGCCCGGCTGGGTGCAGGTGAGTGGGTGGTGGTAGAGGCCGACGAGAGCGACGGTACTTTCCTGCGCCTGCCTGCCACCGTGGCAGTAGTTACCAATGCCGATCCCGACCATCTGGATTACTACGGCACGTTCGAGAATATGCGTGACGCTTTCCAGCGCTTTGTCGAGAATGTGCCCTTTTATGGTTTCGCGGTGCTGTGCATCGACCATCCCGAAGTTCAGGCCATGGTGGGCCGCATCACCGACCGCAAGATCATCACCTATGGCTTCAGCCCGCAGGCCGACGCCCGCGCCGTGAATGTCAGCTTCTCCGAAGGCGCTTCGCATTTCGACATGGTCTTCACCGACCGCCGCAAGGGCATCGAGGAAAAACTCGACCGCCTCAGCCTGCCCATGCCGGGCGAGCACAATGTCCAGAACGCCGTCGCCGCCATTGTGGTGGCGCGGCAGCTGGGCGTGAAGGACACCGTCATTCGTGACGCACTGGCACGCTTCGCCGGCGTCGGCCGCCGCTTCACCAATGTGGGCGAAGTGAATGGCGCCGCCATCATCGACGATTATGCCCACAATCCCTTCAAGATCGCCGCCGCCGTGCGCGCCGCCCGCCAGGCTTATAAAGGTCCCATCGTGGCGATCGTGCAGCCGCACCGCTACACCCGCCTGCGCGACACCTTCGAGCAGTTCGCCACCTGTCTGAATGACGCCGATGTGGCGATCATCGCGCCGGTCTATGCCGCGGGCGAGCCGCCGATTGACGGCTACAGCCACGAAACCTATGCCGAGGCGCTGCGCGCCCATGGCCACCGCAATGTCATCACCATCGAAGGCGAGGAAGACCTCCCCGCCGTGCTGGCGCCCTATCTCAAGCCCGGCGCGGCGATTGTCGGCGCCGGTGCGGGCTCGATCACCGGCTGGATGAATAACCTGCCCAAAAAGCTGGGGGGCGCATGATGATGACCCCGGTTGTTGGTAGTGGGCCCTGCGATATGCTTCCCCCGGTACGCGGCTCGCTTGCCCATGATGCGCCGCTGAAGGACCTAGTCTGGTTTCGTGCCGGCGGCCCGGCGGAAATCCTGTTCCGTCCCGCCGATGTCGAAGACCTGGCCACGTTTCTCGCCGCCAAACCCGCCGACCTGTGTGTCAGCGTGATTGGCGTCGGCTCCAACCTGCTGGTGCGGGACGGTGGCATTCCCGGCGCCGTAGTACGGCTGTCCTCGGCCTTCGGCAAAGTCACCACCGACGGCCTGCGGGTGCACGCCGGAGCCGCCGCGCTGGACGGCGCCGTGGCACGCGCCGCCGCCGATGCCGGCATTGCCGGCCTGGAATTCCTGCGCAGCGTGCCCGGCACCATCGGCGGGGCGCTGAAGATGAATGCCGGCTGCTATGGTCGCGAGATCAAGGATATCTTCGTCGAAGCCACCGCCATCGATGGCCGAGGCGCGCGCGTCACCCTGACCGCCGACGACATGGCGTTCGAATATCGCAAGGCCAGGGGCGCCAGTGACGACCTGATCTTCGTGGAAGCGGTGTTCGAAGGCACGGCCGATGAACCCGTCGCCATCAGGGCGCGGATGGAAGATCTGTCGGCCAACCGCGAGGCTAGCCAGCCGATCAAGTCCAGAACCGGCGGCAGCACCTTCAAGAATCCGCCCGGCCACAAAGCCTGGCAGCTGGTGGACGAAGCCGGCTGCCGCGGCCTGATGATCGGCGCCGCCCAGGTCAGTGAGAAGCACACCAATTTCCTGATCAACACAGGCGACGCCACCGCCGCAGACCTGGAAGCACTAGGCGAAGAGGTCCGCAAGCGGGTGCTGGAAAAGTCCGGCGTCACGCTGGAATGGGAAATCAAGCGGGTGGGGGTGGCATGAGCTTCCAACGCATCGCTGTGCTGATGGGCGGCCGCAGCGCCGAACGCGAAGTCTCGCTGTCGTCGGGCAATGGCGTGATGAAAGCGCTGGCCGAGGAAGGCTTCGATCCGGTCAGCGTTGATCCCGGCGAGGATCTGATGGCTCAGCTCAAGGCCGCCAGGCCCGATACCGTGTTCAACGCCCTGCATGGCCGCTTCGGTGAAGATGGCACGGTGCAGGGCATCCTCGAATGGATGCGCCTTCCCTACACCCATTCCGGTGTGCTGGCCTCGGCGCTGGCGATGCACAAGGAACGGACCAAGGATATCTATCGCGTCGCCGGCCTGCCGGTGGCGCGCTCCATCGTCTGCGACCGCCGCGAAGCCGCGGCGCAGCACCTGATGGAGCCGCCCTATGTGGTCAAGCCCGTTAATGAAGGCTCGTCGGTCGGCATCTTCATCATCCGCAAGGGCGACAACCGCCCGCCGGCCGCGCTGGGCAGCGACACCTGGAATCTCTCTAGCGAGATGATGGTGGAAGAATTCATCCCCGGTCGCGAACTCACCGTGTCGGTGATGGGCGACAAGGCCCTAGCCGTGACCGAAATCACCACCGAACTGGAATTCTACGATTACGAAGCCAAATATGCGCCGGGCGGTTCCAGGCATGTCCTGCCCGCCCAAGTCCCTGACAACATCGCGCGCGACTGCATGGAAATGAGCGTCATCGCCCACAAGGCGCTGGGCTGCCGCGGCGTGTCGCGCACCGATTTTCGCTATGACGACACGACTGCGAAACCGCGTCTCGTGTTGCTCGAAACCAACACCCAGCCCGGCATGACGCCGACCTCGCTGGTGCCGGAACAGGCCGCCCATCTCGGCATGTCCTACGCGAAATTGTGCCGCTGGATGGTGGAGGATGCCTCATGCGATCGGTGAACATCGAACGCAAGAGCCGCACCGTGCGCGCCACCCGCGCCGCGCCGGCGCGCGCCAAGCGCGAACTGCCCAAAGTCCAGCCGGGCGCCGTGCGCAAGGACGACAAGCCCGGCCTGCTGTCCCGCCTGATGCCCCGGCGCCCCATGATGCTTCTGATCGGCGTCGTGACGGTGCTGGTGCTGCTGGGCGCACTCCTGGCCAGCGGCGTGATCGGCCGCACCGTACGCGGCATCCACCGCGGTATCGACGCCGTGGTGGCCAATGCCGGCTTCGGCATTTCCGAAATCCACATCACCGGTAACCGCCGCACGCCCTACAGCCAGGTGCTGGAAGTACTGGGCATGCAGCCGGGCCAGTCCATTTTCAGCGCCGACCTGTGGAGCGCCCAGGGCAAGCTGCGACACCTGGACTGGATTGCCTCGGCCGAAATCCATCGCCGCTATCCCGACGCCATCTTCGTGACGCTCGTGGAAAAGCGTCCCTTCGCGCTGTGGCAGATGCCGCCTGACGCGAAAGGTCAGGCGCCCATCGCCGTGGTCGAGCGCTCCGGCGCCGTCATTACCACCCGCGAGGTGGAGAAATTCCGCCGCCTGCCCAAGCTGGTCGGGGCTGGCGCGCCGATGGCCGCCGCCGACCTGGTCGATGCCGTGCAGGCGCACCGCGCCGTTGCCGCGCGCCTCGCCGCCTATAGCCGCGTCTCGATGCGCCGCTGGAACCTGATCCTGGATGACGGCGTTGTCGTGAAGCTGCCGGAAGCGGGCTGGGCCAGGGAGCTCGACGCGCTGGAGCACCTGATCATCGATTCCGGAATCCTGGAGCGCGACGTGGTCGAAATCGATCTACGCAGTTCTACGCACTATTTCTTCCTGCTGAAGAACGGCGAGAAGAAGGACGTTGAGAGGGGCAAAGAGACATGAACCAGACGCTGAAATTGCGCGTGAACAACGAAATTCCCGCCTACCGCACCGGGCTCGTCTCGGCGCTGGATGTCGGCACCTCCAAGGTGGTCTGTGTCATCGGCCAGGCCGAGGCCGGCTCGCTGAAGGTGCTGGGCTCGGCGCTGCGCGAGTCCTCCGGCCTGAAAGCCGGCACCATCACCAGCCTGGAACAGGCCGAAGACTCCATCCGCGACTGCGTCGCCGCCGCCGAGAACATGGCCGATGCCCGCATCCAGAATGTGCTGATCAGCGTCAATTGCGGCCAGCCCGTCAGCGTCACCAGCCGGGCCGTGATGGCGCTGGATGGCGCCCTGGTCAGCGACAATCACCTGCGGGTGCTGCTGAACGACGGCCGCGCCCGCTGCAAGCTGGACGGGCACGAGGTCATCCAGTCCGCCCCCACCACCTATGTCGTGGACGAGGCGCGCGGCGTGAAGAATCCCAGCGGCATGTTCTGCCAGCGCATCGGCGTCGCCATGCATGCCGTGGCGGTGAAGCCGTCCCCCCTGCAGAATCTGAAGCTGGCGGTGGAACGCTGCCATCTCAATGTCGTGGGCACCCAGTTCGGCGCCTATGCCTCGGGTCTTTCTACCCTGACCGAGGACGAAAAGCAGATCGGCGCCACCGTGATCGACATGGGCGGCGGCACCACCTCCATCGCCGTCTTCCTGGAAGGCCATCTGGTGCATGCCGATGTCGTGCCGGTGGGCGGCTTTGCCGTCACCTCCGACATCGCCCGCATGCTGGCCGCGCCCCTGGCCGCCGCCGAACGCACCAAGACGCTGTACGGTGCCGCGATGGGCGACATGGACGGCGGCGCCGATGTCGTGTCGGTGGCCCAGATGGGTGAGGTCGGCGATGACAGCGCGCTGCGCCTGCCGCGCTCCATGCTCACCCGCATCATTCAGGCCCGGCTTGAAGAAATCTTCGGCGAGGTCCAGACTCGCCTGCGTGCTTCGGGCTTCGACGTGGCGGCGGGCCGCCGCGCCGTGCTGACGGGTGGCGCCTGCCAATTGGCCGGCACCCGCGAGCTTGCCGCACGCATTCTCAACAAGCAGGTCCGCATCGGTCGGCCCCAGGCCTTTCCGGGCCTGGCCGCCGCCAATGCCGGGCCGGATTACGCGACCGCCATCGGCCTGCTGATGGCCGGCGCGACCTTGCCGCCGGAGCTTCTGAACCCCGCTCTCGCCATGGCCCAGGTCATGCCCAAGGGTGAAAGCTGGCTCGGCGCATTGACCCGCAGGTGGCTTCAGTGATTCAACAATATAACAGCGAATCGTTTGGGAATTCTGGTGTGCCGCAAGGCGATCAAAACAAGTCAGCAAGCGTCGGCAAAGGCCGGAGCAACCAATCGGTAAGGAGAATCTAACATGGCGATCAACCTGAAAGTCCCCGAGTCCAAGGAACTGCGCCCCCGCATCACTGTGCTGGGCGTCGGCGGCGCCGGCGGCAACGCCGTCAACAACATGATCGAGGCCGGCCTTGAAGGCGTCGACTTCGTCGTCGCCAACACCGATGCCCAGGCCCTGGCCCAGTCCAAGGCGACCCGGCGCATCCAACTGGGCGCCACCACCACCGAAGGTCTGGGCGCAGGCGCCCAGCCCGAAGTGGGCGCCAAGGGCGCCGAGGAATCCATGACCGAGATCATGGAGCAGCTTTCGGGCGCGCACATGGTCTTCATCGCCGCCGGCATGGGCGGCGGCACCGGCACCGGGGCTGCCCCTGTCATCGCCCGCGCCGTGCGCGAGGCCGGCATTCTTACTGTTGGTGTTGTGACCAAGCCCTTCAGCCTGGAAGGCGATCGCCGCATGCGCGTGGCCGAGCGCGGCATCCTGGAGCTGCAGCAGTTCGTCCATACCCTGATCGTCATTCCCAACCAGAACCTGTTCCGCGTCGCCAATGACCGCACCACCATGGCCCAGGCCTTCGCCATGGCCGACGAGGTGCTGCATGCTGGCGTGCGCGGCGTTACCGATCTGATCGTGATGCCCGGTCTGATCAACCTCGACTTTGCCGACATCAAGTCGGTGATCAGCGAGATGGGCAAGGCGATGATGGGCACCGGCGAGGCCGAAGGCGAAGACCGCGCCATGCGCGCCGCCGACATGGCGATCTCCAACCCGCTGCTCGACGATGTCACCATGAAGGGCGCCAAGGGGGTTCTCATCAACATCACCGGCGGTCCCGACCTGATGCTGTTTGAAGTCGAACAGGCCGCCAACCGCATCCGCGCGGAAGTCGACCCCGACGCCAACATCATCTTCGGCAACACCATCCTGGACGATATGGAAGGGCGTATCCGCGTCTCGGTGGTCGCAACCGGCATCGATGCCGAACTCAGCCGCATGCCGCTACCGGAAAAGGTCCGTCCGCTGCACCCGCATCTGAACCTCAAGCAGCCGGCCCGCGTCGCCCAGCCCGAACCGGTCAGGCTCGAGCCTGTCCGGGCCGAGCCGATGCGCGTCATGCCGGCGGCCCAGCCCAACCCGGTCCATGCCACCATGGACGCGCTGGCGCAGGAAATGGGCGCCGACAAGAGCCCGGCGGAAGCCTATATCCTGGGCGGCGAAGACGCGCCGGAAGTGATGGCTGAGCCGGCGACCCGGTATCCGGTCACCGAAACCTATCGTCCGCTGGAACAGCAGCCGCTGGCCCAGCCTGCCGCCGAAAAGAAAGGCAGCTGGGGTTTCTTCGGCCGCAAGAAGGCGCCTGCCGATATCCGCGCCGAACCGGCGCCGGAACCGCGTGCCACAGCCCCGCGCGCCACGGCGCAGACCATGCCGCAGGCCCCGGCAGAAGCGCCCCGCACCAACGCCGACGACCTGTTCCCCGACCATAAGCGGGACGAACAGTTCGAGATACCGGCGTTCCTGCGTCGCCAGTCGAACTAGGCGTCTGACAATCGATTGCAAAAGGGCGGCGCTTGCGCCGCCCTTTTTCATTTCAACCCGAACAGAAGGCGCATCACGCCAAACGGCCGGATCATCAGATGATAGATCCCCACCGATAAAATCGCCGTGACGGCGGCGAGTAGCGCTGCTTCCAGCGGCAAGGGCAGCGCATGCGGAAACAGCAGCCAGGCGGCTGCAATCAGGATCGGCTGGTGTAGGACATAGACCGGCAGGATCGCGGTGTTGGCATAGGACAGCAGCGCCGAAGGCCGATTCAGGTATCGCGCCGCATACCCGCAGATAGCCAGAAGCGCGGCCCAGCCGAACAGGCCCGACAGGATATCGTAGGACGTCCAGTCCAGCGGCGGCTTCAGCGCGCCGCGCAGCCACAGGGCATGATCGGCCAGCAGCGCTGTACCCAGCACTATGGCGACAGCCAGCAACAATCGGCGGCGCCGCAGGATCCAGTCCCAGAAATCCGCTCGCATCGCCACAGCCGCGCCGAAGCCGAACAGGCCCAGCCATTTCAGGTGCTGGCCCCAGTCATTGACCAGGGCATCGGTGCGCGGCCACACCTTGTCCGCCAGCATGCCGGTCGCGGCCAGCCAGACCGCCGGCGCCAGCAACAGCCAGGCCAACGCCACCGACGGCGTCTTGGCCCGCAGTTTCCAGGCCAGCGCGAACAGCAAGCCATAGGGCAGCAGATAGGCCAGGAACCACAGATGGTCCCAGCGCGGCTTCTTCAGGTAACTGGGCCAGTAATCCAGGAAGCCCAGATGGGTCGTGCCATGGGCGACGGCCTCGACCCAGCTTTGCGGCGCATTGATCACCAGCATGCCGACCAGGATTACCGGCAGCAGGCGGCGCAGGCGGTCGGCGGCAAAGCGGCCGGCGCCCAGCTTGCCGATCAGGTGGCGGCTGGCGACCCCCGAGATCACGAACACCAGCGCCATGCGCCAGGGCGTCAGCAGCAGCATGCCCCATTCCAGTCCGGGGATCAGCCTGGGGCTTTTCAGCGGATAGGCCCAGCTCACATAGAGCATTCCCACATGAAAGGGGATCAGCAGGGCGAAGGCCAGCACCCTCAGCCAGTCGAGTTGATATTTGCGTGTCATGGTCCCTCCGTCAGGAAGAGCCATGCCCGGGCGCGGCGGCGAAAGCGCGCCACAAACCGCAGCTTTCAGAAAATGGTGTGGTTATGAAGATTTCGGGGCGGGATTTTCGCGCCAGTCGGATGGCGCCATGCCCATCACCTCGCGGAAGCCCCGGTTGAAGGTGTTGACCGAGGAATAGCCCACCGACAGCGCAATGGTGAGGATGGGCGTGCGCCGATGCTCCGGGTCGGCCAGCAGACTGCGCGCCTCGGCAATGCGGTAGGCGTGCAGGAAGGGCGTTGAAGTTGCGATGCCCCAGCTTTTCATGGATCAGCGCCCGCATGCGATATTCCGGCAGGCCCATGCGCCCCGCCAGTGTTTTCAGGGTCAGGCCCGGTGTGCGCCACAGACGGGCTTCCTCCATCAGCGCCGGCAGGCGTGCGACTTCGATGTCTGAGCCATCCTCGCGCGGCAGCGCAGCGGGGCGTGGGCGGGGCGGTTCCAGCAGGAAGCCGGCGCCGCCCTTCAGCCGCAGCAGCAGGAACAGGGTGACGCCCAGATTGACCAGCGACAGCGCCAGATGGGCGCGGTAATTGGCCAGCGTGTCGGGCGCGATCACCACCCGCAGCAACAGGCTTGAGGCGACAACATCCAGCCCCAGGATCACGGTCATGACCAGCCGGGCGCGGCGGCGGGTGTCCACCATGTCGGCGCGCCAGTTGCCCAGCGTCCAGTACAGCGCCAGTCCCGCCAGCAGAAGCTGCAGCAGCGCGGGCAAATCCTGGGTCAACATGCGGCTGAGACCGGCATTTTCCGGCAACGCCTCCAGCAGCATCTGCACCATGAACAGCGCAAAGGCCCAGGCCGGCGCCTGGCGGCGGTCGGAAAACATCCGGTGGGCCAGCAGCATGAAAAGGCCCGGCGCAGCGTTGCGCACCACATTCAGCACCGGCTCCCACGCGCCGACATCCAGGCGATAGGGCGGCGCGATCCAGCGGCCATAGTCGTAACGGCCCAGGATCACATGCGCGATTGCCGCCAGCGCCAGCAACGCGATCATCCGCGCACTGCCGCGCCGGGGCGCGGCGACCAGCACGGCCGCACCGATCAGCGCCGCGCACAGCGCGTTGGCGATATCGACGGTCAGAAAGAACAGATCTGCGCCCATGGCCACCCCGTTGCGGTCAGGCTAGCCTTTTTTCCGTGATCGCGTCACTGGATCAGGACGACCGGCGGCTGCAGCGTGTTTTGCGCCTGGGGTCCGATGTAGAGACGTCGTGCGGCAAAATCGATGGCCAATGACCGGTCGCCCAGCAGTCCCGGGCCCGCGATGGCCGCGGGCTGGGTATCCAGGCCGAAATACCGGAACACCGCCGCATTGGCGACAATGACCGTCTGGTTGCTGAACAGCTTGCCGCCCGCCCAGATGGTGACGTCCCGGACCACGCCCACCGGCTCGACCGTGCCCAGAGCGTCGCGCAGTTTCTGCGGCATGCCATCGGACGGAAAATTGGTGCGCCGGTAGCCCAGCTTCTCGGCGGCGGCCCAGTTCAGCATGGTCATGCCCGCGCCCATGTCCAGGATGGTCGTCATGCCGGTGCCCCGGATCGAGGTGCGCATGGTCCAGAAATTTATCGTGCCGTCATGCAGCGGCCGCGCCGACAGGTCGGCCCAGGACCAGGCGTGATAATCCAGCGGCGTTTTATCGCCCGGCGTCAGCAGGTTCAGCCGCATGGTGTCGCGGTCCAGCAGCACGGTATAGCGGGACAGCGCATCCAGCCCCAGCACGCCGTCCGCGGCCTCGCGGTCATCCGGCAGCACGCCCATCACCAGCCCGCGAATGGCCTCGTCGGCAATCCGCAGTTCCTGCGGTTTCACCGGCATGGCGGTGCCCACATTTTCGATGCCGAAGACGGTGAGCAGGCTGGAGCCCGACTGTGTCAGGTTCAGTTTTGCGCGCACCCGCTCATACAGCATGGTGCGGCTGGCGGCGGTATCGAGCATGAAACTGAAGGGGCCCTTGCCGTCGATGGTCACGTCCGTGACGATGCGGCGGTCGGCGCCCAGCCGATAGGGCAGGTCCGCCAGCACCGCGGCCCGGGCCTCGCCCAGTGCCGGCATCAGTGCCAGCATCAGTCCCAGCAATCCTGCGAACGTCCTCATGTTTCCATCCTGTTGTCACAATATCCCCCGGCGGTCGGGCAGGCTATAGAAGGCGTCATGCGAACCACCCTTGCTCGCCCCGTCCAGGCCACCGGCATCGCGCTGCATGCCGGGGTGCCGGTCACCCTGCAGCTGAAACCCGCCGCGTCCGGCGCCGGGATTGTCTTTCGCCGTGCCGATCTGGGGGTGGACATTCCGGCGCGCTACGACCTGGTGGGCGAGACCCGGCTGGGCACGGTGATCGTGCAGGACGGCGCCAGTGTCGGCGTGATCGAGCATTTGATGGCGGCGGCGGCGGGGCTGGGGATCGACGACCTGCTGGTCGCCCTGGACGGCCCCGAGCCGCCCATCCTGGACGGCGATGCGCTGTCCTTTCTGACCTTGCTGGAAAGCGCCGGCCTGGCCGTGCGGGACACCGCGCGCACTGCGATCAAGCTGCTGCGGCCGGTGACGGTGGAGCAGGGCGACGCTAGGGCCAGCCTGCTGCCGGCTGAGGCGCTGTCCTATCACTACAGCCTCAGCTATCCGGTGATCGGCGAGCAGAGCTATGACTTTGTTTTCAGCGCCGCGGGCTTCAAGTGCGAGATCGCGCCCGCCCGCACTTTTGGCTTTGTGAAGGATCTTGATGCCCTGAACCGCATGAACCTGGCCAGGGGCGCCACCCTGGACAACACTCTGGCGCTGGACGACAGCGGCGTGGTCAACAAGGACCGCCAGCGCTTCACCGACGAATTTGTCCGTCACAAGATCTTGGACGCCATCGGCGACATGGCCCTGGCGGGCGCCGCCCTGATTGCCCGCTTCGAGGGCGTGAAGTCCGGCCACGCCACCAACAATGCCCTACTGCGGGCCCTTTTTTCCGATCCGGCCAATTATCGGCGCGTGGAACTTTGAACCCCGGTGCCCCCTGAAAAACAGGACACTTTCCTAACATCGGGCGGCCACGGTATATAAAGGCGACAAAGCGCGAGCCGGGCCGGACGCCTTGCATAAGCCATTGAAAAGCTTATATTTTCGCGCGACAAGGACATCCATGGCCGTCGCCGCCCGCCTGAAGCCTGCCGCATGCGCCCTGTTGCTGGGGCTGGCCCTGGGTCTGGGCCTGTCCGGCTGTTCCCTTTTCGGCGGCAAGGACGACGAGACCAACAACGCCAACAAGGACGCGGCGAACTATAAAGAGCGCACCGTCGAGCAGATCTATGCCGATGGCTGGCGCGCCATCTCCGCCAAGAACTGGGAGCTTTGCGCCGGCCAGTTCAACGAGGTGGACCGCCAGCATCCTTATTCGGTGTGGGCACGCCGCGCCATGCTGATCAGCGCCTTCTGCTCCTACCAGGCCAACCAGTATCCTGCCGCCATTTCCACCGCCGACCAGTATATCTCGCTGCATCCCGGCAGCCAGGAAGTGGCCTATGCCTTCTATATCAAGGCGATCTCGCTCTATGAGCAGATCGTCGATGTGGGCCGCGACCAGTCCAACACCGAAGGCGCGCTGGTGGCGCTGCAGGACGTGGTGCAGCGCTTCCCAGACACCGAATATGCCCGCGATGCCACGCTCAAGATCGACCTGACCAACGACCATCTGGCAGGCAAGGAGATGGCGGTGGGCCGCTATTATCTGTCGCGCGGCGACTTCATCGGCGCCATCAACCGCTTCCGTACCGTGGTCGACCAGTACCAGACCACCCCCCAGATCGCCGAGGCGCTGGAGCGCCTGACCGAGAGCTATTACAGCTTGGGCCTGGACCATGAGGCCCAGACCGCCGCCGCCGTACTGGGCAAGAACTATCCGGGGTCGGGCTGGTACAAGTCGGCCTACAACATCCTTCAAGGGCGCCACCTGAAGCCGGAAGAAGACAAGCGCTCCTGGATCAGTCAGGCTTTCCATCGCATTCTCTAAGATTCGGAGTCCGGCGTGCTGGCGACGCTGACCATCCGGGACATTGTCCTGATCGAGCAGGCGGCGCTGGAATTCGCGCCTGGCCTGAACGTGCTCACCGGCGAGACCGGGGCGGGCAAATCCATTCTGTTGGACTCCCTGGGCCTGGCTGTTGGCGGACGCGGCCGTGCGTCCGTGCGGGCGGGCGCCCAGCAGGGCAGCGCCACCGCCGTGTTCGAACCGCAGAAGAACCATGCCGCCCGGGCGCTGCTGGCCGGGCAGGAGATGGCCGCCACGGACGAGATCGTGCTGCGCCGGACCCTGGCCGCCGACGGCCGCAGCCGTGCCTTCATCAATGACGAAGCGGTGGGCGTGGGCCTGCTGAAGGACCTGGGCGGCCTGTTGCTGGAAGTCCATGGCCAGCAGGACGACCGGGGGCTGTTCGATACCGCCACCCACCGCCTGTTGCTGGATGGGTTCGGCGGGCTCAATGGCGATGCCCAGACCGTGGCGGCGCTGTATGCCGAACTGGCGGGCGCCCGCGCCGCGCTGGAAGAACTGAAGGCGCTGGCCGAACGTGCCCAGGCCGAAGCCGATTATGTCCGCGCCGCCGCCATCGAATTGTCCGACTTCGATCCGCAGCCGGGCGAAGAGGCGAAGCTGGCAGGCGAACGCGCTTTGATGCAGAACGCCTCGCGCATCGCCGAGGATGTGTCGAGCGCGCTGGAAAGCCTGTCGGGCGAACGCGGCGCCGAAACCGGGCTGGCGCAGGCGCTGAAGAAGCTCAGCCGCATGAACGAGGAAGCGCGCAAGATCGCCGCGCCGGCGGAAGTCGCGCTGGAACAGGCTTACGCGCTGGCCGAAGAGGCGCGGCGCGAGCTGGATAGCCTGTTGTCGCGATTGGACACCGACACCAATGCGCTGGAAAAGGCCGAGGAGCGTCTGTTCGCTCTGCGGGCGCTGGCCCGCAAATATGGCGTGCTGCCCGATGCGCTGCCGGGCGTGCGCGACGACTTCGTGGCCAGGCAGGAAGCCCTGGTCAGCGGCGGCAGCCAGATCATGAAGGCACAGGCCAAGGTCGCCGCCGCACGCGATGCCTACCTGACGGCGGCACGCAAACTGTCGAAGGCCCGCGAAGGCGCGGCGAAAAAGCTGGAAGCGGCCGTGGCCGGTGAACTGACGCCGCTGAAGCTGGGCCATGCGAAATTCCGTGTTGCGATGGACAGGCTGGATGATGACCAGGGCGTGGCGGCCGGCCTGGAGAAGATCGCCTTTGAAATCGCCACCGTGGAAGGCGCGGCCTTTGGCGGCCTGGCCAAGATTGCCTCCGGCGGCGAGCTGGCGCGGTTTTCATTGGCGCTGAAGGTGGCGCTGGCGCAGGTATCGTCACCGGCCGCCATGGTGTTCGACGAAGTGGACCGCGGCGTCGGCGGCGCCGTGGCCGATGCGGTGGGCGAGCGGTTGCAGCGCCTGGCCGAAACCACCCAGGTGCTGCTGGTGACGCATAGCCCGCAGGTCGCCGCACGGGCCGCACGGCACTTCCGCATCAGCCGGGCCAAGGACAAGACGAAAATCGAACTCTTGACCGACGAAGAACGCCTGGAAGAAATTGCCCGCATGCTGTCCGGCGCCAACGTCACCGAAGAAGCCCGCGCTGCCGCCAGGCGGCTGATGGCGGAGGCCCTTGTTTCCAAGGTCGGGGCGCCGAAAAAGACGCGCAAACGGGCATGAAGGCCGTCGACAAGCTGACCTCCGCCGAAGCGGAAAAGGAGCTGGACAAGCTCGCCCGCGACATCGCTGAACATGACCGGCGCTATCATGCCGAAGACGCGCCCACCATTTCCGACGCCGATTACGACGCCCTGCGCCGCCGCAATGCCGGGATCGAGGCAAAATTTCCCCTGCTGGTGCGGGCCGACAGTCCCAGCCACCGGGTGGGCGCCAAGGCCAGCGAGAGGTTCGCCAAGGTCACGCATCGCTTGCCGATGCTGTCGCTGGACAATGCCTTCAGCGATGAAGATGTGGCCGATTTCCTGGGCCGGGTGCGCCGTTTCCTGGGCCTGCAGGACGAAGACGAAATCGCCGTCACTGCCGAGCCCAAGATCGACGGCCTGTCCGCCAGCCTGCGCTATGAGAACGGCGTCTTCGTGCAGGGCGCCACCCGCGGCGACGGCCAGGAAGGTGAGGACGTTACCGCCAACCTGAAGACCATTTCCGATATTCCCCTGCGCCTGAAAGGCAAGCCGCCGGCCGTGCTGGAAGTGCGCGGCGAAGTCTATATGACCCACAAGGCGTTCGAGGCCCTGAACAAGCGCCAGGAAAAAGACGGCAAGCCCGTCTATGCCAACCCGCGCAACAGCGCCGCCGGATCGGTGCGCCAGCTGGACCCGTCCATCACCGCGTCACGGGCGCTGAATTTCTTCGCCTATACCTGGGGCGAGATCAGCGAACTGCCGGCGAAAACCCAAAGCGGCATGTTGGAGAAATTCCAGAGCTATGGCTTTGTCGTCAATCCGCTGGTGAAGCGTTGCGAGACCCTGGAACAGGTTCTGAAATTCTACCGCGACATCGAAAGCAAACGCGCGCGGCTGGGCTATGACATTGACGGCGTGGTCTACAAAGTGGATCGGCTCGATCTGCAGGATCGGCTGGGCTTTGTCTCGCGCTCGCCGCGCTGGGCCACCGCGCACAAATTCCCCGCCGAACAGGCCGAGACGGTGCTGGAGGATATCGAGATCCAGGTCGGCCGCACTGGCAAGCTGGCGCCGGTGGCGCGGCTGAAACCCGTCACGGTGGGCGGCGTTGTGGTGCAGAACGCCACCCTGCACAACGAAGACCAGATCGCGCGGCTGGACGCGCGGATCGGCGACACCGTGATCATCCAGCGCGCCGGCGACGTCATCCCGCAGGTGGTGAAGGTGCTGCTGGAACAGCGCCCGAGAAGCGCCAGGCCCTACAAGTTTCCTGACCGCTGTCCCATCTGCCACAGCCATGCCGTGCGCGAGGTGGACGAGAAGACCGGCAAGCAGGATGTCGACCGCCGCTGCACCGGCGGGCTGATCTGCGATGCCCAGACCGTCGAGCGGCTGAAATACTTCGTCGCCCGCGACGCCTTCGATATCGAAGGCCTGGGCGGCACCATGATCGAGCTGTTCCACGCCAGGGGCCTGCTGAAGGAACCCGCCGATATTTTCGCCCTGACGGAAAAGCCGGACAAGGTCAGCAAGGTCCTGGCCGAGCACCGCGCTGCGCTATCCGAAGAGCGCCGCGCCGCCGAAGGCAAGGAGCCGGTCAAGGCGGCAAAGAAGGCCGCCGACAAGGAAGACAAGGTCGTCGCCAACCTGATGGCGGGAATCGAAGCGCGCCGCACCATCGGGCTGGACCGTCTGATCAACGCCCTAGGCATCCGTCATGTCGGCGAAACCACTGCCCGCCTGCTGGCGCGGCACTATCGCAGCATCGCAGGCCTGCTGGACGGCACGAAGGCCGAGAATGCGCGCGAGGAACTGGAAAGCATCGAAGGCATCGGCGGCGTGGTGGCCGAAGCCATCCATGACTTCTTCGCCGAGCCGCACAATGTGAAGGCGCTCGCACGTTTGCTTACCTGGCTGACAGTGACAGACATGGCCGCGCCGCTCAAGACTTCGCCGGTCAGCGGCAAGACCGTGGTCTTCACCGGCACGCTGGAAAAGATGACCCGCCAGGAAGCCAAGGCCCGCGCCGAAAGCCTGGGCGCCAAGGTGTCAGGCTCGGTGTCCGCCAAGACCGATATTGTGGTGGCAGGGCCGGGTGCGGGCTCTAAGCTGAAAGACGCGCAGAAGCATGGCGTCGAAGTGATGGACGAAGATGCCTGGCTGGCGTTGATCGGCTAGATCGCCCGCGTCGCCCGGTCCAGCCACTTGCGGGTGTCTTCGTCATCCAGCAGCGGGCCGATCGTGCCCTGCACGCGGGCGTGATACTGGTTCAGCCAGGCTTTCTCGACATCGGTCAGCAGGCTCGACTCCACCAGGTTCAGGTCTATCGGCGCCAGGGTGATGGTCTCGAATTCCATCATCGGGCGTTCGCCGCCGACATCCTTCAGCTCGCTCACCACCACCAGATTCTCGATGCGGATGCCGAAGGCGCCGGTCTTGTAGAAGCCCGGCTCGTTGGAGCAGATCATCCCCGGCTTCAGCGCCTGCAGCACCGGCTTCTTCGAAATGTTCTGCGGCCCTTCATGCACCGACAGATACGATCCCACGCCATGGCCGGTGCCGTGGTCGTAATCCAGCCCCACGTCCCACAGCGGCCGGCGCGCCAGCGTGTCCAGCTGCATGCCGATGGTGCCTTCGGGGAAGCGCGCGGTGGCCAGCGCGATATGGCCCTTCAGCACGCGGGTGAAGCGGTCCTTCATCTCCGCCGTCGCCTCGCCCACCATGACGGTGCGGGTGACGTCGGTGGTGCCGTCGGGATATTGCGCGCCGCTGTCGATCAGGAACATCTCGCCTTGGGCGATGACGCGGTTGGTCGATTGCGTCACCCGGTAATGCACGATGGCGCCGTTCGGTCCGGCGCCGCTGATGGTGTCGAATGACACATCGCTGAGGCAGCCGGTGGCGCGGCGGAAGCCTTCCAGGGTCTTGGCCGCTTCGATCTCGGTCAGCTCGCCGCCGGCCGCATTCACCGACAGCCAGCTGAAGAACTTGGCCAGCGCCGCGCCGTCGCGGATATGCGCCTTGCGGGTGCCTTCGATTTCGAGGCTGTTCTTGCAGGCCTTGGGCAGCTGGCAGGGATCGGCGCCCTGGCGGATGGTGGCGCCCGCCTTGTGCAGCCGGTCGAAGATCGCGGCGGCGGCCGTCGCAGGATCGACCAGCACGCTCTTGCCCGTCATGGCGGCCAGCGCCGCCTCGAACTGGTCGGGATTGTGCACCTGAACCGAATTTCCCAGATGCGCCATCAGCTCGGGATTGCGCTTGGCCGGGTCCAGGAACAGGTCGGCGCCGCCGTCTTCATGCAAAATCGCAAAGGCCAGCGTGAAGGGCGTGTGCGGCACGTCGGCGCCGCGAATGTTCAGCAGCCAGCACACGGAATCCGCCAGGGTGATGACGGCCGCTTCGGCGCCGGCTTTCTTCAGGCCTTCGCCCAGCTGCAGCCGCTTGGCTTCGCTCTGCACGCCCGCCAGGTTCAGGGCATGCGGCTTGGCCGGAGTCGCGGGCGGGGCGGGCTGGTCGGTCCACACCGCGTCGATGGGATTGGTGGCGACGGCGACCAATGTGCCGCCGGCTTTCTCACAAGCGGCGCGCAGATGTGCCACGCCATGGGCGGTGTGCAGCCAGGGGTCATAGCCCAGTTTGGCGCCGCGCGGCAGATGATCGGGTATCCAGCCTTGCGGTCCTTCGGCGACCAGGTCGCGCGGCTCGAACAGGGATGTATCCGTCTGGCGCGCCACCTGCAGCGTGTAGCGCCCGTCCACGAACACCGCCGCCTTGTCGGTCAGCACCACGGCCGCGCCGGCCGATCCGGTGAAGGAGGTCAGCCATGCCAGCCGCTCGGCAAAGGCGGGCAGGTATTCGCCCATATGCTGGTCGCTGTGCGGCACCACGAAACCGTCCAGCCCGCGCTTCGCCAGTTCGGCGCGCAGGGCGGCCAGGCGCGGGGCGCAGGTGGCGGCGTCGGAGGTGTCGTCATAGGTCTGAAATTGCTTGTCCATGGCACCAGTTTAGCGCCGTGGTTTCTCCAGCACCAGCGCGCTCCAGGGCCCGTCGCGGCGCACGGCAACCCGCCGCAGCGACTGGTAAAAACTTGTGACCAGCTTTTCCTGGGTGTTCAGCAGCCCCTACAGCACCAATGGTGCCCCCGGCTGCTGGGCGCGCTGGATGGCGGGCGCCAGCTGGGTCAGCGGCCCGGCCAGGATGTTGGCGATCAGCAGGTCATAGGGCGCGCCGCCCGCCAGCACCGGGCTGGTCAGTCCGTCGGCGGTGACGGCGCGCACCAGCGGTCCCACGCCATTGGCGCGGGCATTCTCGCGCGTCACTTCCACCGCCACGACATCGATATCCGACGCCAGCACGGGCCGCTTCCACAGCATCGCCGCCCCGATCGCCAGCAGCCCGGTGCCGCAGCCCAGGTCCAGCACATTGCGGAAGGACCGCTGCTTGGCCAGATCGCTCAGCACCGCCAGGCACAGCGCCGTGGTTTCGTGATGGCCGGTGCCGAAGGCCAGTCCGGCTTCGATCTTCATGGGCAGCACGCCATGCGGCACGGTGCCGGCATCATGCGCGCCATAGACAAAGAAGCGCCCGGCCCGCACCGGCGGCAGGCCTTCCTGGCTCAGGCGGATCCAGTCCTGGTCGGGCAGGGGGGCGACAATGATGTCGCGCCGCGCGATCTGCGACAGCCAGGCGGCATCGGGCTCTTCGGTATAAAGCGCCTCCACCACCGCGCCGTCGGCGAAGGGTTCTTCCACGATCAGCACCGCCTGGGCCGAGCCTTCCAGCTCCAGCACGGCGGCGATGTCGGCGGCTTCGATCTTGGTCAGCGCGACCGAGGCTTTCCAGAGGGGGGGATTGGTCATGGCGGGGATATGCCCAGAAGTGGCAGGGGCGTCAACTTTTGGGCCCATGCGTGGGGCGGCAAACGCGTGGATAGCGCGGTGGCGATCTGCGATCCGGATTTGGGCTTCGGCAATTTAATTGTCGGAGGCAAAAAATGGACTCCCCCTCCCCCCGGACTTGCGCCAAGCGCTTGATGCAAAAGGATGTGGGGAAAACCTGTCCACGGCGTATGCCACGCCGGCGCAAAACCGTGTTCGGCCAAGTGATCGACGCAGTGGTGTTGATAAGCGCGGCGCATCGGTTTCATGACCCGATTTTACCGCGCGCCGCAAGCCGGGAACAGGTGGATATGTCGCGCCGCGTCAGGTCGTGCTAGGCAGGCGGCATCAACACAAGAGGAAACAGCCCATGATTTCCCGCTTCGTCCTTGCCGCCGCCGTGCTGGCCGCCGCACCCGCCTTCGCCCAGGACACGACATTCGCCTCATCCGCCCAGGTCCAGGCGCTGATCGCCAAGGCCCGTGCGATGCCGCCGCAGCCGGTGATCAGCCTGCCGGTCATCTCCACCGGGCCGCAGAAGGTGGGGCTGGATTACCGCACCGGCATCGGCGCCGCCGCCGCGCATGCCGGGCAGGACGAGCTGATCTGGGTGGTGGAAGGCGCCGGCACGATCACGGTCGGCGGCGCCATCACGGGCCCGGAGAAATTGGACGGCGGCACGCCGCGCCATATGGCCAAGGGCGACGTGCTGTTCATTCCGATGGACACGCCGCACCAGCTGATCCCCGATGCGGGCGCGCCCTGGGCGCTGCTGGCCTTTCATGTGACGCGGGCGGGGAAGTAGTCATGTGCCGGGTTGACGGTAGTTTTGATCTTAGTCCGGCCGACGCTGGCTTTCCACAGGGACAAGTGATTATGACTGATTTGCAGTATTGTCGAGCGTTGCCATAATATTTTCGGATGCTCTCAGTATCTGAGCAGAGTTTTGCATATCTTCTTCGCTGGCTTTATTTCCTTCGAGATCATCTTTCAGAGCTTTCAATAACGCTTGCTCCAATTCATCGACACAGAAATGGCAGAAAGAAGTTCCGAATTTTTCTAAATTAACGGCCTGGTGTGGAAGTGCAGCTCGAAGTAGGTCATCAATGTTTTTGTGATTGAGTAGCTTTGAGGCGTCTTCACCGATTTCCAAAGTTTTTATCTGCATGACGGCGTAATAGAGAATTGCCGAATAAGCGCTGTAAAGTGCCCAAGCTTTTTCAGACAGAAACGGGCGCTCTTTCGCCGCTTCTATCCGGGGCATTTTTTCTAAATTTATCGTTTTACCTATTGTCTCGAAGAAACGTCTGGCGTTGGCGTTGCCGCCGACTAGCTTTGCTGACTCTTCGAAATTGATGGTCTCCATGTATTTTGATGCAAGTTTCAATCGTCCTAGCGACGTTACGTCTGCCCAAAGATTATCGACTGCCTCCTGCCGCCTTTTATCCAAAGACTCCCGCCTTTTGCTCGCGCCGGACAATGCGTTCTGTCTAAGCGTGGCGATTTTTTCTTCTTTGGCTCGGAGGTCGGCGCGTAATGTCTCGATTTGTTGATCGAACCTGTGGCTTATGCCTTTAGTTAGCCAAGTTCTTATGGCGTCGCGTAGTAGGTATGCCCCTGCGGCTATTACAACAATGAGCACGGAGGTCATGAGGCTGGAATGGTCCATTGGCTTTGCCCTCACGCCCGACTGACAAACTGGTCAATCACCCGCTTCTCGCCGGCCTTGTCGAAATCGACCGTCAGCTTGTTGCCTTCGACATAGCGCACCCGGCCATAGCCGAATTTCTGGTGGAAGACGCGGTCGTCGCGGGCGTAGAGCGAGGCGCCTGGATCGGACGTTTGCACACTCCAGGCCTGCGCCTCGATCAACGGCGGGCGGCTGCGGAAGCCGCCGCTGGCGGCGCGGTTGGCCTGGGCGCGTTTCCAGCCCGGTGAATCGTATGTGCTGCCGAAGTCCGCCGCCTGGCCATTGTCGCGGAAGCCGGCATAGCCGCCGTAAAAGCCCTCATCCACCGTGGCCTCGACATGGTCTTCGGGGATTTCCTTGATGAAGCGCGAGGGCAGGGCGCTTTGCCACGAGCCATGCACCCGGCGATTGGCGGCGAAGGATATGCGGGCGCGTTTCTTGGCGCGGGTGATGCCGACATAGGCCAGCCGCCGTTCTTCCTCCAGCCCCGCCAACCCATTCTCGTCCATGGTGCGCTGGGACGGGAACAGGCCTTCCTCCCAGCCCGGCAGGAACACGGTGTCGAATTCCAGGCCCTTGGCGGCATGCAGCGTCATCAGGTTGATGCGGTCGCCGGATTCATCCTGGGCGATTTCCATCACGAGGCTGACATGCTCCAGGAACGCCGCCAGCGATTCAAAGCCTTCCATGGAGCGGACAAACTCTTTCAAATTGTCCAGCCGTCCCGGGGCCTCCGCCGACTTGTCGACTTTCAGCATGTCGGTATAGCCACTTTCGTCCAGCACCATCTCGGCCAGTTCGGTATGCGGCAGCACGCGCGAGGTTTCCGTCCAGCGCGAAAAGTTTGCGCCCAGTTCGGCCAGCGCCTTGCGCGCCTTGGGCGGCAGTTCGTCGGTCTCCGCCACTTCGCGCGCCGCCGCCAGCAGCGGCAACTGCCGGGCGCGGGCGAACGCATGCAGCGTGGCCACCGAGGCATCGCCGATGCCACGCTTGGGCTTGTTGACGATGCGCTCGAACGCCAGGTCGTCATCGCCCTGCGCGATCAGGCGCAGATAGGCCATGGCGTCGCGGATTTCCTGCCGCTCATAAAAGCGCGGGCCGCCGATCACGCGATAGGGCAGGCCCAGGGAAATAAAGCGGTCTTCAAATTCGCGCATCTGGAACGAGGCGCGCACCAGCACCGCCATCTGCGCGAAGGCATGGCCATTGCGGTGCTGGTCTTCGGCGTCGCTGGCGACATTGCGGGCTTCTTCCTCGGCATCCCACACGCCCGCGACCCGGATTTTCTCGCCGGGGTCGCCTTCGGTCCAAAGCGTTTTTCCGAGGCGACCCTTATTGGCGGAGATCAGTCCCGACGCCGCGCCCAGGATGGCGGGTGTGCTGCGATAGTTGCGTTCCAGGCGAATGACCTTGGCGCCGGGGAAGTCGCGCTCGAAGCGCAGGATGTTCTCCACCTCCGCGCCGCGCCAGCCATAGATGCTTTGGTCGTCATCGCCCACCACACAGACATTGCCGCTGCCCTTGGCCAGCAGGTTCAGCCACAGATACTGCACCACATTGGTGTCCTGGTATTCGTCCACCAGCATGTAGCGGAAGCGGTCGCGATAATCGGCCAGGATGTCGGGATTGGTTTTCAGGATGTGCAGCACTTCCAGCAGCAGGTCGCCGAAATCGGCGGCGTTCAACGCCTTCAGCCGGTCCTGGTACTGGCGGTAGAGCAGCTTGCCCTTGCCGAAGGCGTAACCCTGGGCTTCGCCTTCCGAAACATCGTCAGGCCGCAAGCCGCGATTCTTCCAGCCGTCGATCATGCTGGCCAGGGTACGCGCCGGCCAGCGCTTCTCGTCCACGCCTTCGGCTTCGATCAGCTGCTTCATCAGACGAAGCTGGTCGTCGGTGTCGAGAATCGTGAAATTGCTTTTCAGCCCTGCCAGCTCGGCATGGCGGCGCAGCATCTTGGCGCCGATGGAGTGGAAGGTGCCCAGCCACTGCATGCCTTCCACGACGCCGCCGATCAGCGCGCCGATGCGCTCCTTCATCTCGCGGGCGGCCTTGTTGGTGAAGGTGACGCACAGCATCTGCCCCGGCCAGGCGCGGCGGGTGGCCAGGATATGCGCCAGGCGTGTGGTCAGGACGCGGGTCTTGCCGGTGCCGGCGCCGGCCAGCACCAGCACGGGACCGTCCACCGCTTCCACCGCCTCGCGCTGTTCCTTGTTCAGGCCGGCGAGGTATGGGGGCCCTCTTGAATCAAGAGAGGGGGGAACCGGCGCGGCTTCGGGAACCTCTGAAAAGGCGGCGTCCAGGGGATCGGAATAGCGGTCGCCATAGTCACTCATGGCGAAACCTTGGAATCTGAGAACATTTCGTGATTTTACGGGGGTGGGGGTGCGAATCCCACTTAATTATCGTCGGCGTCCTTTTCCAGCCTGTGGCCGGAAATGCGCTGTTCCGCCTGGGTCTTGCGGCCGTCTTCCAGCCTGCGCAGCGCCGTCGGGGTTCCGTGCTTGATGCGGTTGGCCTCGGCGGCCTTGTCCTTGTCGGCCCGGGCCTTCTGCTTGCGGACATTCTTCAGGTTGATGATCTCAGTCATTCTCTTTCGCCTGCGACCGGGCATAGGCAGGCCGCGCCAGCACCCGGCCGACATAGCCGTCCAGCAGCGGGGTCTTTTCCAGCAGCGGCGAGCCCATGAACATCTTGAAGGTGGTGGCGACCAGTATGTCGATGGCGCTGAAATTCTCGCCCAGCAGATAGGGGCCCTGTTCCAGGGTGGCGTTGACGAATGCCATGACCTCGTCGGTCTTCACCCAGCCGGCAGTGCCGCGCGGGATGTCCCATTTCATGTAGGCGCTCATCCAGGCCGGTTCCATGACGCCGGCATAATAGGCCAGCCAGGAGACATAGGCGCCGCGTTTGGCGTCGCCCACCACCGGGCCGATGCCGTTCTGCGGGAACCGGTCGGTGAGATACAGCGCGATGGCGGTGCTTTCGAACACCAGGGTGTCGCCATCCTTCAGCGCCGGCGACTTGCCGTGGGGATGGGGGTTTTCCGGATCGACGCCGCCGGAGCCGTCGGGGCGGCGGATATGGGCGATGCGGTGGATCGCATACGGCACGCCCAGTTCCTCCAGCAGGAAGATGAAGCGGCTGGAGCGGGTGCGGGGATGGTGGAACAGCGTGATCATGGGGCGACGCTATTGCCTGGCCGCGAGGGCGTAAAGCCTCAGCGCGCTGGCCAGCGCACGGTCGCCGCGCGATGCGTCAATCCCGGCTACCAGCGCCGCCAGGCTGATGCCTTGTTCCTGCGCGGATTGCCCCAGAACGGCCCAGAACTCCGCTTCCAAAGCGACGGAGGTGCGGTGCCCTGACAAGGAGAAGGATTTTTTCGACAGCATCACGGAACAGTTAGCCCGCCCGTCGCTTGTGATCAAAGGGTGTGTGATGGAGAATGCCATGCGGTTCCCGATTTCCTTGCTGATTTTCGGCGTTTTTGTGGCCGGCACCATCGCGGCACAGGCCGCCGTCGCGGCGCGGCATGGCGGTGCGGTGACCTTTGCCGGCCAGTCCGAGGCGCGGGACATGTCGCTGCCCGAGCTGCAGGCCAAGGTCGTCAATTGCCACGCCCGTTATGAGGGCAAGGGCGGCGATATGCGGGTGGCGTCGAGCTAACGTATCGGACGCCAGTCCAGGATATCGAGCTGCTTTGCCAATTTCTGGCCGCCCGGTTTCGGCGGCATCAGCACCTTGGGTTTTTTCAGCTTGCTGACCGCACCCGCCGCGATGACGGCGTTGCGGTCCACCCAGCCATCGGTATCCAGCAGCCGCACCTGGCGCCACTGGGCCCGCAGGTCGCGCACCATGTTGTCGGGCGTGGTGTCTTCGTCGTCGTCCACGATCACGTTCATCAGGAACAGCGCGCCGCGTTCCACCAGCCGTGATTTGGCCAGCCTGAAGAAGGACGGCTGCTTGAACGCCTCCGGCATGCCGCCTTCTCCGAAAGCATCCAGCACCAGGGCGTCGTGGCGATGCCGGTGCGCCTTCAGATAGGCGATGCCGTCCGCCACATGGCAGGCGACCTCGCCCGGCAGGTGGAAATAGTCATGCGCGATATCGAAGCTCATCCGGTGCAGGTCCACCACCGTCACCTTGACGCCCGAGCGGTGCAGCATGGTTGCCAGGGTGCCGCCGCCGCAGCCGATCATCAGCACGTCCCTGGACTGGGCCTGCATCAGGAAGAAATACATGGCGTGGATATAATCCGCGGAACTGACGCCGCGACTGTCGGCGGCGCTCTGGTGATATTCCTTCTGCCAGTAGCTGACCTTGCCGGTGTTGGCGTCCCGAATGATGTAATGGCCGGGCGCCGGAATGATGCGGTTGGTCATTTCCAGGTGTCCGGCAGGTCGGATTTGGTGGCGGCCAGGATGGCGATCGCTACATCGCCGCCGGGTCGCTTCAGCAGCGCGTCATGCAGCTTTTGCCACAGATGGGTCTTGGCGGCCGGGTTCAGGCTCGCAAAGGATGTGCTGTAGACCATGTAGCTGAGCGGATAGCGGAACAGCCGCTGCTGCAGGTCGAAGTCGCGCAGGCTGCGGCCTTTGGCGTCGCGCGGTCCCGCCCTGGGGAAGCTTTCGGTAAAGCCGGACGTGCCTTTGACCGGCGCGGGCAAGGGGGCTTCGTCAAGGAATGTCATATAGGCGACCAGCTCATCCATCGCCTTGTCCATTTCCGCGGGCGAAGACACCGGATAGCGCGCGTTCAGGGCGGCGATGCGGTTGGAAAAACCGGTCTCGTGCTCCAGCGTCATCAGCGCGACGATGTCGCTGGACGGCTTCAGGGTCTGGCGCAGGTCGAACTTGTCCGACAGGTCGGTGACGTTCAGGCCCTTGTTTTCCGGCAGTTCGAACGGGCGCAGCGGGTCTTCGGCCCAGACATTGCCCCGGTGGCGCATGGCGCCATGGGTGCCGGTGACATACCAGCCGCCCCAGCGATCCTGGAAGTCGGTCTTCTGTTCGGTGATGTCGAACGGCTTGGCGGGATCGAGGAATTGCGGCGTGCCGTCGGCGATGGCGGTGATGTTGGCCACGATCCAGCCCGGCGCATAGCGATTGACCATGCCGTGACAGGAGAGGCAGCGATTGCCCTCCACTTCGAAGCGCGGCTTGTCTGTCTTCTTCACGTCCATCGTGTAGAAGGCCGGCGCACCGCTTTTGTCGTTGACGATGAATTCCAGCACTTCGCCCTGGTGCACCGCGCCGACGGCCAGGTCATCGCGGAAATAGAGGGCGCGCGGATGCTGCGGGCTGATCTTGTCGAACTGCAGGCTGGAGCGGGTGAATGTCAGCAGCTGGGAGTCCTGCGGCACATCCAGCGCCGCCAGCACGCTTTTCAGATAGCCATGGCCGTCATCGGCGAAGGCGAGCTTGGCCTGGCCGCTGTCCAACCGCGCCTGCAGGGCCTCGATGATGTTGGCGGGCTCGGCCGCCAGGGACGGCAGCACGGTCAGCAGCAGCAATGCTATCGCAAGACGCACCGCTATTTGGGCGCGATCATGTCTTCGGGGCGGACCACGGCGTCGAATTCCTCGGCCGTGACATAGCCGCCGCCGACCGCTTCCTCTTTCAGGGTGGTGCCGTTCTTGTGCGCGGTCTTGGCAATCTTGGCGGCGGCGTCATAGCCGATCCTGGGCGCCAGCGCCGTCACCAGCATCAGCGACCTTTCCAGGCCATGCTTGATATTGTCCAGGCGCGGCTGGATCCCCACCACGCAATTGTCGGTGAAGCTCACCGCCGCGTCCGCGATCAGGCGCACGCTCTGCAGGAAATTGTACGCCATCACCGGATTGTAGACGTTCAGTTCAAAGTGCCCCTGCGAGTCCGCGAAGGTCAGCGCCGTATTGTTGCCGAACACCTGCACGCAGACCTGGGTCAGCGCCTCGCACTGGGTGGGATTGACCTTGCCCGGCATGATCGACGAGCCCGGCTCATTCTCCGGCAGCGCCAGTTCGCCCAGCCCCGAACGCGGGCCCGAGCCCAGCAGGCGGATGTCGTTGGCGATCTTGAACAGGCTCGCCGCCACCGTGTTGATGGCGCCATGGCTGAACACCATGGCGTCATGGGCGGCCAGCGCCTCGAACTTGTTGGGGGCGGTGGTGAAGGCGAGGCCGGTGATTTTGGCGATGTGCTCCGCCACCATCTTGTCGAAACCCACCGGCGCATTCAGCCCGGTGCCGACGGCGGTGCCGCCCTGGGCCAGTTCCATCAGCCGGGGCAGGGTCTGCTCGATGCGGGCAATGCCATTGGCGACCTGCGTGGCATAGCCGGAAAATTCCTGGCCCAAGGTCAGCGGTGTCGCGTCCTGGGTGTGGGTGCGGCCGATCTTGATGATGTTCTTCCAGGCTTCGACCTTCACCGCCAGCGCCGCATGCAGGTGCTTCAGCGCCGGCAGCAGCCGGTGATGGATTTCCTCGGCACAGGCGATGTGCATGGCCGTGGGATAGGTGTCGTTCGAGCTCTGGCTCATGTTGACGTGATCGTTGGGATGGACCGGCTTCTTGCTGCCCATCACCCCGCCCATCATCTCGATGGCGCGGTTGGAAATCACTTCATTGGCGTTCATGTTGGACTGGGTGCCCGAGCCGGTCTGCCATACCGACAGCGGGAAATGATCGTCCAGCTTGCCGTCGATAACTTCCTGGGCGGCGGCGACAACCTTTTCGCCGACCGTCTTGTCCAGGTGCCCCAGTGCCATGTTGGTCTCGGCGGCGGCGCGCTTGATGACGCCCAGGGCGCGCACGATGGGCAGCGGCTGCTTTTCCCAGCCGATCTTGAAATTGCCCAGGCTGCGCTGCGCCTGCGCGCCCCAATAGCGGCTGGCGTCAACTTCAATCGGGCCGAAGGTGTCTGTTTCGGTGCGCGTCTTGGTCATGATGGGAATACTTCAGCGTTATTTTTTGCGAAAAGAGTCCAGGCTGACCACTTCGCCGGGCGCCGGCTTTTCAGCCTTTTCAGCGGCGATGGCGGCAGGCGCCGGTTTCATCACCACGGGCTCGGGCGTCTCGGGCTCGACCGGCTCGGACGGGGCATTGGGCACCATGACGGGGCCGGTGGCAGGCTTGGCGGCGTCGCCCTCGGCGCGGAACTGCAGGCCGAACTGCACCCCGGGATCGAAAAAGGCGGTGAGGGCGGCAAAGGGGATGTGCAAGGGCGCCGGCAATTTTTTGAACGTCAGGGTTACCTCGAAATAATCCTCTTTCACCTTCAGCGCCCAATACTGGTGCTGGATGATGATGGTCATTTCGTCGGGATATTGTTCCTTCAGGAAATCGGGAATGTCCACGCCGTCACCGTGGGTCTTGAAGGTCAGGTAGAAATGATGCGCCCCGATCAGGCCGGATTTTTCGATGCGCCGCAATGCGTCGCGCACGACGCCGCGCAGCGCCGAGTCCGTCAAAGCCTGGTAGCCGATAAAGTCTTTTGCCATATGGGCGGAGACTATTCGCAGCCCCGGCCAAGTCAACGTGCCTGACCACCGGCGAGGCCCCGCTCCCCAGCAAAAATGACGCAATTGCGAATAAAATGAGGAACCGGGGGGGCGACGTACCGTTGTGAATAGGTCCTGCCCAAGGCCCGATCATGAAAATTGCGCAAATTGCCCCCCTGGTGGAAAGCGTACCGCCCACCTTGTATGGCGGCACCGAACGGGTGGTGTCCTGGCTGACCGAGGAACTGGTGCGCCAGGGCCATGAGGTCACATTATTCGCTTCGGGCGATTCCCGGACCGCCGCCCATCTGGTGCCCATCGTTCCGCGCGCGCTGCGCCTGGACGGCATCCACAATTCGCCCCCCTACAACATCATCATGCTGGACCAGGTGGCGTCGCGGATGGATGCGTTCGATGTGATGCATTTTCACATCGACTTCTTCCACTATCCCCTGTTCCGAAACATGGCGCACAAGACCCTGACCACCCTGCATGGCCGCCAGGACCTGCCGGAGCTGCCGGCGCTCTATCGCGCCTTTCCGCACATGCCGCTGGTGTCGATTTCCAACCACCAGCGCAAGCCCGTGCCGCCGGTGAACTGGATGGGCACGGTCTATCACGGCCTGCCCAACGACTTGCTCAAGCCCGGCCCCGGCGATGGCGGTTATCTCGCCTTCCTGGGCCGCATCTGCGCCGACAAGGGCCCGCTGGAAGCCATCGAGATTGCCCGCCGCGCCGGTATGAAACTGAAGATGGCGGCCAAGGTGGACCCGGCGGATCAGGAATATTTCGACGAAAAAGTGCAGCCGGTGCTGGACGCCAGCCCGCATGTCGAATTCATCGGCGAGATCGACGATGCCAGGAAGCCCGAATTCCTGGGCAAGGCCACGGCCCTGCTGTTCCCGATCTGCTGGCCCGAACCCTTCGGGCTGGTGATGATCGAAAGCATGGCCTGCGGCACGCCGGTCATCGCCTTCAACAGCGGCTCGGTGCCGGAGATCATGGATGACGGCCTGACCGGCTTTGTCGTCGAGAATGTCGACCAGGCCGTTGTGGCATGCAGCAAGCTGGACCAGCTGTTCCGTCCTTCCATCCGCTCGCGTTTCGAGGAGCGCTTCAGTGTTGCCGCCATGGCACGGGACTATGTGGCCATCTACGAAGAACTGGTGTCGATGGAAAAAGTCACAGCCATCGCCGCAGAGTAATCAAGCGAGGACCGCATGGAGGCGAAAGCCATCCCCGACTCGCCTGATGATATTTCGACTTTTTATATTCAGGCGACAGAATCCATCCAGCAGCGCTGGCCCCGCACCCTCAAACAGGGTGATACCTTCGCCATGTTCGATGCGCTGGGTGACTGCATCGAGCCGGGCCTGACGCCGGGCGGCGTCTTTCACAACGACACGCGCTATCTGTCGGGCGTGCAGCTGTTGCTGGACGGCCAGCGGCCGCTGCTGCTGTCCAGTTCGATGGAACAGGACAATGTCGTCCTCACCGTCGACCTCACCAATCCCGACATCTATCAGGGCAATGCCATCGTGCTGCCGCGCGAGACCCTGCATATCCGCCGCTCCAAATTCCTTTGGCAGGGCGCCTGCCATGAGCGCATCGCCGTCCACAATTTCGACACCAAGCCGCAGAAATGCTGGCTGACGGTGAACTTCGCCGCCGATTTCGCCGACCTGTTCGAGATCCGCGGCATGGTGCGGGCCAAACGCGGCGACATTACCGCCGCGGTGATCGGCGGCGCCAAGACCATCTTCCGCTACATGGGCCTGGACAATGTCGAGCGGCGCACGGAGATCGGCTTCGATCCGCCGCCCAAGACGCTGACCCGCAACCAGGCGCTGTACGAGTTGGAATTGCCGGCCGGCGAAGGCCTTGGCATCATCATGACGGCGCGCTGCACCAGCAGCGACATGGGGGGAAGCAGCGAACCGCGCCCGGACTTCACCCAGGGCTTCTCCGAACCCTATCGCGCGGCGCGGCGCGGGGCGGCGCGCGCCGCCAGCCTGGGCGGCACGGTGACCTCGTCCAACGAGCTCGCCAACAAGATGCTGCATCGGGCGGGCGCCGACCTGTCCATGCTGGTGACCGACACGCCGCAGGGCCCCTATCCCTATGCCGGCACGCCGTGGTTCTCCACGCCGTTCGGCCGTGACGGCATCATCACCGCGCTAGAAATGCTGTGGCTGGATCCCGAGCTGGCGCGCGGCGTGCTGCGCTACCTGGCGGCGCACCAGGCCACCACCCTGGACGCGCGCAACGATGCCGAGCCGGGCAAGATATTGCACGAGACGCGCGCCTGCGAGATGGCGGTGCTGGGCGAGGTGCCGTTCGGGCATTATTACGGCAGCATCGATTCCACGCCCCTGTTCGTGATGCTGGCGGCGCGCTATTTCCAGCGCACCGGCGATACCGACACCATGCGCGAACTGTGGCCCAACATCGACGCGGCGCTGACCTGGATCGATGACTATGGCGACCGCGATGGCGACGGCTTTGTCGAATATTACCGCGTCAGCGAGAATGGCCTGGCCAACCAGGGCTGGAAGGATTCCAGCGATTCCATCATGCATGCCGACGGCACGCTCGCCACCGGCCCGATCGCGCTGTGCGAGGTGCAGGGCTATGTCTATGCCGCCAAGAAGGAAGGCGCGGTGCTGGCCACCGCGCTGGGCTATCTGAGCCGCGCCCATGCACTGGACGAGGCCGCGGAGAAGCTGCGCGTCTGTTTTGAAGAGCGTTTCTGGATCGAGGAGCTGGGCACCTATGCCATCGCGCTGGACGGCGCCAAGGCCCCCTGCCGGGTGCGGTCGTCCAATGCCGGGCAGGTGCTGGCTTGCGGCATCGCCAGCGCCGAACGCGCCCAGATCGTGGGCAAGGGACTTTTGACGCCGGAGATGTTCTCCGGCTGGGGCATCCGCACACTGTCGGCCGATGCGCCGCGCTTCAATCCCATGAGCTATCACAATGGCTCGGTGTGGCCGCACGACAATGCCATCATCGCGCTGGGCCTGGCGCGCTATGGCCAGAAGCGCGCCGCCGCGGCCATCTTCGAGGGCCTGTTCGACGCTGCCGCGCATATGGAGATGATGCGTTTCCCCGAACTGTTCTGCGGCTTTCCCCGCCGCCGCGGCACCGCGCCGGTGCTCTATCCGGTGGCCTGTGCGCCGCAGGCCTGGGCCAGTGTGGTGCCGTTCGCGCTGCTGCAGGCCTGCCTGGGGCTGGAGATGTGCTTCGAGAAGCGCGAGATCCGCTTCAGCAATCCGCAGCTGCCGCGTTTCCTGGAAGAGATCGGCATCAATGGCCTGGTGCTGGGCGACGCCAGCGTCAACCTGCGCCTGCGCCGCCGCGGCGCCAATACCGAAGTCGCCATCGTGTCGAAGCGCGGCGACATTGCGATCCGCGTAACCCAGTAGAAGAAGTGGTGGGTGTCTCTGTTGCCCGGTACACCCACCGAAACCGCGCTTGGCTAACCGAAGTTAGGCAGCGAGGGCCATTTCATTATCGTTGGCACCTAAACAATAGTCCGATGACGGCGGAACCATACCGAGCAAAAGAACTGCCTTTACACATCCGTCGATCCTGTTTCGCCCCCATCAAAAACTCACCTGGATGAGCTTGTGGTGGAGGCGCCGGGTACCGCCCCCGGGTCCGGGCTGCTTATTACACAGTCGTTTATCGCCATAGACGCCCGGGCGAACCCGGATGAC
>JAQGLO010000075.1 GCA_028292825.1 Alphaproteobacteria bacterium | reverse complement strand
AACCCAGCGAAAACATGTTGATGTTGGCGTTATAGCCGGCGATGACGCCGCTTTCTTCCAGGATCTTGCGGCGGCGGGCGACGGCGGTCGAGGACAGATTGATGCGTTCGCCCAGCAGAACATCGGCAGCGCGCCCGTCAGTGCAAAGTTCTCGCAGGATTCGATAATCCGTCGCATCGAGCGTGAGAGAGTTGGAATTCATCACAAAGTTCTCCGTTACCGCATGAAAGCAAACCAACCGATAGAAACGCTGCCCGAAATAGCCGAGAACCGCAATGACGTTTCTGTTACGGTTTTGATGCTGAAGGTGCAGACACCGTGACGACGATGATCGTCAAACAGCAATGAAATTAGGGGTTTCGTGAGTGGATGTGTCGGTGCGGGTTCGCGCCATCGCGTGTGCGGCCAAACGTCGTGCATCCGGTCTGAAGAGGAGTCTGCCGATAACATGTGCGTATTGACTGCAAAATAGACGGCAATCGCACAAAATCATTCCAATCCAAAAATAAAATCTCCCAGGGGGGAAGCGCTGCCGGAATAGCAGTTCTTTTAGATGGGGAGTTTCAATGGGTAATCTTGGGATCACAGTTTCCTTCCGCGCCAGCCGCGTCAGGATGTACGCATTAACCAGCGTCGCCGCGCTCTGCCTGGTAGGGCCAGCGATGGCGCAGGAAGTGGCACAGAACGATTCTTCGGTGGAATCGGTCTCGGTTACCGGCACCCGCGTCGTTCGCGACGGCTATAGTGCGCCAACCCCGGTGACGGTGGTTGGGTCCGAGCAGATCGAGGCCCAGGCGCCGCAGAACCTGGCCGATTTCGTCAACAAATTTCCCAGCTTCATCGGCAGCGAAACCCCCAATACCTCGGCCGGCTCGCTTTCCAACGGCCTGGCCGGCATCAACGCGCTGAACCTGCGCTCGCTGGGCATCAACCGCACCCTGATCCTGCTCAACGGGCACCGCACCCCGGCTTCGGCCGTGACCGGCGACACCGACATCAACACCATTCCCCAGCAGCTGGTGAAGCGCGTGGATGTGGTGACCGGCGGCGCGTCCGCCGACTATGGCTCCGACGCAGTCGGCGGCGTGGTCAATTTCATTCTCGACAAGGAATATACCGGCTTCAAGTCCGATGTGGAGTATGGCGAGACCGATGCGGGCCTGCAGCCTGCCTACAAGGCCGCCGGCACCTGGGGCACCGACTTTGACGGCGGCAGGGGCCACTTCATCCTCAGCGGCGAATGGGACCAGGTGAAGGTCACGCCGAAGGATTACAATCCGGCATGGAACCAGACCGGTTTCTTCAAGGTCATCAATCCGGCCTATGTCCAGCTCACCAAAACGACATCCAACGGACAGCCTTACTATCTTTATGCCAGCGGCATCGGTGCCGGCCAGGTTTCGCCGGGCGGCTTGATTCTCAGCTCGACCACGAATGCCAACACGGCTTCGACCTTGTTGCGCGGTACCTATTTCGGCACCAATGCCGCGGTCAACAATCTTGCCTTCGGGACCGTGACCGGCCAATGGATGCTCGGCGGCGATACCGGTGTTACCCAGGCCGGATATGGCGGCACCAGCAGCCTGGCGGCCGGCGAAGTGCGCGAGGCGATCTACAGCCGGGCCAGCTACAACATCTTCCCGGATGTCGAGTTCTGGGCCGAAGGCTCGATCAGCCGCTACAAGGGCTTTTCGATCTACATGCAGCCGCCCCAGGTCGGCGGCATCACCATCAACGCCGACAATGCCTACCTGCCGACCAGCGTTTCGACCTATATGGCGGCCAACAATCTGAAATCCTTCACCGAAGGCTCCACCAATGCGGGCTTTCCGGAATCGGGCAGCCTGAACGGCCGCGAAGCCTGGCGCTTCGCCGGCGGGTTTGATGGAAACTACAACCTGTTCGACACCGACTGGAAGTGGGACCTGAACGGCCAGGTCGGCTGGGTCGATACCCGCGAGCAGGAAACGCCGGTGTGGAACACCGCCAAGATCGGCTTCGCGCAGGATGCGGTGCGGGTTACCGCGGCCAATGTCGGCGCTTCGGGCGCGGCCATCGGCTCCATCCAGTGCCGCGCCGTATTGCAGGGCAACGCCGCCGCGACGGGCTGTCAGCCCTTGTCGCGCATCGGCACCAATGGTGGTCTTCAGGATCCGACCGCCTATCAGTCCGGCCTGAACTATGTGCTGGGCACCCCGTTCCGTACCGAGCGCCTCAGCGAACAGGATTACAGCTTCAACGTCAGCGGCAATCCGTTCGAGAACTGGGCGGGTCCGATTTCGGTGGCGGCGGGCGGCGAATGGCGCCTGGAATCCGTCAATGGCTTCGTGCCCCCGGTCTATAATTCGGGCTGGCTGTTCGGCAACTATCTGGTCAACAAGGGTCATTATTCGGTCGGCGAAGGCTATGCCGAAACCGTGGTTCCGCTGCTGAAGGACGTGCCCCTTGTGCAGGCCCTGGATTTCAACGGCGCCTATCGCTACACGGCCTATTCGACCTCTGGTGGCGTTTCGACCTGGAAGATGGGTCTGACCTGGCAGGTGACCGACCAGGTCAAGTTCCGCTCCACTTACAGTCACGACATCCGTGCGCCCAACCTGAACGACCTCTTCGCGGCCGGTACCGCGCGCACGAATACCGTGTCGGTCACCAATACAAATTCCAATACCAGCACCACGGTGACCTTCGTCCAGAACGCCACCGGCAACGTCAACCTCAACCCGGAAAGCGCCAACAGCCTGGGCGTCGGCGTGGTGCTGACGCCGGACTTCATTCCGGGCCTGACTGCGTCTGTCGACTATTACAACATCACCATCTCCGGTGCGATCGGCTCGGTCACGGCGCAAAACACCGCCGATCTTTGCTTCACCGGGGGCAACCAGCAATATTGCAACAACATCGTCTATGCCGGGGCCGGCGTGGGCGGCCGCACAACCGCCATCCAGGGGGACAGCAATATCGCCGGTGGCCCCCCCATCGCCTTCATCAACCTGATCCCCTTCAACTTCTCCAAGCAGAAGGACGAGGGCATCGACTTCGATATCACCTACCAGCTGCCGCTGGACGACATGGCCTGGTTCGGCCGCATCCCTGGCGACATCACACTGCATGGCCTGACCACGCACTATATGCGCAACTTCACCAACGACGGCGTCAACCCTGCCAGCGACCTGGCAGGCGTCAATGCCGGCAGCGGTACGCCGGACTGGGTGTGGCGCGTTGAAGCGACCTATCACACCGATGCCTGGACCTTCGACCTCGTCGGTCGCGGCGTCAGCGCCGGTGTCTATTCCAACCTGAACACGGTCTGCTCCAGTGGCTGCCCCAATTATTCGCTGGCAACCCCTTCGGCCAACCGCAACGACATCGCAGGCGAGTCCTGGCTGGACGCGACCGTCTCGTTCGACTTCGATGCCTATGGTTCCGACAGTTCGCTGTTCCTGAACATCAAGAACATCCTGAACTCCGATCCGGCGCTGGTGGCTTCGGGTCCGGATGGCAACAACACGCCTGCCTATCCGCAGACCAACCGCAGCCTCTACGACTATCTGGGCCGGGTGTATCGCGTCGGCTGGCGCCTGAAACTGTAAACCCCAACTGGCCCGCTCCGGGAGAAACCGGAGCGGGCCATATTTTTTGGCATCACAAAGGAAAAGAAGACATGACCAGCACCAGGAAACTCATTTCCCTTCTTCTCGCCGCTTCAATCCTGTCGCCCGTGCCGTCCCTGGCGCTGGCCCCTGACACGATCAAGCAGGCCGCGGCCGCCAACATCGACGGCCAGTCCAAGCAGATCCAGGTCATGGTGGACACCGTGTTCAGCTATGGCGAGCCGGGCTTCCAGGAATTCCGGACTGGTGAATATCTCACCGGCATTCTCGCCAAGGCCGGTTTCAAGATCACCAAGGGGGTGGCGGGCATTCCCACCGCCTGGACCGCGACCTGGGGCGAAGGTGGCCCGCTGATCGCGCTGGGCAGCGACGAAGACGATTTGCGCGGCGTTTCGCAGATTCCGGGCGATCCCAAGATCGAGCCCATTGTGGCGGGCGCCCCAGGTCATGGCGAAGGTCACAATTCCGGCATGCCGTTGATCATCGCCGCGGCCATCGCGATCAAGGATCAGATGACCAAGAACCACATCAAGGGCCGGCTGATGCTGTGGCCCGGCATAGCCGAAGAATTGCTGGGCACCAAAGCCTTCTATGTCCGCGATGGCCTGTTCAAGGATGTCGATGCCTGCATCTTCACCCATGTCTCCAGCGATTTCTCGACCAGCTATGGGCCAGGCTCCAATGGCATGGTGTCCATCGAATATACTTTCCATGGTCGTACCGCGCACGCGGCTGGCGATCCCTGGGATGGCCGCAGCGCGCTGGACGCGGTGGAAATCATGGACGTGGCGATGAACTTCCGCCGCGAACACCTGCCGCTCTCGACCCGCACCCACTATGTCATCAGCAATGGCGGCGGCCAGCCCAACATCGTGCCGGGCTTGGCCTCGGTCTGGTACTATTTCCGCGACCACACGTTTGACTCGGTGAAGGACCTGTTCGAGATCGGCAACCGCACCGCCGACGCCGCCGCCATGGCGACCGACACCACCGTTGAGCACAAGCTGTTGGGCACCGCGGCGCCCAACTATGGCAACAAGCCGATGGCGGACCTGGCGATGGCCAACATCACGGCCATCGGCATGCCGAAATGGACCGCCGATGACCAGGCTTTCGCCAAGCTGGTGCAGGAAACCCAGAAGCGCAAGGTCGAGCCGCTGCATGACACGATCTCGCCCATGCGGATCGAGCGGGAAGAGCGCATCCCCACCGGCGGCGGTTCCGACGATATCGGCGACATCATGTGGACGGTGCCGACCATCACCATCCGCTTCCCCTCCAACATCCCCAACATGATCGGCCACAATGTGACCTCGGCCATGGCGATGGCCACTCCCATCGCCCACAAGGGCGCGGTGGCGGGCGCCAAGGCGGTGGCGATGACGGTGCTGGACCTGATGACCTCGCCGGAAGAACTGGCCAAGGCCAAAAAGTTCTTCAATGAAGACCAGCAGAAATACGATCACTACAAGCCGTTCGTGACCGCCACCGACGTGCCGGCCATCCACGTCAATGACGATTACATGCGCACCTATCGCCCGTTGATGGAGCCCTATTACTACGACTCCAAGAAGTACCCGTCTTACCTGGATCAGCTGGGCATCAAGTATCCCAATCCCCCCACCAATGGCATCCGCAAGGTGCCGGTGCCCAGCGGCTCCGGCTCCAGCAGCAGCTCCGGCGGTTGATTATCAATGGCCGGCCTCGCGAGGGGCCGGCCGCTTTCATTTTCAGGGGATTTCCATGCTTCGTTCCATCCTGCGCCGCACTTCCGCCCTTGCGCTCTGCGCTTCCATGCTGACACCGGCACTTGCCGCCGCGCCCGCGGCGATGAAGCAGGACGCCGCCGCCAACGTGGATGCCCATGCCAAGCAGGTACAGGTGATGGTGGATACGGTGTTCAGCTTTGCCGAACCCGGCTTTCAGGAAATCCGCACCAGCACTTATCTCACCGGCATCCTGGAAAAGAATGGCTTCAAGATCACGCGCGGCATTGCCGGCATTCCGACGGCATGGACCGCGACCTGGGGCGAGGGCGGCCCGCTGATTGCCATGGGCAGCGACGAAGACGATCTGCGCGGCCTGTCTCAGGTGCCCGGCATTTCCACCTTGAAGCCGATGGTGCCCGGTGCGCCGGGCCATGGCGAAGGCCACAATTCCGGCATGCCGCTGCAGATCACCGCTGCGCTCGCGATCAAGGCGGTGATGGAAAAGAATCATATCAAGGGCCGACTGATGCTGTGGCCCGGCATTGCCGAGGAACTGCTGGGCGCCAAGGCATTTTACGTTCGCGCCGGTGTGTTCAAGGATGTCGATGCCTGCGTCTATGTCCATGTCGCGCCGATGTTCGGCACCATGTGGGGTGTGGGCGGCAATGGCATGGTGTCGGTGGAATACACGTTCCATGGCAAGACCGCGCATGCCGCCGCCGATCCCTGGGACGGGCGAAGCGCGCTCGATGGCGTCGAGCTGATGGATGTCGGCATAAATTTCCGCCGCGAGCACCTGCCGCTGACCCAGCGCACCCACTATGTCATCACCAATGGCGGCGACCAGCCCAACATCGTGCCGGACCTGGCGTCGGTCTGGTATTATTTCCGCGAGCATGATTTCGCCTCGGTTGCCGATCTTTACAAGACCGGCAGCGAAATCGCGGAAGCGGCGGCCAAGGAAACCGGCACCACCGTCACCCACCAGCTGCTGGGCGAAGCCGCGCCCATTAACAGCAACAAGGTCTTGGCCGAAGCGCTGTATGAAAACATCAAGGCGGTCGGCATGCCGAAATGGACGGCCGGCGACCAGACTTTCGCCAAGGCGGTCCAGACCGAGAACCACCTGAAGGTACAGCCTTTATCCGACACGGTGATGCCGCTGCTGACGCCCACCAGCGGATTGGCGGCGATGTCCGGCGCCTCCGACGATGTCGGCGACATCACCTGGAACGTGCCCACCGTTATGATGATGTTTCCCTCCAACATCCCCAACCTGCCGGGTCATAACAAGCTGTCGGCCATGGCGATGGCCACGCCGATCGCGCACAAGGGCGTGGTGGCAGGCGCCAAGGCTGTGGCGATGACGGTGCTGGACCTGATGACGACGCCGGAGCTGATGACCTCCACCAAGGACTATTTCGTCAATGTTCAGACCAAGGACCAGAAATACATCTCCATGCTGTCGCCGGACGACCAGCCCGCGATCCACCGCAACGACGAGGTGATGGCGAAATATCGTCCGCTGATGGAGAAGTTCTATTACGACGCGGCGAAATACCCGACCTACCTGGACCAGCTCGGCGTGAAGTATCCCCAATAGCGGGCGCTTTTTTGCGCATGCCTGCGGCGCGCGCAAAAGCGGTGCAGCATCGGGGTCTGTGGCCCTGGTCACCGTTTGACCACGCACAAACCCGCGCCATTGCTGTCTTTTTTCTTCTCAAACTGCGTTTTGTGCGCCCGCACATGATTTTGGCGGCGTAGATTCACCTCCAGACGGATCGCGACGGAAACGACGATCCTCAACTCAGGAGAGTGAAACATGAAACTGTATTTCGCGGCCGCTGCCGCAGCCCTTCTCGCTTCCATGCCTGTCCATGCCGCCCCGCTGACGTCCGTCGGACTGAAGCCCGCCCAGGAATGTGCCATCGCCGCCGCCAAGTCCGACACGCTGACGTCGCGCCAGTTGAAGACGGCGCTCGGTGCCTGCAACGACGCAATGACCGGCGACCTGTCGCATCTCGCCATGGCCAGCACCTTGGTCAATCGCGGCCTCGTCAACGTGGCCGCTCACCGCGATGATGCCGCCATGTCGGACTTCAACGCGGCCGTCGCGCAGTCTCCCGACCTGTCGAACGCCTATATTTCACGCGGCACCGCCCTGCTGCATGCCGCCCGCTATGACGCGGCCCGCGCCGACTTCGACCAGGCCATCGCCTTGGGCCATGCCGGCAACCTGCACATCGCCTACTTCAATCGCGCCGAAGCGCAGGAAGCTTCCGGCAATCTGGTTGCCGCCTATCACGATTATCGCAAGGCCCAGGAACTGGCGCCGGACTTCAAGCCCGCCAGCATGGAACTGGCGCGTTTCCAGGTGAATGAGCGCCGCGTCGCGACCATTCGCTGAATTTTGACGAAATGAGAGAAGGCCGCGCGGGACACCGCGCGGCCTTATTCTTTGAGGCCGGCTTTGGCGTCATACAACTCGCGCATGCGCCGCGTGACGGGCCCCGGAATGCCGGCGCCGATTTTCACGCCATCGATCGCCACCACCGGCACCGCGGCGCCCGTGGCCGAGGTGATGAAGGCTTCCTTTGCGGTCTTGGCCTCCGCCACCGTGAATTTGCGCTCGACCAGCTTCACTTGCGCCTCGCCCATGGCCGCCATCATCACGCGCCGCGTCACCCCGGGCAGGATGGCGTTGGAGAGCTCGCGGGTGATCACGGTGCCGTCCTCATCCACGATCCAGGCATTGGTCGAACCGCCTTCGGTGACATAGCCATCGCGGTCCACCAGCCAGGCCTCAAAGGCGCCGACCGCCTTGGCGGCCCGCTTGGCCATCAGATTGGGCAGCAGCTGCACGGTCTTGATGTCACAGCGCCCCCAGCGAATATCGGGCTGGGTCGCCACGGCGATGCCCTTGTCCATGCGCGCCGCCAGTCCGGCCATGTCCTGGGCTCGCATGGTGAGGATCAGGGTGGGGCGCGGGCCGTCTTTTGGCGGCACATGATCGCGGCGGACGGCGCCGCGCGTCACCTGCAGGTACAGCAGCCCGTTGGGAATGCGGTTGCGGGCGATCATCTCGCGCATCACCAGTTTGAGCGCGGCGCGGCCCATCGGCATGGCGATGCCCAGTTCGCGCAGGCTGCGCTCCATGCGGTCCAGGTGCGGCTCCTCGTCAATCGGCCGGCCCGCGATCACATTGGTGACCTCGTAGATGCCGTCACCCAGCTGCAGGGCGCGGTCCTCGATATGCACCCCGGCCTGGCCATGCGGCAGGTAGCGGCCATTGACATAGGCGATGCGGCCGGCGGGAGCGCGGCTGGCGGACCATTTCTTCATGGGATGTCCCTGATTCAGCGGGACGGACTATAGCCCTGATCGGAGGGCGGGTGCGATGGGCGGCTCTTGCGAACCGCCCACGCAGATCAGTGGTTGGTGCTCGCCTGGACGCCGCGGTCCTTGATGAACTGGATGTAGAAGACGCGGATTTTTTCCGGGCCGGTCCGATTGACGAGGTCCGCCGGGGTGGTCCCGCGATCGTCCTTTGCGTTCAGGATTGCACCCTTGTCGGCGAGGTAGGTGACAATCGCCTCATTGTCTGTGGCGGTGCGGTTGGCAATCACCATGTGCATGATGCTCTTGCCGCCCTTGGCGACGGCGTTGATGTTGGGATCGAGCGTCAGGGCGTATTTCACGGCGTCCAGGTTGCCGCTGCCGGCTGCGGCCAGCGCCAGCGTCACGCCGTCCCCGGCCTTGATATCGGGCTTGGCACCCGCCTCGACCAGCGCCTTCATCGCCGGCACCGAGCCGGCATGGGCCGCCAGCAGCAGCGGCGTGGTGGGCGCGACCGGCGGGGGAAGCAGGAAGTCCGCGGCTTCCAGAAGCTTCTTTCGGGCGGGCACGCCGGCACCGGCGCCGGCACCGACGGCCCCAGCCACAGGCTGCGGCGCCGGAGTCGCTTCGGCCGGCGGCGTGGCAGGCTGCGGCGGCGTGGTCATGGCATTGGGATCGCCACCCTTGGCCAACACCAGCTTCACCAGATCGGCATTGCCGTTGGCGGCCGCGACATGGATCAACTGGCGGCCGTCGCGGTCACGATCCTTTGTGTCGGCGCCGCGCGACACCACCTGCATGGCGAAAGGCACATCGTCGACCAGAAGGGCGGCGGCGACCACGGTGGTGCCGTCCGGCAGCACGACCTTGGTGTCGGCGCCGGCATCCAGCAGCGCCATGGAAGCCTGGGTTACCTTGCTCTGCAGCGCGAAATAGAGCGGCGTGAAGCCCTTCTGGGTCACGGCGTTCACATTGGCGCCATGCTTCAGCAGCAGCGCGATATTGTCGGTGCGGCCCTTGGCGGCCGCCCACATCAGGGGAGTCTGGCCACCCGGATCGGCGGCGTTCACGTCAGCGCCCTTGGCGATCAGCTTGGCCACCGCTTCGGGGGAGGAGGTGCCGGCACAGAGCGCCAGCGCGGAAATGCCGTCGGCACGCGCCGACCTGGCAAGCGCGCCGGCGTCCAGAAGGCGGGTGACAATGCCGGGTTGGCCCAGCTCGCAGGCGAGCGTCAGGGGCGTGGCGCCGCTGACATCCTTGGTGTTGGGCTTTGCGCCCGCCGCCAGAAGCAACTTCACCGATTCCTCGTCCTGGCGATCGACCGCCCAGGACAAGGCGGTCGACTTGTCGGCCTGCGGCGCATTGAGATCGACGTGTGCCCCCAGCAGGCGCTTGATGGCCGCATGGTCGTCGCCGCGCACCGCGTCCGTCAGCGGACTTGCCACAACGCCAGCCGTAGCCGACAGCGAACCCAGAAGGAGAACGCCCAGTCCAAATGCCTTTTTCATACGCCCCGTCGCTTGTCTTTTTGTTTTTCTCAGGCTGTCAGGCCGGCCATGCGGCCATTGGAGTCACCGATCTTCTCCACCTTGACGTCCAGCGTGTCCATCATCGCCAGCATCAGGTTGGTCATCGGCGTTCCCTTCGGCGCTACCAGGTGGCGGTTGCCCTTGATCAGGCCGCCCGCAACCATGGTCGGCAGGTCGCGATGCGAATGCGCGTTGGGATCCGCGAGGCTGGCGCCGGCCAGCAGCATGGTGTGGTCCAGCAGGGTGCCATCGCCTTCGCGGGTTTCGCTCATGCGCTTCAGGTAATAGGCGACCTGCTCCATGTGCAGAGTGTTGATCTTGGTCAGCTTGGCCATCTTTTCCGGGTCGTTGCCGTGATGGCTGAGGGGATGGTGGCCGTCCGGCACGCCGATTTCCGGATAGGAGCGGGCCGAGGTTTCGCGCGCCAGCATCAGGGTGTTGACGCGGGTGAGGTCGGCCTGGGCCGCCAGGACCATCAGGTCCACCATCATGCGGGCATGGTCTTCAAAGCCGTCCGGAACGCCCGAGGGACGGGCAAAGGCGGGCAGGGCCGCGACGTCGCCGCCGCCGGCTTCCATCTTCTGGATGCGGCGCTCGATATCGCGCACGCTGGTCATGTATTCGTCCAGCTTGTGCTTGTCGTTGGCACCCATGTTGGAAGACAGCCGCTTGGCGTCGTCGGCCACGAAGTCCAGGATCGAAGCCTGGCGCTTCAGCTGGGCAAGGCGGCTCTTGGCATCCAGGCTGTCGCCATCGCCGAACAGCTGCTCGAATACTTCGCGCGGATTGATGGTGACGGGCAGCGGCGTGTTGGCGCTGGTCCAGGACAGGGTGTTGGTATAGGCGCAGCTGTAGCCGGTGTCGCAGCTGCCCACCAGTGACGGAGGCTCAAGGCCCATTTCCAGCGACGGGATCTGGGTCTTTTCGCCATACTGCTTTGCGACCAGCTGGTCCATCGAAACACCGCTGGCAAGATCGGCGCCTTCGGTCTTCTTCACATGCACGCCCGTCAGGTAGGAACCGCAGCAACGGCCATGGTCGCCCGCGCCGTCGCCCAGGGCTTCGGCCTGGGCATGGTCGAGACCGGACACCACCAGCACCTTCTGGCGATAGGGCTCCAGCGGCTTGAGGATCGGCGTGGCGGCATAGCCTTCGCCTTCCGTGGCCGGGATCCAGTTCTGCATCATCATGCCATTGGGCATGTAGATGACATGCAGGCGCTTGCGCGCGACAGCGGCCGCTTCCATCGCCGTGGCGCTGGAAATCATGGCGTCCAGCAGCGGCAAGGCGAGAACGGCGCCGGTGCCGCGCAGGATGGTGCGGCGATCCATGGTCTTGCGGGTGATGATCATAATTCCGGAGTCCTTCTCATGGAAAATGGAACAGATTGCACGATGCCCATGATGATCGTCTGCATGCGATAATCATCCTTGGCGGCGGCATAGCGCACGGTGCGCACGGCCGGCATGTCATAGCCTTCAAGACCGCGGCCCAGGGCATAGGTCATCAGGCGTTCGGTGAAGGCGTCGGTGAACTGGTCCTTGCGGCTCAGCAGGATGCCCGTCAGTCCGTTCGCGCCGCTGGGGCCGTCGAACTTGGTGCCGTCAGGCATGACAGCGGAGACATCCAGCACCTGGCCGGCATCCCGCGTGCGCCAGGCGCCGATGGCGTTGAAGTTCTCAAGGCTGAAGCCGAACGGCTCCATCTTGGTGTGGCAGGAGGCGCAGACCGGATTGTTGCGATGCATCTCCATCTGCTCGCGCACCGTCATCAGCTTGCCGTTCTTGACCTCGTTCAGGGACGGGATGTTCGGCGGCGGCGCCGGCGGCGGCGCGGCCAGGATGTTTTCCAGCACCCACTTGCCGCGCAGCACCACCGAGGTGCGGTTGTTGTAGGAGGTGACCGTCAGGATGGAGCCTTGACCCAGGAGCCCGCCGCGATGAACGGCGGGATCCATCTGCACCTTGCGGAAGCTGGTGCCGTAAACGCCGGGAACGCCGTAATGCTCGGCCAGGCGCTGGTTCAGATAGGTATAATCGGCGTCCAGGAAGTCCAGCACGGGACGGTTTTCCTGCACGATGCCGGTGAAGAACATCTCGGTCTCGGTCTTCATCGAACTGCGCAGGCGCTCGTCAAAGTCCGGGAAGATGCGGCGGTCGGGGCGCTGGTAATCCAGCTTGCGCAGGTACAGCCACTGGCCGGCGAAATTCTTGGTCAGGGCCTGGGCCTTGGGATCGGCCAGCATGCGGGTGACCTGGGCCTTCAGCACGGCGGGCTTGCTGAGCTGGCCCGACTGGGCCACCGCGAGCAGCTTGTCGTCGGGGATGGAGCTCCACAGGAAGAAGGACAGGCGCGTGGCCAGTTCCTGGTCGCTGATCTTGTGGACGGCGCCCGGCGCGCTTTTCGCCGGATCGGTTTCGCGCTGGAACAGGAAGTTGGGCGAAACCAGCAGCGCCTGGACAGCGGTCGCGATGCCCTGCTCGAAATTCCCGTCCTTGCGGCCCATCGCATAGATCTTCATCAGCGGCGCCACATCGGCGCCGTTCACCGGGCGGCGATAGGCATGGCGGGCAAGGGTGCCGAGAATCTTTTCGGCACAGGCCTGTTCGGGCAATGCGGCCGACGGATGGCAGATGAAGATCTTGCGGCGGCTGGCGGTGTCACCAGGGCCCTTCACATCGAACGGGCCCTGCACGGAAACCTGCATCACATCGCGCAGATAGAAAGCCTGGCTGACATTCGGCCCCTGGGCGGCGGAAGGAACGGAAAGCTCCTTCACCCTGGTGCCGTCCACCTGCACATCCAGCGGAATCTGGGTGGGGTTGGTGGGTTTGACGGGGCGGGCGCCGGTCGTGACCTTGGGCAGCAGGCTTTCGCTCAGCGCCAGGTTCTTGGGGAAGTAAACGCCGATGCTGCGGAGCCCCGCTTTCAGCGGCACTTTCAGTTCGTAGCGGTTGTTGGCATCGATCTCGGTTTCCGTGCCGGTGCCGGAGTTGAGATAGATCTGGATGTTGTAGGTCGCGTCATAGGGCGCGTAGAACTTGATCGCCCCGCCGCCGCGCGAATCCAGCGGCAGCTCGTCGCTGGCGCGCTCGTTATAGGCAGGCACGCCAAAGCCGTTTTCAAACAGATCCTTGGTCAGCTTGAAGTCGGTGGTGACGACCTTCGTCGACGCCTGGCCGGTGGCCAGACGGCTGATCTTGCCCGCCACATTGATGTAACGGTCCATCAGGGTGGGCGAGACGGTCAGGATGTCGGCGATATTGTCGAAGCCATAGCCGGTATCGTCCACCGGCAGCTCGCTGCTCATGTCGACATTGAAGCCCAGCAGGTCGCGCACGGCGTTGCTGTACTCAAAGCGGTTCATGCGGCGCACGGTGGCGCGGCCGGGATTGGGATGGGCCTTTCCATTGGCATCGAGCGATGCGGAAAGCCAGCCGGTGAACTGGTTCAGCCGTTCCTTGGGCGGACGCGGCGCACCGCGCAGCGGCATCTCGCCCAGGCTGACGCGGCGCAGGATCTTTTCCCAGGTGTCCAGGTTTGCCGGCAGGTTGTTGGCATCGAGCGGCACCACCGACATGCCGGCCGTCTTGAGACGGTCGTTATGGCAGCCGGTGCAATACTGCATCATCATTTTCTTGTGATCGTCAGCCGTCAGCGCGGCACCGGATGCCGGTGCAACAGGCGCGGCATTCACCGCCACCTGGACGGAGGCTTGCGTCGGTGTGGTAGCGTTCGCAGGCGTGGTGTCGGCGCTGGCGCCGGATACCGCAAAGGCAGCGGCCCCCATCAGGGCGACAACACCCACTGCCAAACCACTCCGCTTGATCATCGGCGACATCTACGCACTCCGGAAATCCGTATACAGCTCAACAGAGCCGCGGCGGGCACCGCGTTCTGCAACGTCATCGTCCCTGTTGCCCAACGGCGTCTGAAGGCCGTGTTTTGAGTCCTTATAAGGTACCAGGCAGCCCTAATAAAGTGAGCAACGACATATGTTTCAGCGCCTTTTCGTGCGCTTTACAATCGCCACAGACAACATTGCTGCACATGCGAAGTGTTGGAGCGAAAATGCTGCAGCACAGCATGCCTTGGGCTTTGACTTCGCCAGCACACTTTCGGGACAAGCCTGACCTATGGGTTTGCGCAACAACCAGAACAACCGGGGGCGGCACATGCTGAACAGGCGAAATATTGTTGCGGGTCTGGGCGCCGTTGCAGCCGCGTCACAGGTTCCGGCCTGGGCGCAGTCCGGCTGGAGTTCCCCCGTGATCGACATGCATTTCCACATGCGTGCGGACCCGGCCGCCAACATTGCCCACCAGGTTGGGGCAGGGGTGACCGCCGCCAATCTGCTGGTGCGCGGCGATGCCGCCGCGCAGGTCGCGGCGCTGCAGGCGCAGAACGCGGCCATGTTCCCGTGCTGGATGGCGTCTTCCGATGTGACCAGGCCGGAGGCCGAACAGATACTGACCCAGGCCGTGAAGGCGGGCGCGCGGGGTATCGGCGAACTGAAATACCATGTCGCGGCGGACGGGCCGGAGATGCGGCGCATGTATGACCTGTGCGCCGAGCTGGACGTGCCGGTGCTGATCCATTTCCAGGAAGTCGGCCAGGCCTCCGCGGCCGGCACCTACAATGCGGGCATCAAGCATTTCGCGCCCGTGATCCGGCAGTATCACAAGACCAAATTCATCCTGCATGCCGATGCCTTCTGGGCCAATGTCAGTGCCGATTATGACGAGAAAGACCCCTATCCCACCGGGCCAGTCGTGGCGGGCGGCGTCAGCGACAAGATCCTGTCAGACTTCGAGAATGTGCAGGGCGACCTGGCGTCAAATTCTGCCAACAATTTCCTGTCGCGCGATGCGGCCTTTACCCGCGACTTCCTGAAGCGCCACCAGGACCGCCTGCATTTCGGCAGTGACTGCAATTGCGAGGACGGCAAGGGCGGCGGCGCGGCGCAGAATTCCGATCGCGTGGCGCCGCGCATCCGTGGCAAGTGCGTGGCGCGCGAGACTCTGGGCCTGCTGACGGCTTCCACCACGCCGGAGGTCTTCCGCAAGCTGGTCTGGACCAATGCCCACCGGCTGGTGAAGCTGCCCGCCTAGTTACTTGCCGAACATCCAGCGCAGAATCCCCGGCAGCAGCCAGCCGCCATGCACGTCGCTATGGGCGCCGTCGCCCCATTCAAAGCGGACGTCATAGCGCGGGCCAGCATCTTTCTTTTCGTCGGCATTGGCGTTCGCCCATTGCAGCGCCGATACCATCTGCTCATTGGCCAGGTGCCAGTTGCCGAACATGTTGTTGAGGTCGGCCGTGCCGTCCTGCAGGAAAATGCGGATGGGGCGGATATGCTCGCGCCGGATCAGGCCGGGATAGGTGTCGCCGCCATAGATCGCCGGCGCGGTCGTCGTCGCCGGGTGATAGCCGATCGAGGTGTAGCTGCCGATCATGCTGATGACATTGCCGAAGGCGTCCGGCCTGTTCCATGCCACGGTCCAGGCGCAGATCGCGCCCGACGAGGTGCCGCCGATGGCGCGCTTCTTCGGATCGCTGGAAAAGGCATATTTCTTCGCCACTTCCGGCATGATCTCGTCGATCAGCATGCGGCCATAGGCATCGCTCAGCGCGTCATATTCCGGGGCGCGGTGGTTGGGATTTCCGGTGCCCAGATTGTCGGGATAATGCTCGGTGCCGGTATTGCCCGGCGTGATGAAGATTCCGATGGTCTTGGGGATGTCGCCCCTGGCGATCAGGTTGTCCAGTACCACAGGAATGTTCAGCGGGCCCTGCGGATTGGTGGCGCGCTGGCCGTCCTGGAACACCAGCAGGTTCGGCGGGTCTTTGGCGTCATAGCCGGCCGGCACATAAATCCAGTAGCGGCGGACTGTGCCTTCGATAATTTTGGATTTGAATTCCAGCGGCCCGATCAGCTTGCCCTTGGCGACGCCGGGCTGCGGAATGGAATCGATGGTGGGGGGATATTCACCGGGCTTGCGGGGTTCGGCGGCCATCGCCGCGCCCGTCGTCAACACCAAAGCCAAGCTGCATGCCGTCCAGAACTTCATCGTCCCACCCCTGATCTTTTGTTGGAGCAAGTCTGCGGCATTTGAGGTGCCGTCTCAACAGCGACAAACTGTCAGGCGAGTTCTTCGGTTTTCACTTTGACCTGTTCGCGATTGCCGCAATCGGCGGCCGCGCCCTGCCAGCCGGCCAGCGCCAGCGAAGCGACTTCGCGCAGCTCCTTGCCGGACGCGCCGGCGGCGGCCTGCACGCAGATGCCGTTGGCCATGGCGGTGAGGTAACGGGCCAGAGCAGCGGGATTGGCCTTTTCGCAAAGGTCCCCTGTCTCTTTGGCCTGTTCGAAGCGGGCCCGCAGCATGGCTTCCTTTTCGGCGCGATGCTTGGCCAGCGCGTCGGGAATCTGGGCGTCGCCGCAGGAAATCCCACCCTGCAGCATCAGGCAGCCGGGCGGATTCTTGCCGCTGGTGTCGGCAGCGAACTCCGCCACGCCATATAAGAAGGCCTCCGCCACTTCAGCCGTGGTGGGGGCGGCCAGCACATTTTGCATGAATTCGGCGCGGCGCTGGTCGTATCGGTCCAGAACGGCCTTGAAGAGGCCTTCCTTGCTGCCGAAGCAGGCATAGACGCTTGGGGAATTTATTCCCATGGCGTGGGTGAGGTCGGCCATGGAGGCGCCCTCATAGCCGCTGCGCCAAAAGATGGTCATGGCCCGGTCCAGGGCTTCATCTTTGCAGAAAGACCGCGGCCTTCCGGTCCGCATATTGGGTGTTTCCTTTTTATGTGCTGACCGGTATATAATTCCCTTGACGTCTGAAGTCCAGAAGAATATCTGTGTCGCTCGTTACAGATATAGGCGGGACATCACATGACGCACATCGATATCTTCCAGACCCAGAAGTTCCTCAGCCAGCAGGGCCATACCCCCTCCAAGACTTTGCGCCGCCAGGCCTTTGGCGCTGCGCTGTTCCTGCTGCTGGGTGGCGGCTATGCGCTGTACCACGCCAACGCCAAGCCCGCGCCGGAAGCCGGCCCTGCCGCCAGCCCGGTGACAGTCCAGGTCGTCAAGCCCCAGACGGTGAAGCCCTTTGCCGAATTCTCTGGCCGCATCAGCGCCGTGGACTATGCCGAGATCCGTCCCCAGGTGTCCGGCCGCATCACCGAGATCCGCTTCAAGGACGGCCAGCAGGTCAAGGCCGGCGACATTCTGTTCGTGATCGATCCGCGTCCCTTCCATGCCGCCGCCGCCAAGGCGGCCGCCGATCTGCAGTCGTCGCGCACCAATGCCGATCTGGCGAAGGTGACGCTGGCGCGCTACGAATCGCTGCGCAAGCAGAACGCCATCGCGGCGCTGACATATGACCAGACCGCCAATGCCTACAAGGTCGCCCAGGCGACCATCGCCTCGTCGGCCGCGGCGCTGGCGCAGGCCCAGGTGGATGTCGACAATGCCTATGTGAAGGCGCCGATCGCCGGCAAGATCAGCCGGGCCGAAATCACCCTGGGCAATCTGGTGGGATCGCCCACCGCCCCGCCGCCGCTGCTGGCCTCCATTGTCTCCAATGACGGCGTTTATGCCGACTTTGAAGTGGACGAACAGACCTATCTGAGCAGCGTGCGCAGCCATGAAAAGGCGGTGCCGGTGGAATTGAGCATCGCCGGCGACAGCCGCAGCTATCGCGGCACGGTCGACAGCTTCGACAACCACATCACCACCGGTTCGGGCACCATCCGCGCCCGCGCCCGCTTCACCAATGACGACGGCGCCCTGGTGCCGGGCATGTTCGTGTCGGTGAAGATGGGCTCCAATGCCATGACCGATGCGCTGCTGGTGCCGGAATCGGCCGTGGGCAATGACCAGAGCAAGCGCTTTGTCTTCGTGGTCGGCGCCGGTGACCATGCCGAATATCGTCCCGTGCAGCTGGGTGTGGCGATCAACGGCAACCGCGTGGTGACCTCGGGCCTGAAGGCCGGCGACCGCGTGATCCTGGACGGCCTGCAGACGCTGGCCCCGGGTGCTGTGGTCTCGCCGCAGCCCGTCAAGACAGCCTCGAAGTAATTCATAACGCCGGCATCCAGCCGGGGAGATAATACCGTGAATTTATCCAAGTTCTTCATCGACCGGCCGATATTCGCCGGTGTGATCTCGGTCGCCATTTTCCTGGCGGGCCTGATCGCCATGACCCAGTTGCCGATCTCGGAATATCCCGAGGTCGTGCCGCCGTCTGTGGTGGTGACTGCGATGTTCCCGGGCGCCAATCCCCAGACCATCGCCGAGACGGTGGCGACGCCGCTGGAAGAGCAGATCCAGGGCGCCGAAGGCATGCTCTATATGGGCTCGTCCGCCGCCAGCGACGGCACGCTGACCCTGACCGTCA
>JAQGLO010000076.1 GCA_028292825.1 Alphaproteobacteria bacterium | reverse complement strand
TGCGGTTGTTGCTGCGCTCGCCATGGGCGCGCAGCGCCTTGGTCAGGCCATTGCGCAGGCCCTGTTCGTGGGTGCCGCCCATGGCGGTGGGAATGGTGTTGCAATAGCTGCGCATCATGGGATCGCGCGACGGCGCCCAGGTCACGGCCCATTCGACCGCGCCGCGCCCATCCTTGTTCTCGGTCTTGCCGAAGAATTCGCGCGGCGTCACGGTGGACGCCTTGCCGACTTCGCCGCGCAGGAAGTCCAAGAGCCCGCCGGGGAACTTCAGCACATCCTCGGCCGGGGTCTCATCCGTGATCAATGCGGGATCGCACGACCAGCGGATTTCCACGCCGCGGAACAGATAGGCCTTGGACTTGGCCATGCGGTGCAGCCGGGCAGGGGAGAAGCCGATATCGCCGAAGATCTTGATGTCGGGCTTGAAGCTGGTGATGGTGCCGCGCCGGTTGACCGCCCCCATGTCCTTCAGCTTGCCGATGGCATGGCCGCGCTCGAAACGCATTTTCCAGGCATGCTTGTCGCGCGCGACTTCGACTTCCATCCATTCCGACAGCGCGTTCACGACGCTGGCGCCGACGCCGTGCAAGCCGCCCGACGTGTCATAGGCCTTGCCGTCGAACTTGCCGCCGGCATGCAGCGTGGTCATGATGACTTCCAGCGCCGACTTGTTCTTGAACTTGGGATGCGGGTCGATGGGAATGCCGCGGCCATTGTCGCGCACGATCAGCACATTGCCGGCCTTCAGCTCCATCGAGATGGTGGTGGCATGTCCCGCCACCGCCTCGTCCATGGAATTGTCGATGATCTCGGCGGCCAGGTGATGGAAGGCGTTGGCGTCGGTGCCGCCGATATACATGCCGGGGCGGCGGCGCACGGGCTCAAGCCCCTCCAGCACTTCGATGTCCTTGGCGGTATAGGCCTTGGAGGCGGCGGAGCTTGCGTCGAACAGGTCGCGTGTATCTTTGGCCATGGCAACTGGAGATAGAGGGTTACGGCACAAACCGCGAATCGCGGCCGGACCAGCCTATTTTTACGTTTCCTCAACCATGAAAAGCGAGCCCAAAGGCGAAGGGGGCAGCGGGTGCAACTCAGAAAATTTTAAGGCGGGAGCGCGATACTGGGCCGGAGCTCCATCCTGGAAATCCGCGTGCTTTTCCGGCGTTACGACAAGGCAGAAACCGACCCGCGCATCCTGATGGTGCAGCTGGCGCTTGTGGCGCGGTCCGCCCGCTATGCGCGGCTGGTCGCGCCGGTCTGGGGCCTGATCGTGGCGCTGCTGTCTTCCTATGGCGCGGTCGGCCATGTGCCGGCGGCCCGCACCCTTGTCCTGCCGCTGGTCCTGGCCTTCGCGGTCGGGGTCTGCGCCGCGACCATGTCGGCCTGGGACCGGCACGGCGGGGTGCCGCAAGAGGCTCAAAAATGGTTCGGTTTGTTTGTCGCCACACAAATCCTGGTCAGCAGCGCCTGGGGCCTGATGCCCTGGCTGTGCTGGGAACCCGGCAATGTGGTCAATCACCTGTTCCTGGCGGCCGGCAGCATGGCGGTCCTCGCGGGCCTGGTGGTCGTGCGCGGCAGCAACATGGTGATGTATGGCGCCACCATCCTGCCCCTGGTCGCGATCGGGGGCTCGCGCTTCCTGCTGGGTGATCTTCCCATCGACCGTGTCACCGGCATCGTGGCGCCGTTCGTGGCGCTGCAGCTGTGGATCACCGGTTCGCCGCTGGTGCAGCGCATGGCCGAGGATGCCCGCCTGCGCTTCAAGGTGGAAGACCTGGCGCATGAGCTGGAAGTGACCCGCGACGAGGCGCTGAAGAAGCGCTTCGAGGCGGAAACCGCCAACGCCTCCAAGACCGCCTTCCTGGCCAATATGAGCCACGAGCTGCGCACGCCGCTGAACGCCATCCTGGGTTTTTCGGAAATCATCGCCCAGGAATGTTTCGGGGCGGTGGGCAATGAACGCTACCGCGACTATGCCGGCGATATCCATTCCTCCGGTGCGCACCTGCTGTCGCTGATCAACGATCTGCTGGACGTCGCCAAGATCGAGGCGGGCCGCATGGATATCGCGCCCGATCCGCTGGACGCCGCGCATACCTTCGACATCGCCCTGAAGCTGATCGGGACCAAGGCGCGTGAAAAGGACCAGGCGCTGGTCATCACGGTGGACGACAATGCCCCCGAATTGTGGGCCGACGAACGCGCGGTCAAGCAGATCCTGATCAACCTGGTCAGCAACGCCGTCAAGTTCACGCCGATGGGCGGGCGCATCGAGGTGATCGGCGGCCGCGGGACAAACGGCGATTTCCAGATCCTGGTGCGCGACAACGGCCCCGGCATTCCGCCCGACAAGGTGGACAGGATTTTCTCGCCCTTCAACCAGGTGGACAACCGCTTCGACCGCCAGGCGGGCGGCACCGGCCTTGGCCTGGCGCTGGTCAGGGGCCTGGCCGAGCTGCATGGCGGCCGCGCCTGGATGGAAAGCGAATACGGCAAGGGCTGCAGCGTCTTCATCACCCTGCCGGTGAAGCATGCCGATGCCGCGGTGGCGGCCGCTTGAAACAAAAAAGGCGCGGCAAACGCCGCGCCCTTTCCGCCAAGCCTGAAAAAATCAGACCGAATAGTACATCTGGAATTCGACCGGATGGGGCGTGTGCTCGAAGGCGTACACGTCCTGATATTTGAGGTCGATATAGGCCTCGATGAAGTCCTTGTCGAAGACGCCGCCCTTCAGCAGGAAGCCATGGTCTTCCTTGAGATTGTCCAGGGCTTCGCGCAGCGAACCGCAGACCTGCGGTACCTTGGCCAGTTCTTCCGGCGGCAGGTGGTACAGGTCCTTGTCCATCGGGCCGCCCGGATGGATCTTGTTCTCGATGCCATCAAGACCGGCCATCAGCATCGCCGCGTAGGCGAGATAGGGGTTCGCGCCCGGATCAGGGAAGCGAACCTCGACGCGCTTGCCGTTGGGCGAGGACGAGTGCGGGATGCGGCAGGAAGCTGACCGGTTGCGGGCCGAATAGGCCAGCAGCACGGGGGCTTCGAAGCCGGGGATCAGGCGCTTGTAGCTGTTGGTGAGCGGGTTGGTGAAGGCATTCAGCGCCTTGGCATGCTTGATGATGCCGCCGATATAGAACAGGCACAGGTCCGACAGGTCGGCATAGCCCGAGCCGGCGAACAAGGGCTTGCCGGCCTTCCAGATCGACTGGTGGACATGCATGCCCGAACCATTGTCGCCCTTGACGGGCTTGGGCATGAAGGTCGCGGTCTTGCCATAGGCCTGGGCGACCTGGTGGATCACATACTTGT
>JAQGLO010000061.1 GCA_028292825.1 Alphaproteobacteria bacterium | reverse complement strand
TGTCCTTCGGGGCCAGCAAGGGCGGCACCGTGGCGGCGGAAGCGGTGGTGTTCTTCGATCCCGCCGATGCGCGCGATTTCGAATACCGCCGCAAGAAAGGCGGCCACCTGGTCTCCAAGATGCGCTTTGTCTCGGCCCAGCTTCACGCCTTTGTCGAGGGCGGGCTGTGGCTGGACGCGGCGGCCCGCGCCAATGCGCTGGCGCAGACGCTGGCGGCGGGGCTGAGGGCCATCAACAGCATCCGCATCGTGGGCGCGGTGCAGACCAACATGGTGTTTGCGGATATGCCGGTGGAACTGGCGGCGACGCTGCGGGATGCAGGCGCGATCTTCTATGACTGGACGCCGCCCAGGGATGGCCGCGTGCTGGTTCGCCTGGCCACCAGCTTCGCCACGCCGCAAGACGACGTAGCGAAATTCCTGGAGATCGCGAAGGCCTAGATGCGGCCCAGGACCGTGAGCGTGCCCACCTGCGTGGTGGAGCCGTTGTCGCCGCGGATCCAGTCGTAATTGACGCCCAGATGCCAGGTGTCGGTGCCGGCGCCCAAGGAGAGACCGGTAAAGACATTGCCGCTGTCGGGATCGGGACCGATGAAGGTCATGGTGTTGCCGGCAGTGCCCAGGCCGCCCGTGGAATCGAAGGCGGCGCGGATCTTCACCGCCTGGTGCAGCAGGTCGTAGCGATAGCCCAGACGCCCTTCGGGGGTCAGGTCGATGCCGAAGACGCTGATGGTGCCCTTGACGTCGGCGCCCACGGCGGTGCGCATCGAGCTGGCGAAGTAGGGCGCCACGGCCAGGTTCAGGCCGGGGCCGCCGCCGCCTTCGGTATAGCCTTCCTCGCGCAGGGTCATGCCGTCCAGGCTGACATGGGGATCGATCTCCACCCCGCCCAGCACATGGGCGATCATGCCGGCATTGGCGCCCAGCGCCAGCATGGCGCCCGGACGCTTGGAGGTGGCGAAGCGCGCCACATTGCCCACGATCAGGCTGCGGGTCTCCGAGAAATTGCCATAGGCGGCGCTGGCGGTGGTATCGAGGAAGAAATGCTTGCCCTTCCATTCGGTATAGCCGGTCAGCATGTACCATTCGGTCTGGGTCTTGGTGGCGCGCGGCAACAGCTGGGAAACATCGCCCGAATAGAAGGTGAAGGCGCCGCCATACCAGCCGTTGCGGGGCGAGCCGGCATCCACGCCCAGGGTGAAGCCGAAGCCGTGATCCTTGTAGGAGGTCAGATCGCCGGAGCCCGAGGTGGCGCCCTTGTTGTTGATATGGCCGGCGAATTCCTGGCCCCACAGGGTCATGTCGCCCGACACGTTGGAATAGCTGCGCAGCAGGCGCTGGCGCGCCGCCACCGGGCCGGTGGCCTGGTCGGTCAGCATGATGGCGATCTCGCGGGTGCCGCCCGACACGTCGGGGGCGAACTGCGAGAAGACCTGCTGGGCCTGCTGCTGGCTGGCGGCGATATTGATGCCGCTCGAGGCCAGGCCAGGCGTGTTGTAAACGGTCATGCTGGAGGCGATGGCCGAGCCCAGCTCATTGTCGGTGGACAGCGCCGAGGCCACGAACGGGAACTGGTTCCTGGCATTGCCCGACAGGTTCAGGCCGGGGGTGCCGTCGGTATTGGTGGCGTTGACCGAACGCGGCAACAGATGCAGCAGCAAGGTCTGCTGGCCGCCGGCATCGGTGGAGATCTGGAGCGGGACCGGGCCGCCCCTGCCGCCGGTCAGAGACGGGCTCTCGAACAGGAAGGGCGTGTTCTGCGCCAGCAGCGCATTCTGGTTCGCCAGGGTGGTGTCGGTGATGGTGGGCGCGCGCAGCAGGGTGATGGTCTGCTCGGTCGGGGTCGCCACGCTGGCGGCGGTGAAGCCCGAGGAGATATAGGTGCCGAACTGCAGCGCCAGGTTGGCGCCCGACAGGGTGGCGCTGTTGGCCTGCACCACCGGCGTCAGGCTGTTCACATTGGCCTGGGCAATCGAGAGTCCCAGCGTGCCGTTGGCCGCCACATTGAAGTTGTTGGCCTGCAGCGACGAGGAATTGTTGGCGACATACAGGATGCCGTTGCTGTCCACCTGGACGTCCAGCGCCCCGACGCCCGAGTTGATGACGGCATTGACATAGCCATAGCCGCCCACATGCAGGACATTGCCGGTGCCGGAGCCGAAATCCAGGATCGCCGCGTCCGTGAGCGGCGGCAGGCCGGAGGTCTGGTTCAGGACCGTTTCGGCCAGCACGGCATAGCTGGAGGGCGTGTTGGCCACGCCGGTCACGGCATTGGCGGAGCCGGAAGCTCCGATATTGCCGACATTCAGCACATTGTTGTTGCCGGCCGTGCCGAACAGCACATCGCCCAGAATGTTGCCGCTGTTGTTGATGACCGTACCGCCGGTGGTGGAAGCCTGCAGGTCGATGGCGCGCTGCACGCTCAGCGCCGTTGCGCCCGATTGCGGCGTCAGCACGGTGTTGGCGGCCCGGATGGTGCCGGCATTGTTGACCATCTTCACCGTGCCGGACTGGTCCAGGATGGCTTCCGAGAACAGGGTGAAGGGCGCCGAGGCGGTGGCGATGTCACTGGTGGGCGAGACGGTGGAGGTATCCACCGTGGCGGTGATGGAGGCGCCCTTGCCGACATTGATGACCGGAAGGACGGCGTTGGCGCCGATGGTCAGCGCGAAGGCGCTGCCCTGGCCGATGCCGCTGACCTGGGCGGAGATGATGCCCGGGGTGGTGGTGGAGCCGCTGATGACCTCGGACTTCACGTCCAGCCGCGGCACGGTGGCGAAGGCGCCGATATAGACGGCGTTGGAGGTGATGCGGGTGGCGCCGCTGCGGTCGGTCTGGCCGGTGGTCGCGATCGCGGAGATGGTGCCGGTATTGAGGAAGCCGCCGCCATTGGTGGTCGGATCGGAATTGATGCCGGTACAGGCGCCCACCGAGGCGCTCAGGCAGGTGTTGAAGGCGGCCGAGGCGCCCTGGATCACCAGCGATGAGGTGCTCAGTCCGGTATCGATGGGCCGGGCCAGGATGCTGCCGCGGTTGGAGAAGGAATAGCCGGGATCGATGGCGTCGATGGCGTTGGTGAGCGGGCCCAGAAAGAGGGCGCTGCGCGGCGCCAGAAGCGTGCCGGTGATGGACTTGGTGGGGTCGATCAGCATGACGGGCTGCACCACGCCGCTCGTGACCAGGCCGGAGGAACTGATCACCGCGACCGTGGCATTGCTGGAGGTGCCGGGGCCGGCATTGATGAAGCCGCCGTCAACGCTGTTGCCGATGATCAGCGCCGAACCGGCTTCCGGATTGTTGCCCCGGCTGTTGGGGACGCTGATGCCGATCAGGGAGATGGTGCCGGCATTGATCAGTGCGCCGGTGGCGCCGACGGGACAGGTAAAGCCCGCCGGTGCGGCGGTGTCGCTGAGGCAGGAATGGATGCCGCCCAGGGTCTCAAGGCCGATCAGGCCGGCGCCGGTGCCCGACAGAGCGGAATTGATGATCACATTGCCGTTCACGGTGCCGTTGAGGAACACCATGATGCTGTTGGAGGCGGTGGAATTGTCGCTGGCATTGTAGAGGATGCCCCCGCCGCCCAGGAGGATGTTGCTGGTCACATTGGTGCCGGCGTCCAGCAGGAAGGCGGTGGAATTGTCGCCCTTCACCAGGATCGAGGATTGCTGGGTCACGGCCGCGGTGCCGGTCAGAGCGGTGGTGGTGAGCGATGTCAGGGTGATGGGGCCATAGAAGGTGCCGCCGCCGGTGATCCAGATGCCTTCCTTGGTGGTGCCGCCGCCGCCCAGGTCGATGGTGCCGGTCGAGGCAAAGCCCGACGGCGACAGGACAGCGCCCGCCGTGGTGTCGATCTTCAGGCCGATTCCGGTGTCCACGCCATTGTTGGCGATGAAGCCGTTGTTGAGCACGAAGTTGCCGGAATTGATCGTGACCGCGGGCGTGGCCGCGGTCGCAATGCCGACGCCGCCGGTGGAATCGATGGTGATGTTGCCGGATGTCGAGGTCGAGAGCGCCGTGGAGGTGCTGGTGGAAATCTCGGTATCGGCGCGGGCCATGGTGGCGCCCGCCGCCAGCAGGGCAGCCGCAGCGGCGGAAAGCATCAAACGGTGCCTGGTCAACGCAACCTCTTTAAAAATCTCGCCGGGCGCGGGGCGGCCCCGCATGTCGGCATTTGCCTCGTCATGGAGTCCGCTCTCGCGGATCCCGTCACCTGGGCGCATCGCCCGGCGTCGCACCGTTTACCCTTGCCAGGGGGCCGATCCGCCCGTCCGGGCCGAGGACCGGTCCTGCCAGCGCCTTTGTACCCGGCTATCGTCCCGGTTCAACAGCAATTTTCGCCCTGGACAGGCCTAAACCGCGCAAATGGCCGCGTCTTAATCAGCCATTAGCGCCCGGAAGTGCAAAATCGCCCACGTGAAAAAGGCTTAACGAGCAAAACCGTCCCCATGTCTCCGACGAGTCCCACATGACCCAGGCCCGGCACACCGGCTTTGCGAAGCTCACCCAGAAGGATGTGAGCGCCGCCGCCGCACGTCATGAGATGCTCTATTCCGGCCGCGTGGGCGGCGCCCGCGCCATCCTCGCCTTCTGCGACCTGTCGGGGCTGGATCTTTCCGGACGGAACCTTGCCGATGCCGACTTCACCGGCGCGGTGATGGAAGAAACCAATTTCGCCGGCGCCAAGCTGGACAGCGCCTCCTTCTTCGGTTCCGACCTGCGCCGCTGCAACCTTTCTGGCGCCTCGATGCGGCGCGCCGACATGCGCGGCGCCTCCCTGCGCGGCGCCAATCTCATCGGCGCCGACCTGTATGAGGCGGACCTGCGCGAAGGCACCATCGCCGAGAAGGACAAATACGGAAACCTGCGCGTGCTGCAGCATGACATCGGCGCTTCGGAAATGCCGGCGGCGATGATGAACTCCGCCAACCTGGAACGCGCCAAGATGACCGGCGCCATCGCGGTGCAGGCCGACTTCACCGATGCGATCATGAAAGGCGTCCGCCTCACCCGCGCCAACCTGCGCCAGGCGCGTCTCACAGGGGCCAATCTGGAAAATGCCGATTTGTCGGGCTGCAACCTGACCGGCGCCGACCTGGCGGGCTGCATCCTGATCGGCGCCAAGATGGATTTCGCCACCACCCATGGCGCCGACATGACCAAGACCGTGACCGCGGCCCTGGCGCCGGATCCCGAAGTCCAGGCGCGCATCGATGCGCTGCTGGACAGCCATACACTTTGGGCGGAAAGCGACGGCCGCACCGGCGAACCCGCCGACCTCACCAACATGGACCTGCGCCATGTCACCCGCCTTTCCCATCGCATGCTGACGGCGCTGATCGCACCGGGTGCGTTGCTGTATGGCATAAGTTTCGAAGGCGCCTCGCTGCAGGGCTCCAACCTTTCGGGCTGCGACCTGCGCTCGGCCAAGCTGGGCGGCGCGGACCTGCGCGGCGTCAACCTGTCGGGCGCGCTGCTCAACCATGCCGACCTGCGCGACACCAAGCTGGGGCCGCTGATGATCACCGGCGGCCGCCTGCTGCCGGCGCGCATGGACAATGCCCAGGCGCGCTATGCCGATCTGCGCGGCGCGGACCTGCGCCGGGCCAGATTGTCGGGCTGCGATCTCAGCTATGCCAATCTCAGCGATGCCGACATGCGCGACACCGAAATCCAGGGCGCGGAATTCGCCGGCGCCAAGCTGTCGGGGCGCTTCGCCGAAGCCCTGGCCGTCCCGGCCTAGACCGCCATCACCGCGCTCCTGGCGCGGATGAACTGCGCCAGGCGCGACAGCGAAACCTTGGCCTCGTTGCGCCCGGACTCCATCTGGAACAGATGGCCCATGCCGTCATAGATCTCCACGCTCACCGAGACGTTGGCATCAGCAGCCCGGTCGCCCAGCTTGGAGGCGTCGTCGCGCAGGATTTCGTGCGAGCCCGCATGCACCATCACCGGCGGAAAATTGGCGAAGCTGGCATAGGCCGGCGAGGCATAGGCGTCGCAGGGATTGGACTTGCGCAGATAGTTGCGGGCCGCGAGGAACAGCATCTCCCAGTCCAGGACCGTGTCGGCCTTGCGATTGGCCAGCAGCGACAGCCCCGACAGCGACAGGTCGGCCCAGGGCGACAGCGCCGCGACACCGCCCGGCATTTCCAGGCTGGCATTGCGGATCGCCAGGGCCACGGCAAAGGCCAGCCCACCGCCGGCTTCATCGCCGACCAGCACGATGGCGCGCGCCGGCACGCCCTTGGCCAACAGCGCCCGATAGGCGTCCATGCCGTCGCGCACCGCGGCCGGGAAGAAACATTCCGGCGCCAGCCGGTATTTGACGCTGAAGGCGCCGACGCCGCTGGCTTCCACCAGCTTGCCGACAATGGCGCGGTGGGTTTCGGGACTGCCGGCGACAAAGCCGCCGCCATGGAAATAGAGCATCAGGCGGCTGCGGTCGCCCGCGCCAACCCATTCCCCGCTGATGGGACCGAGCTGGCCGGGGGTGAAATCCATCGCGGCGGGGGCGGCACCGAAGCGCTGGAACAGCGCCTCATAGCGCGCCCGCACCTCCTCGATGCCGGTGGGGGGCTTGCCGGTAGCTTGATTTTGCGGCCAAAGCGCCATGAACCGAAGCACCCTTTCGCGCTCAGCCTATCAAAAAAAACGGGGCGCCCAAATGGACGCCCCGTTCCGATCGTCAAACAGCGTTAACTAGGCCGCCTTCTGGCCTTCGATGGTGCGCAGCCCACTGACCGAGGCATCAGCCGCATTGATGGTGATGCGGCGCGGGCGCTTCTCTTCCGGCACGATGCGCTCCAGGTCGACATGGAGCAGGCCGTTCTCAAGGCGCGCGGCCTTCACTTCGACATGCTCGGCGAGCTGGAAGCTGCGCTCGAAGCCGCGGCCGGCAATGCCCTGGTGCAGATAGGCGGGCTTGTCGGCTTCCTCGCGCTTGCCGGTGACGGTGAGGACGCGATCCTTGACGTCGACCGACAGGTCCTTTTCGGCAAAGCCGGCAACCGCAACGGTGACGCGATAATTGTTCTCGTCGCTGCGTTCGATATTGTAGGGGGGATAGCCCTGCTCGGACGCGGTATCCAGCAGGTTCAGGAGCCGGTCGAAACCGACGGTGGAACGGAAAAAGGGCGAATAATCGCTACGCATGGGACAACCTCCTGAAAGCATTGTTCAGCCCGGCCGGACCATTCCGCGCGGGCACGTCCGGCCCCGAAAAGGCGGCCTGACGCATCGGAGATAGGATCGGTTTGGGTGCCTTCAAGGGCTTTGCGGGGCCTTGAAAATCGGGCTTATGTGCCCATGGAAGCGCCCTGATTCACAAAAAATGATCCCCTCAGCCACCCTCTTCGATCCCGTGCCCATCAGGGCCGTTGGCGCCATGCTGCGCGCCGCCCGCTTTGCCGCCGACCCGTCCGTTGCGGCGCGCGGGGTCTGTGTGCTTCTGAACGGCCAGACCGAGTTCATCGAGAAATATTTCGAGGTGATCGACGAGCTGCGCAGCCGCGGCTTCGCGGTCGCTACCATGGACTGGCGCGGCCAGGGCGGATCGGACCGGCTCCTCGGCGACGATCACCGCAAGAGTTTCATCACCGACTTCAGCGCCTATGACGAAGACCTGGACACCCTGATGAACTGGATCGTCCGGCCGATGCTGAAGGACGGCGAAAAGCCGTTTGCGCTGGCCCATTCCATGGGGGCGCACAACCTGCTGCGTCATCTGGTGCGGCGGCCGGGGGACTTTGAAGCCTGTGTGCTGAACGCGCCCATGATCGCCATTTCCCTGCGCGGCCAGCGCGAATGGCTGGTGCGGGCGGTGACCGCGTTTGAAGTGTGGCGCAGGAATGCCGGCGGCTGGGTATGGGGGATGGAAGGCCGCGATCCGCACAATGTCACTTTCACGACCCAGATGGTGACATCGGACCCGCAGCGCTTCGAGCGCACCCAGATGCTGCTGCGCGAGCATCCTGATCTGCGCCTGGCGGGCGCCACCTGGGGCTGGCTGGCGGCAGCCATGCGGTCCATGGCCTGGCTGCGAACACGCGCCGAAGCCATCACAACGCCGCTGCTGGTTGTCGGCGCCGGCGCCGACCGCATCTGCCTGACACCGGCGGCCAGGGCTTTCGCACAGCGCCTGCCGAACGGCGAATATTTCGAGATTGCCGATGCGGGCCATGAAGTGCTGATGGAGCGCAACCTGTATCGCGCCCAGTTCTGGGCCGCGTTCGACGCGTTCACAAAAAAACACCGCGCCCCGGAATAACCGGGGCGCGGCGCTTTGCACTAGGACTTCGGCGTTACTGGGCCGGAGCGGGAGCCGGCTGGGCGGCCGGCGCGGCCTCAACCAGGGCCGGAGCGGCCGGAGCGGCTTCAACCTGCGGCGTAGGCGCCTGAACCTGTTCCACCGGAGCCGTCACGGCGGGAGCGGGCGACGCATTGGCGGCCACATCCGAAGGAGACGGCGTGGGCGAGACCGGTTCCGGGATCGCGGCGGCCTGCTGCGGCTTGGTCATGTCAGCCGAAGCGGTACGGGTCCTGGCCACCTTGGTCGAAGCCGACTTCACCGGCTCGGCCTTGCGCTGCGGCGCAGGCGTGCTGACCGGGGTTGCGGCGGCATCTGCCGCGGGCGCGGTCGTGGTGTCCGCAACAGGCTGCGGCGCGGCCGGCGGCGGGGCCTGGATATTGGAAGCCGTGGTTACCGGCTTGGGCTGCATGCTCTTGCCCGAGACGCTGTAGACATAGGCGCCGGCGGTGCCGACCATCAAAGCAACGGCAAGCGCGCCGATGATCTTGGGCAGGTTGTTGGGTTCGCGGTCTTCCGGATTGGTGGTGTGAAACGCACCAAGGCCCGCACCATTGCCGGTCGGCTCATTGTTGAGAACGACGATACGGTCTTCCGAAGAAGAATTGAAATCGCGCAGAGACATGTTTTCCTCCGATTGGACTGGTAGCTTCGGGTAAGAGAACGTGTCTTGGCGCAACAGGTTTCGTTTCGCGGAAACAAAGGCAAATTGCGGCAGGAACAGAGCCGCAATAAGCGCCGTCAATATTTGGCCTTTATTGGACAACTGCGAAAACGCAGCAAAACCGCAGCTTATATTGCCGCCAGCAATTTCAGCGCCTTTGCATGGATGCGGCGGTCGCCGCAGGCCAATACCTGGTCGCCATCGCGCCACGTCCCGCCCTGCCAGTTGGTGAGGATGCCGCCGGCCCCTTCCACCAGGGGACTGAGGGCAGCGATGTCCCAGCGCTTCAGCGGACCTTCGATCACGATATCGACAAAGCCCATCGCCAGCATGGCGAAGATGTAGCAGTCGCCGTGATAACGGGTCATGCGCGCCCCGGCCTTCACGCGCGCGAAGGCGGCCTGCTCATCCGCGCTCATATAGGTGAAAGGGTCGGTGGTGCAGAGAATGGCCGCGGCCATCTCCGCGCATTCGCGCACTTTCAGCACGGTGCGTGTATCGCCCACCAAAAGATGGCTGCGGCCATTGACGCCGATGAAGCGCTCGCCCAGCACCGGCTGGTCGAGGATGCCCAGCACCGGCACGCCGTCATGCTCCAGTGCGATCAGCGAGCCCCATTCGTGGCGGCCGGTGATGAAGGCGCGGGTGCCGTCCACGGGATCCAGCACCCAGCGCCACTTGTTGGCGGAGAGGCCGGCGGGCTTTTCGCCATATTCCTCGCCCAGGATGGCGTCCTGCGGCCGGTCGCGTTCGATGATGGCGCGGATGGCGCGTTCGGCGCCCTGGTCGGCCTCGGTGACGGGATCGAAGGCATGGGGGCCGGGCTTGTGCGCCACATCGATGCGCTGGCGGAAGAAGGGACGGATCGCGGCACCGCTGGCATCGGCCAGGCGGTGCGCGAAGCTGATCAGTTTTTCCTCGACCTGCATGACAAACCCTTTTGGGCCCTTATATTGCACAGGCGGGCTGGAGGGAAAATCCCATGCAGAGTGTGGTGGTCACCGGCGTTTCGACCGGGATCGGTGAGGCCATCGCCCGGCTGCTGGTGGCGCGCGGCTTCCAGGTGTTCGGCAGCGTGCGCAAGCCCCAGGATGGGGCGCGGCTGGCAGCCGCGCTGGGATCTCTGTTCACGCCGCTGGTGTTCGACACCACCGACCGCGACGCCGTGTTCGCCGCCGCCGCACAGGTGAAGGCCGCGCTGAACGGCGCACCGCTGTTCGGGCTGGTCAACAATGCCGGCATCGCGGTGGCTGGCCTGCTGCTCTACATGACGCCGGAGGAAATACGCCAGCAGATGGATGTGAACCTGCAGGGCACCCTGAACGCCACCCAGGCCTTTGCGCCGCTGCTGGGGGCTGTGGCCGACTTCACGGGAACGCCGGGCAAGATCGTGATGATCTCGTCGGTGGCCGGCACCAGCGCCACGCCTTTCATGGGCGCCTACAATATCTCCAAATTCGCTCTGGAAGGCATGAGCGAGGCGTTGCGCCGCGAACTGATGCTGTTCGGGGTGGACGTGGTGGTGATCGCGCCGGGCGCGGTGAAGACGCCGATCTGGGACAAGGGGCTGGCGCTGAACGATGCGCGCTACACCGAGGGGCCGTTCGCGGCGCCGCTGGGCAAGATGCGCGAACTGGTGCGCAGCAAGGCCCATATCGGGCTGGACCCGGACGTGATCGCAACCGCCACCTTCAAGGCGCTGACCGGCAAGGCGCCGGTACGTCAGGTGCTGACGCCGGAGCCGCTGATGCACTTCCTGCTCAACCACCTGCCCAAGCGGATGGTGGACCGGATGTTCGCGAAGATGCTTTCGCTCAAGCGGGTTTCCAAAAACTGACCAGAAGCCCGCCCGCCACGATCAGGATGCCGCCGAACAGGATGGGCAGCGTCGGCAGGGTGCCGAAGGCAAACCAGGTGATCGCCTGCCAGACCACGAACAGGATGGCGACATAGAGGCCGACCACCTGCCCGAACTGCAGCGGCGCCAGGTTGAGAAGCGTGCCATAGCCCAGCAGCACCGCGCCGCCTGCCAGGAGGAGGCCGATCCGCGCCGCGCCTGCATGGCCAAGCAGCGCCTTGCGCATGAGCGCATCGCCGCCCGCCTCCAGCATGGCCGCGACCAGCAGGAACAGCGGGGCGGGAATGGCAGCGAGCAACCCGCTCATGCGATCCGGGCCTGTCGCGCGGCGGCAAGGCGCAACACCAGCCATCCCGTCACGCCTGATACCAGCGAGCCGACAAGCACGCCCAGCTTGGCGGCGTCCTGGGCGCCGGCACCCGCAAAGGCCAGGGCGCTGATGAAAAGACTGATGGTGAAGCCGATGCCGCACAGCAGCGACACGCCATAGAGCGACAGCCAGCTGGTGTTCGGCGGCAGCCTGCCCAGGCCGAAGCGAACCCCCAGCCATACCGCGCCCAGCACACCGGCCTGTTTGCCCAGGAACAGCCCCGCCATCACACCCAGGGTGATCGGTTGCAGCAGCGTGCCCAGTCCCATGCCCGCCAGCGCGACGCCGGCATTGGCGAAGGCAAACAGCGGCACGATCCCGAAGGCGACCCATTTGTGCAGGCCATGCTCCAGCCGTGCCGAGGGCGATGCGCCCTGCCCCTGTCTGGGCATGACGAACGCCAGGATGACGCCCGCAATGGTGGCGTGAATGCCGGACTTCAGCACAAAGAACCACAGTGCCGCGCCCAGCAGCAGATAGGGCCACAGCGCGGCGACACGCAGCCGTGACAGCAGCATCAGCACCGCTGCCGTCGCCGCCGCCAGCCCCAGGAACATCCAGGACAGGCCGTTGCCATAGAACAGGGCGATGATCAGCACCGCGAACAGGTCGTCGATGATGGCCAGCGCCGTCAGGAATATCTTGAGGGAGGTCGGGGCGCGCGATCCCAGCAAGGCCAGCACGCCCAGCGAGAAGGCGATATCGGTGGCGGTGGGAATCGCCCAGCCATGCAGAACCTCCGGCGCATGGCGGTTGATGGCGATGTAGAAGGCGGCCGGCGCGACCATGCCGCCCAGGGCGGCGAGGCCCGGCAGGGCGCGAAGCGACCAGCTCGACAGTTCGCCGCCGGTCAGTTCGCGCTTGATCTCCAGCCCCACCAGCAGGAAGAACAGGGCCATCAGCCCGTCATTGATCCAGTGCAGGATGCTGAGGCCGCCAGCATAGGCGTGCAGTATGCCGAAATAGGCGGCGGCCAGGGGCGAGTTGGCCAGCAGCAGCGCCAGCACGGTCATCGCCATCAGCAGGACGCCGCTGGCCGCTTCGCTTTTCAGGAATTCATCGAACATGCCCGGCTCGCCTGCTATCGACGCAGCCTAACCAGAGACGCGCCCGGGCGCGAGGGACTTGGCCGCCGGACGAACCGGCGGCCAGAAGGCTTAGGCGTCAGCGGCCTGTTTCGCGCGCTTGCGCAGGTGGGGCAGCAAAGCCCGCTTGCGCAGGCGGATGTTCAGCGGCGTCACTTCGACCAGCTCGTCATCCTGGATATAGGCCATGGCCTGTTCCAGGGTCATGGGCACGATGGGCGTCAGCTTGACGGCCTCGTCCTTCGAGGTGGTGCGAATGTTGGTGAGCTGCTTGGACTTCAGCGGGTTGACGTCCAGGTCATTGTCCTTGGCGTTCTGGCCGATGATCATGCCCTCGTACACCTTGGCGCCGGTCGAGATGAACAGCTTGCCGCGTTCCTCGATGTACCAAAGGCCATAGGTGACGGCTTCGCCCTGCTCGGTGGAGATCAGGACGCCATTGATGCGGCCGCCGACACTGCCCTTGTGCGGGGCATAGTCCAGGAACATGCGGTTCATCACGCCGGTGCCGCGGGTGTCGGTGAGGAATTCGCCGTGATAGCCGATCAGGCCGCGCGCCGGGCCATGAAAGACGATGCGTGTCTTGCCGGCGCCGGTGGGGCTCATGTCGACCTTCTCGCCCTTGCGCTGGGAAATCTTCTCGATGACGGTGCCGGTATAGGCGTCGTCGACATCGACGGTGACTTCCTCGATCGGCTCCATCTTCTCGCCGTCGATGGTCTTCATCACCACCCGCGGGCGGCTGATGGAGAGTTCAAAGCCCTCGCGGCGCATGGATTCGATCAGGACGCCCAGCTGCAGTTCGCCGCGGCCAGCGACCTCGAAGTCGCCGTCACCGGTCTCGGTGACTTTCAAGGCGACATTGCCTTCGGCTTCGCGGATCAGGCGCTCGCGGATGACGCGGCTCTGCACCTTGTCGCCCTCGCGGCCGGCATAGGGGCTGTCATTGACCGAGATGGTCATGGACAAGGTCGGCGGATCGATGGGATGGCTGGGAATGGCTTCCATCACCGTCAGGTCGCACAGGGTGTCGGCGACGGTGGCGGTTTCCAGTCCGGCGATGGCGACGAGGTCGCCGGCTTCGGCGCGCTCCACCGGCACGCGGGCGAGGCCCCGGAAGGCCAGCAGCTTGGTGACGCGGGTCTTTTCGATGACCTCGCCGGCGGCGTTCAGCGCCTTGATGTTGCGGCCCATGGTGATGACGCCCGATTCAATGCGGCCGGTCAGGATGCGGCCCAGGAACGGGTCGGCTTCCAGGGTGGTGACCAGCATCTTGAAGGGATGCTCTTCGCTGGCCAGCGCCTGCGGCTTGGGCGACGGCACGTCCTCGACGATGCGCTTGAACAGCGGCGTCAGGTCCTTGCGTTCGTCTTCCAGCTCGTTGACCGCCCAGCCGTTGCGGCCCGAGGCATAGAGATGGTGGAAGTCTAGCTGGCTGTCATTGGCTTCCAGCGCCAGGAACAGGTCGAAGATGGATTCCAGCGTCTCGGCGGGCTGGGCGTCGCTGCGGTCGATCTTGTTGATGACCACGATGGGCTTCAAACCGAGTTTCAGGGCCTTGGCCAGCACGAACTTGGTCTGGGGCATGACGCTTTCGGCCGCGTCCACCAGCAGCACCACGCCGTCCACCATGGACAGGATGCGTTCCACTTCGCCGCCAAAGTCGGCATGGCCGGGGGTGTCCACGGTGTTGATGCGCACGCCGTTCCACTCCACGCTGGTGCACTTGGCCAGGATGGTGATGCCGCGCTCGCGCTCCTGATCGTTGGAGTCCATGGCGCGTTCGTCCATATGCTGGTTCTCGCGCACGGATCCGGACTGCTTGAGCAGCTGGTCAACCAAAGTGGTCTTGCCGTGGTCGACGTGCGCGATAATCGCGATGTTGCGGATTTCCATGGGAATCAGGGCCTGGGCTAGTGGAGAAGCCGGGCTTATAGAGACGAGTTTGCTGCGGGGCAACAC
>JAQGLO010000068.1 GCA_028292825.1 Alphaproteobacteria bacterium | reverse complement strand
TCCAGCTCATCGCGCTGGCCAGCGAACTGCTGGGCAACAGCTACAAGCTGCGCATCTCGATGAACGCGCTGCGTTCGGTGGACAAGAATGGCGGCCTGGACCCCTTCATCCTGAAGTCCAAGGACAGCGTGCTGTCGCCCAAGGCCCTGCGCCTGAAGCGCGCCATCGCCAAGAAGGCTTCCCTCAAGGCGGCCTAACGGCTTCCCGGCGGACCTACCCACCACATCTGGCTTCCCGGACCGTAGTGCTCGTCGCGGCATCGCGCTTGCGTGGTTTCCTGCGAAATCATCGGGAAACGTGCCAGATTGATACGATCTGGGCGCTGTGGGGACTCTTGAGAGCATACGATTTCCGCAATGGGGCACATCGTGCCCCCATCGCCGCGCTGGAAGATGACGAAGGCCCGTACCGCCTGCGTCACGCAAAGGATGCGGTGTGGCCGCCCAAGGGCCGGGCCTATGGCGGCGAAGCGCCGGACCTGCGCGCGCGAATGGCGCGGCCGTTGCGCATCACCAGCCGCCTGGCGCTGCCCGTCACCCTGCTGATCGTGCTGCTGGGGTCGGCCTATCTCTTCACCGACGCTTTGCTGCTGCTGCCGGGCGCGCCGCACCTGGTGCAGAACGCCATGCTGGCGATCAGCGACCTGATCCTGCCGATCGCCTGGTTCGCGCTGCATCTCACCAATAGGCGCTATGGCGCACCCTATGCCTTTGGCCAGCTCGTGGCGGGATTTGGCGTCATCATCGCGGTGGCGCTTATCAATCCCGGCGATATCGACAACTGGATCAACACAACGCCGGCCTTGTCCTGGCGCGCCATGGCGGCGTTCGGCGTGTCGTTCCTGTTCGCCAATGTCATCGCCATCACCTTTTTCGACGCCTGGCGCGGTCCGCGCTGGTGGACAGCACCGCTGGCGGCCAGCTTCGCCGCCTCGCTGGTGTTCAGCGTGGTCTATTATCCGGCCGCCTTCGCCGGCGGGCAGGACGTCGCCTGGGCGGATTCCGCACTGGTGCATTTCGGCGTCTTCTTTGCCGAAAGCCTGTTGCTGCTGGTGCCGTATTATTTGCTGCGGCCCGCGATGCGGCCGCTGCATGGGATGAATGGGTACTGAGGCGGTCCGCGAAGCGGACGCAAAGGTCCGGTGGGCCTTTGCGAGCCTCAGTACGCCGCGAGCTTGAGCGAGCGGCCGGACCGGCCGTTAAGCTGCCCTGCGTTTGCGCCGCCCGATCGGTGCATCCTCGGCAAAAAGCTCGATCAGCTGTTCTGTCATGGCGCCGCCCAGCTGTTCGGCGTCCACGATGGTGACGGCCTTCTTGTAATAGCGCGTCACGTCATGGCCGATGCCGATGGCGGTCAGTTCCACCGAAGAGCGGGTCTCGATCTCCTCGATCACCCGGCGCAGATGCGCTTCCAGATAATTGCCGGCATTCACCGACAGGGTTGAATCGTCCACCGGGGCGCCGTCGCTGATCACCATCAGGATCTTGCGCTGCTCGGGCCGCGCGATGATGCGGTTGTGGGCCCAGGTCAGGGCCTCGCCGTCGATATTCTCCTTCAGCAACCCTTCGCGCATCATCAGGCCCAGATTGCGCTTGGCGCGGCGCCAAGGCTCGTCGGCCGCCTTGTAGACGATGTGGCGCAAATCGTTCAGCCGGCCGGGCTGCGGCGGCTTGCCGGCCGCCAGCCATTTCTCGCGCGCCTGTCCGCCTTTCCAGGCGCGGGTGGTGAAGCCCAGTATCTCCGTCTTCACACCCACACGTTCCAGGGTGCGGCCCAGGATATCGGCGCACATGGCGGCCACCATGATGGGACGGCCGCGCATGGAACCGGAATTGTCCAGCAGCAAGGTGACGCAAGTGTCGCGGAAGGTGGTGTCCTTCTCGCGCTTGAACGACAGCGGATACATGGGGTCGATGACGATGCGCGTCAGGCGCGAGGCATCCAGCATGCCTTCTTCCAGGTCATATTCCCAATGGCGGTTCTGCTGCGCCATCAACAGGCGCTGCAGCTTGTTGGCAAGGCGCGAGACCACGCCCTGCATGGCCGACAATTGCTGGTCCAGGAAGCTGCGCAGCCGGGCCAGTTCTTCCGCTTCGCACAGATCCGATGCGCCGATCTCTTCGTCGAACTCGGTGGTGAAGACCTTGTAGCCCCAGTCATCGGCATGGGCGAAAGGCGATTCATGCCGGTTGGGCTTGGCGCCGTCCTCGGGATCGGTGGAGTCGGCAAGCTCGTCGGAATTCTCCGCCGCCTGTTCGGATTCCACTTCGTCGCCGTCCTCGGCTTCGGCGGCGGATTCGGTGGCGGCGCTTTCGCCTTCCTGCTGGGCGTCCTGGTCTTCGCCGTCCTGGTTTTCGCCTTCGGGATTTTCGCCCTCGGCTTCGGCGTCGGACGGATCGCTGTCGCTCTGGTCGCCCATCGACAGATGGTTCAGCATGGTGCGGGTCAGGCGCGCGAACGCCTTTTGGTCACGCAGCGCGCCTTCCAGCTTGGCGAGATCGGTGCCGGCTTTTTCTTCGATGAAAGGCCGCCACAGTTCGACCGCACCGGCCAGCGATTTGGGCGGCTTCTGGCCCGTCAGCCGCTCGCGCACCATCAGGCCCAGAACTTCGGCGATGGGCGCTTCCTCGCGCTGCTTGGCCTTGCCGAGGCCGCGACCCAGCATCCGGCTTTCCAGTCCGGTGGCGAGATTGGCGGCGACGCCTTTCATGGCCAGCGATCCGATCGCTTCCACGCGCGCCTGTTCCGCGGCTTCGAAGATCGCGGCGCCGTCCGGCGATTGCGGCCGGAACTGGCTGTTCACTTTCTCGTCGTGATAGGCCTTGCGCAGGGCATAGGCGTCGCCGGTACCGCGCACCAGCGCCACGTCATGGGCGGAGAGGTTGCGGGCGGGCGAGGGCAACCGCGCCTTCAGGCCCTTGAGCGACGGCGGCTCGCTGGAAAAGCTGACTTCCATCTCCGGCTCGGCCGCCAGCGATCGCACCGCGACGGAAACCGCGCGCTTGAACGGTTCGCTGGGATTTTCCGGCTTGCTCACGCCACCAGGACTTTGGCGGCGCTCTCCGGCAATTCTTCGCCGAAGCAGCGCTGGTAGAATTCCGCCACGCTGGCGCGTTCCAGCTCGTCGCACTTGTTGAGGAATGTGAGACGGAAGGCGAACCCGATATCGCCGAATATTTCGGCATTCTCCGCCCAGGTGATGACGGTACGCGGGCTCATCACGGTGGACAGGTCGCCGGCGACGAAAGCGTTGCGCGTCATGTCGGCCAGGCGGACCATGGCCGAGATGGTCTTCCTGTCATAGCCGGGCACCTTGGCCGAGACGATCTCTTCCTCGGCGTCATGAGTCAGATAGTTCAGGGTGGTGACGATGCTCCAGCGATCCATCTGTCCCTGGTTGATCTGCTGGGTGCCGTGATACAGGCCCGTGGTGTCGCCCAGGCCGATGGTGTTGGTGGTCGAGAACAGGCGGAAGGCGTTGTGCGGGTGGATCACCTTGTTCTGGTCCAGCAAGGTGAGACGGCCCGACACTTCCAGCACGCGCTGGATCACGAACATCACATCGGGACGGCCGGCGTCATATTCGTCGAACACCAGCGCCACGGGACGCTGCAGCGCCCAGGGCAACAGGCCTTCGCGGAATTCGGTGACCTGCTTGCCGTCCTTCAGCACGATGGCGTCCTTGCCGATCAGGTCGATGCGGCTGACATGGCTGTCAAGATTGATGCGGATACAGGGCCAGTTCAGGCGCGCGGCCACCTGTTCGATATGGGTGGACTTGCCGGTGCCGTGATAGCCTTGGATCATGACGCGGCGGTTGAAGGCAAAGCCGGCCAGGATCGCCAGCGTGGTCTCGCGGTCGAAGCGATAGGCGGGGTCGATTTCCGGCACATGCTCGCCGCCCTTCTTGAAGGCGGGAACTTTCATGCTGGTCTTGATGCCGAACAGGCTGGCCGCATCGACCTTGGTATCGGGCGCGGCGGTGACGTCGAGGGTTTCGTTATGGGTGCTCATGTCCTGATCCGATTGGCGTCCGCGAACGATAACGCGGACAACGCCCGATCAGGTGAGAAGGCCGGAAGCGCGCAACACGCCATAGGCTTTGATGACCTGCTTCAGGCGTTCTTCCGCGCCCCGGTCGCCGCCATTCGCGTCGGGGTGAAAACGCTTCACAAGTTCCTTATACCGCGCCTTGATCTCTATCAAGGTGGCGTTGTGCGCCAGCTGCATGGTGTCGAACGCCATGGTCTGGAGCCGCGTCAGATGGCGTTCCGGGCGGCGCACGGAAGTGTCGCCATCCTCGTCGATCACCGCATGACTGTCATGCAGCTGGCCCAGGGGTGACTGTCCCATCCGGGCCTTGGCGGCGCGCTTGCCCAGCTGCCAGGTGGGGCGATGGCCGGTCAGCGCGTCCAGGCGGAAGGCCTGGATCTGGTCATCGTCCATGCCCTTGAAATAGTCCCAGGCCTCATTGTGGATGCGGGCATGGGCGGCGCAGTACCAGAAATATTCCGTCAGATTCTTGGGCGACTTGGCGACGCGGCAATTGCCCGGACCGACGCAGTTCGGGGCCTCGCACAGGCGGACTTCGGGTTCCGGCTTGCGGGCCTTGCCGCCGGGCTTGATCCGCATATCCATCTTGAAGCGCGGCGCGCGGGGTTCGACCATCAGACAAGTATGGGATTGAACCGGTAAAAAACAAGCAAACCTATCGCTTGACTTTCTTTTGTGGGATAACGAGTTTGGCCCATGCGTGTCGCAGACAGCATTACTGACAAACTCAACGCAGCCTTCGCGCCTCTGCTGCTGGAAGTGCGCGACGAAAGCGCCAGCCATGCCGGCCATGGCGGCGCCACGCGCGACGATGGCAGCCAAGGCGAAACCCATTTCCATGTCCGGCTGGTGTCGCAGGCCTTTGACGGCGTCAGCCGCGTCGAGCGCCAGCGCCGTGTTTATACCGCCCTGGCGGCGGAACTCTCCGGCCCCGTGCACGCGCTGTCGCTGGCGGCGCTCACGCCTGCCGAGGCGTCGCGTTCCTGATCTTTTTATGAACGCGCGACCGACGCCGTCGCTGCGCTCGGCTGGCCGGCGCTTGGCGGCGGCACCACGCGCAGCGCGGTGATCTGGTTGCGCTGCCGGCGCATGATCTCGAAGGTATAGCCGAAGAAGGCAAAGCGCTGGCCGGCATCGGGAATGGTCCCGGACTGGTGGATCACCAGGCCCGCGAGCGTGGTGGCGTCGTCTTCCGGCAGCGACCAGTCCAGCTCGCGATTGAGATCGCGCACCGGCACCTTGCCGTCGATCAGGTAGGAGCCGTCGGGCCGCCGCCGCACCTCGCGCCGCGTCTCATGCGGATGCTGGTCGGAGAGGTCGCCGAACACTTCTTCCAGGATGTCTTCCAGCGTCACCAGTCCCTGCAGCGCGCCATACTCGTCCACCACCAGCGCGAAGCGGGTGCGCGTCTCGCGGAAGGCGGCAAGCTGTTCCTCCAGGGTGGTGGTTTCAGGCACATACCAGGGCGCCACGGCCAGTCCGGGCACATCGATCTGGTCGAGATCGCCACGATGTTCCACCAGCGCCCGCGCCAGGTCCCTGGCCGACAGGATGCCGATGATGTTGTCCTGCTCGCCGCGCCACAAAGGCAGGCGGCTGTGCTGGGCCTCGATCACCGCATCGACCAGCTTGCCGGTGGGAAGGTCGGCGTCGAAGCTTTCCATGGCGGTGCGATGGCGCATCACGTCGCTCACTTCCAGGTCCCGCAGGTCCAGAATTCCGCCCAGCATGTCGCGATGCTCGCGCTCGACACTGCCCTCCTGGTGGTGCAGCTCGATGGAGCCGCGAATTTCCTCATGCGCCGCATCGGCGCTTTCCTCCAGCTCGCCCTTGACGCCGACCAGCCACAGGACGCGCCACACCAGCCACTGCACCGCCACGATCACCGGCGCCAGCAGCGCCACCACCAGGCGCAGCGGCCCCGCCACGAACAGCGAGACGCGGTCGGTGCGCGCCACCGCCAGCGTCTTGGGCATGGTCTCCACGAAGATCAGGATCACCACCGTCATCACGCCGGTGGTGATGGCGACGGCCTTGGGGCCGTAGCGGTTTTCCAGCACCGAGGTCGCCAGCGACGAGGTCAGGATGTTGATGAAGGTGTTGCCCAGCAGCACCGCGCCGATCATGCGCTCGCGGTTGGCCACCAGCTTGTTGACGTTGGCGGCGGCCTTGGAACCGTCCTTTTCCAGCTGGTGCATGCGGCCGCGCGAAACCGCAGTCAGCGCCGTTTCGGAGGCCGAGAAAAAGGCAGAGATCGCCAGGAGAATGACGATGGCGCCGATATAGACAAGCATGTTCCAGGGGCCCGAAGCGTGAGGCCGGCGATACTAGCGGTTTTTTCAGGCCGTCAGGACAGTTTTTACGGCCTCCAGCGGCACGTCGCGGGTGACAAAGGCCTGTCCCAGCCCCCGCAGCAGGATGAAGGTCAGCTTCCCGTCCGCCACTTTCTTGTCATGGGCCATGTGGCCGACCAGTTCCTCGGCCGAGGCGCGGGGGCCGGGGATGTCGGCGATCGCGGCCGGCAGGCCCACGGCCTTGAGGTGGCGGATGAACCGTTCGGCATCCTGGCCGGGGCACAGCCCCAGCTTCACCGAAAGCTGGAAGGCCAGCGCCATGCCGATGGCGACACCTTCGCCATGCACCAGGCGGTTCGAAAACCCGGTTGCCGCTTCCAGGGCATGGCCGAAGGTGTGGCCCAGGTTGAGCAAGGCGCGGTCACCGGTCTCGCGTTCGTCGCGGGCCACGATCTCGGCTTTCATCTGGCAGGAATGCGCCACGGCCTTCACCAGCGCGTCTTCGTCGCCCGCCAGCGCTTTCGTGGCGTTCGCTTCCAGCCAGTTGAAGAAATCGGCATCGCCCAGCGCGCCGTATTTCACCACTTCGGCATAACCGGCCAGCAATTCGCGCCGGGGCAGGGTGGACAGCAATGCGGTGTCGGCGATGACAATGCGCGGCTGGTTGAACAGGCCGATCAGGTTCTTGCCCTGCGCCGCATTGATGGCGGTCTTGCCGCCCACCGAGGAATCCACCTGACTGAGAAGCGTGGTGGGAATCTGCGCGAAAGCGACGCCGCGCTTCAGCACGCCTGCCGCGAAGCCGGTGAGATCGCCGATGACGCCGCCGCCCAGTGCGATGATCAGGCCCTTGCGGTCCACTTCCAGGTCCAGCAGTTCGCCGGACAGTTTTTCCAGCCCTGCGAAACTCTTGCTGCCTTCGCCCGGCGGCATGACGATGGCGCGGGCACTGATGCCGGCCGCCTCCAACACTGCCAGCAAACGCTGCAGATGAATGTCTGCGACATGGCTGTCGGTCACGACCGGCACGATGCCTTTTGCAAAAGGCTTCAACAGCACGCCGGCGCGCGCCAGCATGCCGGCCCCGACATGGATGTCATAGGCACGTTCGCCCAGTCCGACGGTGATGGTCTCGCTCATGGCGCTTCGCATAGCCCGTTCTGGGCAAGCACGGCAACGATCTTGTCCACGATCTCGCCGTGGGGCGTATCCACCGATTCCAGCACCATGTCGGCCTGGGCATAGATGGGCTCGCGCGCCGCCAGCAGCGTTTCCAGGGTGCCGCGCACATCGTCATTGTTCAGCAGCGGCCGCGACTGGTCCTGCGCCTGGCGTTTCCTCACCCGTCCCAGCAGGATATCGACCGGCACCTTCAGCCAGATGGTGAAGGCGGCATCGCGCAAGGCGGCGCGGGTGGTGTCGTCCATATAGGCGCCGCCGCCGGTGGCCAACACATGGGGCGTCTCGCCCAGCAGGCGGGCAATGACGCGGCGCTCGCCGTCGCGAAAATGCGGTTCGCCATATTTCTCGAAAATCTCCTTCACCGACAGGCGCGCCGCCTGTTCGATCTCGTGATCGGCGTCGGCGAACGGCACCTCCAGCCGCTTGGCCAGCCGGGTGCCGATGGCGGTCTTGCCCGCACCCATCATGCCCACCAGCGCCACTGTTTTCACCAAGGTCATGGGGCAATCGGATACAGCCATGGTACAAATCTGTCCATGACTCGGCCCCTCAATGGCGCAAATCTGATCGAGACCTTCCTCGACATGATGGCGGCCGAGCGCGGCGCCGGCGCCAACACCCTGGCCGCCTATCGCCGCGACCTGATCGATTTCTCCGGCCATGCCGACCTGCGCCAGGCCGGCCGGGACGATGTGCGGGCGTTCCTGGCCAGCCTGTCCGCATCGGGCCTGGCGGCTTCAACCCAGGCGCGCAAGCTGTCGGCGCTGCGCCAGTTCTTCGGCTTCCTGTATGCGGAAGCCATCCGCAGCGACGATCCCACCCAGGCGATAGAAGCGCCGCGCGCCTCGCGGCCGCTGCCCAAGATCTTGTCGGGCGCCGACCTGGACAGGATGCTGGCGACGGCGGCAGAGGACAGTTCGCCAGAAGGCCTGCGTCTCACCCTGATTGTGGAGATGCTGTATGGCGGCGGCCTGCGCGTCAGCGAACTGGCGGGGATGAAGCTGGCGGCGGTGCAGACCAGGGAAAGTTTCATCCGCGTCACCGGCAAGGGCAACAAGGAACGCCTGTCGCCGCTCAACGTCTCCGCGCGCGCTGCGCTAGATGCCTATCTGGCGGTGCGCGAGAAATTCCTTCCCTCCAAAAATAGAAGTGGGCACGACAAGGCCAACCGCTATCTCTTTGTCTCGCGCGGTGCGGAAGGCTTTCTCACCCGGCGGCGGTTTCACCAGCTGCTGAAAGCGCTGGCGCTGAAGGCGGGCCTCGATCCCGCCAAGGTCTCGCCCCATGTGCTGCGCCACGCCTTCGCCACCCATCTGGTGGAGGGCGGGGCGGACCTGCGCAGCGTCCAGACCCTGCTGGGCCATGCCGATATCGCCACCACCCAGATCTATACCCATGTGGCGCGCGACCATCTCAGTCGGGTGATGCAGTCCGCCCATCCCTTGTCCAGAGCTGTCACAAAGCCCAAAACCGCCAAGAACGTCCGTTAACCCATTGTAGCGCAAAGGTTCTTTAGGCGTTTCTTTTGCCCTGTGCCTGTGTCATTTTCCGCCGCTCAAGGTGATTTGAGCCATGCATTACCTGGAATTCGAACGTCCCATCGCCGACCTGGAGGGCAAGATCGTCGAGCTGCAGAAGCTCGCCGAGGAAGACCCCAACATGGACATCGGCACCGAAGTCGAGCGCCTGCAGGCCCGCGCCGGGACCCTGGTGGCCGACACCTATGCCCGGCTGACGCCGTGGCAGAAGGTGCAGGTGGCGCGCCATCCCGGTCGCCCGCACTTCCTGGATTATGCCCGCCGCATCTTCGACGATTTCACGCCGCTGGCCGGCGACCGCAGCTTTTCCGAAGACCAGGCCGTGGTGGCGGGCCTGGCGCGTTTTCGCGGCCGTCCCGTCGCCTTCATCGGCCAGGAAAAGGGCAACGACACCCAGAGCCGCATCAAGCACAATTTCGGCTCGGCCATGCCCGACGGCTATCGCAAGGCCGTGCGCATCTTCGAACTGGCCGGCCGCTACAACCTGCCGGTGCTGAGCTTTGCCGACACCGCCGGCGCCTATCCCGGCGTCAGCGCGGAAGAGCGCGGCCAGGCCGAAGCCATCGCGCGCTCGATCGAAGCGGGCCTGTCGGTGAAGACGCCCTTCATCGCCACCATCATCGGCGAAGGCATGTCGGGCGGCGCTATCGCCATCGCCGCCGCCAGCCGCGTCTATATGCTGGAACATTCGATCTATTCGGTGATCTCGCCGGAAGGCTGCGCCTCCATCCTGTGGCGCAGCGCCGACAAGGCGCAGGAGGCGGCCACCGCCCTGAAGATCACGGCGCAGGACCTGCTGCAGATGAAGGTGATCGACGCCATCATCCCCGAACCGGTGGGCGGCGCCCACCGCGCCCCGCTGGAAACCATCGACGCCGTCGCCGACCAGATCGCGGCGGGGCTGAAGGAAATGGACGGGTTGTCAGGCGAAGAGCTGCTGCGGCAACGCCGGGCGAAGTTTCTCGCCATGGGGCGAAACCTCTAAAAACAAAAAGGCCCGGATCGCTCCGGGCCTTTTGCTTTTGATGGCTGCGTTTACCGCGCCATGCTCAGGCTGCCGTTCGGCACCCAGCCCTTGTTGTCCACTTCATCCGTCACTTCGCGCCACACGCCGTCGCTGTTTCCGGTGGGATAGAGAATCATGCCGGGGTCCAGCGTGCGGACCACCTTGCCCTTTTCGCTGGGCGAGGCGCGCATCACGCCGGGGCGCGACATGGTGACGGTGCGCTGCGGCGCATCGGCCTTGGCATTGTCCGACAACCCGCCCATCTGGGTCACCAGCTTGGTGTAGGCGTCGATGTAGGCCAGGATCACCACTTGGCCGATGGCGGTGCTGGAATAGCTGTTGACGCCGGCGCCGCCGAACACGCCGCCGCCAAAGCCGCCGCCGCCCACGCCGAAACCGACATCGGTCTTGTCGCCATGGCCTTCGGCCATAACTTCCTGCTCGCTGGTGCGCACATTGGTGATGGACAGGATCACGTCCGCCGTCTTGGAGCTGATCGAGATGTTGGAGACGATCGCGCCGGCAAAACCGCCCATGAAGCCGCCCAGCAACCCGCCGACATTGGTGCCGCTGGAATTGGCGTTCTTGCTGGTGATGTCGGGGACCAGGATATAGTCCGCCGCCTTGATCTGGCCGCCGCCGATATTGGAGCCGCCCTGCAGGCCGCCGCCGGCCGCCAGCGCGCGTTCCTGCTGCGCCATCTCAAAACCCTTGCCGCGGTCCACCAGGGTGAAGCAGCCCGAGCGCTGCACGAACAGCTTGATCAGGGCTTCGGGCGATTCCAGGCCCAGGCCCTGCCACCATTTGTTTTCCGGCTCGCGTACCGCGATGGTGCCAATGCGGTGGCCGCAGGTGGGGATTTCGGCCTTGGCCCGCTCGGTCTTGTCGCGGATCGAAGCCGCGAAAGCGGGAAGCGGAACAGCCAGACACACAGCAGCCGCCATCGCGGCGGATTTGCCCAAACGCATGCGAACACCCCTCGAAATATCCCAAGTTGCCATGCGAACGCCCCGCCCGCATGGCGCGAAGATACCCAAAGATAAATTTTCCGCAATGCCCTGGGCAACGGCCTCAGCCGGGCAGGGGCGCTACCACCAGCCGCGCCATTTGAACCACATCAGCGGAATGATCGCGCTCAGTGCGATGGTGCCCAGGGCTATGGGGTAACCGTCGTGCCAGGCCAGTTCCGGCATGACGTGGAAATTCATCCCCCAGATACCGGCCAGCAGCACAGGCGGAATGCCCACGGTGGACCAGATGGTCATCACCTTGAACAGGTCGCTCTGCTCGGTGGAGATGAAGCCCAGATCGGCATCCAGCAGGAACTGCAGCTTGTCCGTGAGGTGAACTTCATAATCGTTCAGCGATACCACGTCGGCGCCGGCCATTTTCAGCCTTGCCTTGATCTCGGCCTCCATCCAGCCATCGCCATGCTCGGCCACATACGGCGTCAGCCGCTGCAGCACCAGCAAGGTGTCGCGGATGTGGGACAGCCGCTCACCCATGTCGCCGATCTCGATCAGGATGTCGCGCAGCATGGTGTTGACGTTCGCCACCTCGTTCTTCTGGCGTTGCTGCATTTCCTTGTGGAAGATGCGCTGCGAAATCTTCAGCGCCTCGGCGCGCAATTCTTCAAGCCGGTCGGCACTGTAATCCACCAGCGCCTCGATGATGACCATGAAGATGTCCGGCGCGCTGCGGGGGCGCCGCGCCACCCGCTTGATGATGGCTTCAAAGGTGTGGAGCTGGGCGAAGCGGATGGTGACCAGGATGTCCCTGGTCAGGACAAACCCCAGCGGGGTGGTGACGTCCTCGCCGTTGCCCGGCTTCTTGTGCGGGGTCACCGGCACCGAGATGGTGAAGACCTCGTCCTCATACTGCAGCCGGCTGGAGAATTCGATTTCCTCCAGCTGTTCGCGCGGCGGGATGTCGAGCTGATAGACCGTGCAGGCCTGGGCGATCTCTTCGTTGGTGGGGTTGAACAGGTCCACCCACACCAGTTTGTCGCCGGATTTATGCTCGGTCAGCACGCGAATCTCCCTTGCGCGCAATAACGCGCGAATTCAGCTGATGGCGCAACTGAACTTGCGTCAAGGTATCAGGTCAGCGCCCCATGGCAGTGCTTGTACTTGCGGCCCGAGCCGCAGGGGCAGGGCGCATTGCGCGACGTGCCGCCCCAGCTCCGGGGATTGTTGGGGTCCACCGGGGCGTCATCCGGCCAGGCGCCGGCCTGCTCGACTTCATTCTCGCCGGTCAGCGGATCGATGTGGCTGGCGAACATGTCCGGCATGGGGGTGGCTTCCAGCGGCGGC
>JAQGLO010000012.1 GCA_028292825.1 Alphaproteobacteria bacterium | reverse complement strand
TCCGCATCCTGCTGGAAATCGCCGACAGCGCCATGACCTATCGCTCGCGCTATCTCAATGTCTTCCAGCTGGTGCCGTTCGTGGACCTGCTGCTGCTGGACGAGCACAATCCGCGCTCCTGCGCCTTCCAGATGGCGGCGATCGAAACCCATCTGCGCGAACTGCCGCGCATCACCCTGGCCCAGCGCAGCGATGTCGCCCGCACCCTGGCGCGCGAGATGCACGGCGCCCTGATCAACGCCAATCCGGCGCGTCTGTCCTTCTGCGAAAGCGGCAAGCGGCCGGGCCTGGTGGAACTGACCGATACCATCTTCTCCGATGCCATTCTGTTGTCGGATGCCATTGCCGACGCCTATTTCCAGCATGCCAGCCGCCGCCGCACCGGCGCAGCGGGCCATTCCTGATGGAATACAAGGTTCGCCATCGCACCACCTATCGCTACCTGCAGGATGTGTCGCAGTCCTGGCACCTGGCGCATCTGCGCCTGCGCACCACGCCGCACCAGACCGTGCATGACAGCAAGATCAGCCTGAACCTGGAGCCCGCCAGCCAGGTGGCGCGCAACGATTATTTCGACAATCCCTGCGAATGGTTTTCCATCGACGAGCCGCACACCCATCTGGACGTGATCGCCGAAAGCCATGTGCGGGTGGACAAGGCGCCCGAGCGCGCCAGCCGCGACAGCCTGACCTGGGAAGAAGTGCGCCGCCTTTTGGAAACGCCCAGCCTGGACGAAGCGCGCGACGCGGTGCAGTTCCTTTTCGATTCCCCGCTGACCAGATTCCGCAGCAACATCGCGGCCTATGCCGAAGTGAGCTTTCCGCCCGGACGGCCGTTGCTGACGGGCGCCATCGAGCTGATGAACCGCATCCACAAGGACTTCCGCTACGATACCACCGTCACCGACGCCACCACGCCGGTGGACCGGGTGTTCGAGATTCGCGCCGGTGTCTGCCAGGACCTGGCGCATGTGGGGATCGCGGCGATGCGTTCCATCGGCCTGCCGGCGCGCTATGTCTCCGGTTACCTGCTGACCCAGCCGCCGCCGGGTCAGGCGCGGCTGCTGGGCGCCGATGCCAGCCATGCCTGGTTCAGCGTCTGGGCGCCGCCCTTCGGCTGGGTGGACCTGGACCCCACCAACAATTGCCTGGTGGGCGAGAGCCATGTCACCGCCAGCTGGGGCCGAGACTATGGCGATGTCGCGCCGGTGGCGGGCATCATCCTGGGCGGCCATGACCATGTGGTGGATGTGGGCGTGGACGTGATCCCGGTTGAACCGGCTTAAGCAGCACTGTAAGGCGGTGCCGCATGACCGCCCCTTATATCCTCGCCCTCGCCTTCTGCGCCTTTGCCGCCACCATGACCGGCGGGCTGATGACGTTCCGGCTGGCGGGCAAGCTGCCGCTGGTGATGGGCTTTTCGGCCGGAGCGGTGATCGGCGTCGCCTTCTTCGATCTGGCGCCGGAAGCGCTGGATGCGGGCGCGGGGATTTATGCGCCGCGTGAATTGCTGGCCATCGCGGCGCTGGGATTCTTCTTCTACACCGTGCTGGACCGGCTGGTGGCGCGCCATGACTGCGAAGGCCAGGCCAATCCCGCGCGCGGGCTGGTGGGCGCAGCGAGCTTCAGCGCCCACAGCGTGCTCGACGGTTTCGCCATGGGCGTCGCCTTCCAGACCAGCCGCGAGGTCGGACTGATCGTGGCCGCCGCTGTGCTGGCGCATGATTTCGCCGACGGGCTCAACACGGTGAATGTGGTGATGCGCAATGGCGGCTCGCGCAAATTCGCGCTGCGCTGGCTGGCAGTGGATGCCATCGCGCCGATCGTGGGTGCCGGCCTGAGCCTGCTGATCGTGCCCAGCGCGGGACTGCTGTCGATCCTGCTGGCGCTATTTACCGGCTTCTTCCTGCATATCGGCGCCAGCGGTCTTTTGCCGGAAAGCCACCGCGCCCATCCGCGCAAATCCACCACCATCGCAACCTTGCTGGGCGCGGCGTTCCTGTATGGCGTGACGGCGCTGGTGCGCTGAAGGCGCGTTAAATCCGCGCCCGCAGCATGGCGCTGATCTGGTGCGCCGAAGCGCGCGGGGTCACCGTTTCGGCAATGTGCTTCAGCATCCGCACTTCACCCACCAGGCCTTTGAGGAAGCCATGCTTGACGCTCTTGTAGGGGCTTGAGACCTCATCCCATTCCACCACCTTGATCCGGCTGCGGCGCATCACCACCAGCCGGTTCATATAGACCTCCAGTCCGAAGCCGGGCAGCATCGCGATCTGGTCCAGGTGGCCCGCGAGCACGTCACGATGCAACACCCGCTCGTCGGAAACATAATCCAGCCCGATCCAGCGCCAGGGCAGCAGGGCATTGCCGCGCAGGCTGATGCTGAAATCGGCCGCCCCGCCGGCCACCGGCGCGACAAGATTGGTGAGATGCTCCGGCGAAAGGCCCGTGAGGTCGGCATCCAGCAGCAGGATGATGGCGCCGCGCGAGGCGCGGATGCCGTCACAGACGGCGGCGCTCTTGCCCTGGTTGATCGGCTTCACGATCAGGCGGACTTGCGGGAAACGGGAAACCATAGCGGCCGTGGCATCGGTCGAGCCGTCATCCACCACGATCACTTCGTCGATCAGCGGATGGCGGGCGACCGCCCCCAGCACCCCGGCGATGCGGGCCTCTTCATTATAGGCCGGGATGATGCAACTGACATTCAGCATGAACCGATCCTCGCGCTGCGAGGAATCATATCACACGTTGTCACGCATGGCGGCTGGGAGCTGTGACAGTTTTGCGAACAGGCAACGCCTGAGATTATTTGATTTCCGTCAGCAGCGGCTTGCCGGCGAAGTGGGCGTCCAGATTGTCCACCACCAACTGGCTCATGGCGCGGCGAGTCTCAAAGGTGGCGCTGCCGACATGCGGCTGCAGCACCACATTGTCCATGCCGAACAACACTTCCGGCACCTGCGGTTCGTTGACGAACACGTCGAGTCCCGCGCCGCCCAGCTTGCCGCTGACCAGGGCTTCGACCAGCGCGTCCTCGTCCACCACCGCGCCGCGCGCGACATTGACGAGGATGCCCTCAGGCCCCAGCGCCTCGATCACGGCCTTGCTGACGATCTTGTTCGTCTGGGGCGTGGCGGGAATGATAATGATCAGGAAGTCGCTGTTCTTCGCCAGTTCGACCAGATCGGGATAATGCGGCCACGCCACGTCCGCCACCGGATTGCGGGTGTGATAGGCAACCTTGTTGTTCATCGCCTCGGCGCGCTTGCCGATTTCCCGACCAATGCGGCCCATGCCCAGGATGCCGACGCGCTTGCCGCTGGCCTTGAATGCCAGCGGATATTCGCCGCCGGATGGCCATTTTCCGCCGCGCACATAGCAGTCCGACGCCACCAGCCGCCGCGCCGTCATGATCATCAGCCCGATGGCGAGATCGGCGACATCGTCGTTCAGCACGTCAGGGGTGTTGGTGACGGGAATGCCTTTGCTGCGTGCATATTCCACCGGGATGCCGTCATAACCGACGCTGGCGGAGGCGATGATCTCCAGCTTCGGCATCTTGTCGATCAAGCCGGGCGGGGGGCCGGAATGACCGTTGGTGACGGCGGCGCGCACGACGCCCAACACTTTTTCCAGGTCTTCCTTGGGATGCACTTTATAGCGCGCCTCCAGAACCTTCTGGATTTCGGGGCGCAACGGCGCGAACTGGATGACGTCAATCATTTTACAAAATCTCTTATTGGGCTTCCGCCATCGCCTTCATGGTGTCCAGGGCATCGCCGAAGCGCTTGGTGCGGGCGGCGCGGTCAGCAGCTTTCTTTTCAGCGTCCAGCGGGCCGATGTCATAGAACAGCGTATAGACGATCTTGGTCTTGCGGCCGCGGTCCAGCGGCTCAACCGCCAAGGTGCCGTGATAGAAGATCGGCGATTCCGGCTGGATGTCCGAGGGCTGCTGGGCATAGGTGTAGGAGTACGGCGTCTGCGCCACCATGATCTCGTCGGTCTTGCCGTTGAGGCGGCGATTGGTGCCGACGCTGACCTGGTTGCCCTGCGTCACCACACAGGTCACTTTCAGCCACTGGGCAATGGTGCAATAGCCGCCGATTTTGGCCCAGGTCTGGTCGGGCGTGCGGTCCACCACCTTTTCCAGCAGGATGCTGTTCCATTCGTGCGGGCCATTGGCGGTCTGGGCCATGGCCGGCATTGTCATCAGCAAAGCCGCGATTGCTGCGCCTGCGAACACTGTTTTCATGATCATCCCTTTGCTTTCCGCGCCCTTTTATCTCTGATAAAACGCGCCCACGCCGCATGCAACAGACATGCGGACATTCAGGGCGTTTGATGGTTCGCATTCTTGTTCCGGCGTTGCTTGTCCTTGTTACCGGGACCGCCACAGCCAAAGAACTCAAGGTCCTGACCGGCGCCGGCATGTCCATGCCGGTGCGCGAGCGCGCCGCGGCCTTCGGGGCCAAGACCGGCGACACCGTGACCGTGACCAGCGACACCGCCGGCGGGGTGCAGAAGCGCGTCGAGGCAGGAGAGCCGTTCGACCTGGTGATCGGGACCGCTGCCGTGCTGGAAACCCTGGCGCACGAGCAGCTGGTGGCCGTCCAGGCCCATCCGCTGGCGCAGATGGTGGCGGGCATCGGCGTGAAAAAAGGCAGCGACATGCCCGACCTGACCAGTGCGCGCAGCACCAGGGCAGCTCTTCTTGCGGCCAGGAGCATTTCCTATGTCGATCCGGCCTCGGGCGGCATCACCGGCGTCTTCTTCCTGGGCCAGGCGGACAAGCTGGGCATCGGTGATGCGGTGCGCGCCAAGGCGGTGCTGAAACCCAACGGGTCGGGCGTGGCCGATGCGGTGGCCAGCGGCGAAGCCCAGTTTGGCGTCACCCTGATCAGCGAGATGCTGCCCAACAAGGATGTCACGGTGCGGCCGCTGCCGGACGAACTGCAGATGACCACCATCTATACCGCCGCTGTCGCCACCCATGCGCAAAACGCACTGGACGCGGCGGCGCTGCTCAACGACCTTCGCAGCCAGGATGGCCGCGACGCCGCCATGCGGGCCGGGCTGAAGCCGGTCACGCCATAAAAGACACCAAGGGAGATAGTCATGGATCGCCGCAAATTCTTTTCCGTTACGGGCGCCGGTGCCGCCGCCATGGCGGCGGGTTCAGTGCCTGCCGCAGAGGCCGCGCCCAAGTCCGCCGCCACAGGCAGCTGTGCCAGCGCCAAGCTGCAGCCGCTGAAGGCGCGGCTGGGCCACCAGATGAACGGCAAGCTGAACGAGGCCAATTGCAGTTGGGCGGCGCGCTATGGCCTGGACGCCATCTGCGCCAGCCCTGACGTGAAGGACCCCGCCCGGCTCTATCCCACGGTGGAAGAGCTGAACCAGATGCTGGACATCGCGGGCAAGCACAAGTTGAAGGTGGAGGTGATCGACTCCGTGCTGCTGACCTCGTCCAATGTGGACCGCGAGAAGCATCCCGCCATCGTGCTGGGCCAGTCGCCGGAACGCGACCGCGACATTGAGGCGTTCCAGACCAATATCCGCAACTGCGCCAGCACCGGCATCCGGACCCTGAAATACAACATGTCGATCCTGGGCGTGGTGCGCTCGGGCAAGGTGCCCGGACGCGGCGACACCGTTTACAACAAGTGGAACTACAAGGAAGCCCTGGCGCAGGACAAGCCGCAGACCAAGGCCGGCAATGTCAGCGAGGCGGAGTTCTGGGACCGCATCGAATATTTCCTGTCCAAGGTCGTGCCGGTCGCCAACGAGTACAAGGTGCGCATCGCCTGCCATCCCCAGGACCCGGGCATGCCGCCGGAAGGCTATCTGGGCATCCACAATGTGCTGGGCACGCCCGATGGCCTGAAGAAGTTCGTGGGGCTGCATGAAAGCGCCTATCACGGCCTGAACTTCTGCCAGGGCACGGTCAGCGAAGATCTCTACCATCCCAATGAGGAACTGCCCGACGTGATCCGCTGGTTCGGCAGCCGCAAGAAGATCTTCAACGTTCATTTCCGCAACATCCGCGGCGGCCGCGACAACTTCGTCGCCGAGATGTTCCCGGACGAAGGCGATGTCGATTTCGTCAAGATGCTGAAGGTCTATCGCGAGGTCGGTTATGAGGACCTGCTGATGCCCGACCATGCCCCGGAAGTGGAAGGCGAGAATGCCCAGTGGGGCGGCCGCGAGAATTTCGCCTTCGAGTTCGGCTATATCCGCGGACTGATCCAGGCCGAGCAGCATTTGGTCTGATCGAGCGACCAATCGAAAAAGGCGCGGGATTTTCCCGCGCCTTTTTCATTTTTGCGCGACGGCTGTTCATGTACCTGAACCCCAGATGAACAGCCAGATGAACGACTGTAATATTCCGCACCGATAAAACCGCGCTATTGCGGCATGCGAACGGATTTGTTTCGCCCGTAAAGGAATCGTTTGCCGGGTTTGCGGCTTTGGCTCGCCAGAATGGAACGTCTGTCGCAGCCTTGCATGCGAGGGCGGGCAATGGGGCTGGTTCTCACATTCGAGAAATCCGATGTCCTGGATCGCGAAGGCGGCCTGTGCCGCCGCGTTGCTGAACTGCGCACCGCTTGCCGCCTACGCGGCGGAATCCCCGTCGCAGGGACAATGGCTGAAGGACGGGGATTGTTCCCTGTTCAACGCTGACGCCCATCCCGGTGACAAGGTGAACTGGAGCGGCGCCTGCGAGGGCGGATATGCCAATGGCATGGGTACCGCCGTCTTCATCGCCGCCGATGGCACCAGCCAGAGCTTCACCGGCAGCTTCGCCCATGGCGCGGTGGCCGATGGTCCGGTGGTGACGCGCTGGGGTGCGGGCTGGAGCTATGAAGGCGAAGCCAAGGATGGCGTCTTCAACGGCGCCGGCATTCTGACCACCGCCGAAAAGGACCGTTTCGAAGGCCAGTGGGCGGACGGCAAGATGAGCGGCTTCGGCGTCCTGCGCCGCGCCAATGGCGAGCGCTATGCCGGCGACTGGAAGAATGACAAGCCCAACGGCACCGGCGAACTGCGCCATGCCGACGGCACCTTGGTCAGCGGCATCTTCGTCGACGGCAAGCTGAGCGACGCGCCGAAGCTGGAAAAAGCCATCGCCACACCCGCACCCGATTCCGCCAAGGCGCCCTTCAGCACCGTATCCGGCAAGACCCTGACCGGGGTGGACGGCTCCTCGGTCTCGCTGACCCTGATCGAGGGCGGCATGGAATTGCAGCAGGTGCCGGGTGAAGGCCGCGGCAGCGATGCGCGCAAGACCACCTTCACCTTCATGACCGACCGCATGGGCACGGTGGTGGAAGACACCGGCAATCCCGGCATCGGCAGCAGCGTCACCGGCTTCTTCCGCCTGACCGGCAAGGGCGTGGAAGTGCGCTACGCCGATGGCCGCTCGGCCATGCTGTCGGCCAAGGATGATGGCGGGGTGCAGCTCGCGCTGGACGGCGATCTCGGCGCGTCTTGCCGCAGCTGGTATCCGGCCGGGCATGCGTTCAGCGACGCCGAGAAGAAAGCCGCGGTGAACGCTTATGCCAGCCGGCTGGGCCTGGCGACTCCGGCCGAGAGCAGCAATACCTGTGGCGGCGCGCCGGTGGCGGCGGTGATCGTGCCGCCTGCCGCGACAGCCGTACCAAAAGCCAAGATTTCCATGCGCGAGGTGAAAGCCCCGGCCCGTCTCGCCAAGGCGTCGTATCGCGTCGGCGACTTCAAGGGCCTGGAAACCGTGTCGGTGAAGACGTCGGAAATACACGCCATCGATGACGTCGTTATGGCGTCGCCAAAAGTGGCGGAGACAGTCGGCGCCATCGCGCCCAAGCTGGCCGACAGGAATGACGCCTCCAAATGCCTGGCGGTGGACAGTGACGGCGGCCATTGGGGCTTTCGCAACACTTGCGGCTTCGCGGTGCAGTTCGCCTATTGCATGGCGGACGGCAGCGACGCGCTGACCGCCTGCACAAAGGATGTGACCGTCAGCATCGCCGGCAGCGTGGCGGCGAACGGCTTCGGCGCCCTCACCGCCGACAACAGCCTGAAAGAGAAAGACACCGACCACAAATTCCGCTGGATCGCCTGTGGCGGCGGCGCGGGCGAAGTGGTGGCGCACCTGGATCATTTCGAACCGCCGGCGGGGCGCTGCGAGCGCACCCGCACGGCATCCAACCAATAGGGGGACATCATGCTGAAACTCACCTGCGCCACGATTGCGCTTCTTGCCTTGAGCAACCCGGCACTTGCCATCTGCGCCACGCAGACAGACGCCATCGCGCTGAAGACCGCCGTGCTGCAGCAGGAACTGATGGTCGCCGGCTTCCAGTGCCATGAGGCCGGCGCCTATAACCGCTTCGTGCTGGGCTATCGCGGCGAGCTGCAAGCTTCGGACGCGGCGCTAAAGGCCTTCTTCGTCAAGCGCGGCGGCGAGCATGGCGAGGCCGGCTACGATACCTTCAAGACCAAGGCGGCCAACCTGTCGGGCCTGGAACAGGCGCGCGACACCAGGGCCTTCTGCGCCGACGCCCATGCCCTGTTCGCCGCCGCGGCCGCCAACACCGGCAGCCTGGCGCAACTGGTGGACTCGCGCTCGGCGCCGCTGGACCTGGGCGGCATCTGCAAGGAAGCCCGCCCGCTGCTGGCCGCTGCCGAACCGGTGGCGCGGCCGGTGGCCGTGGTCACTATCGCCAAACCGGCCAGGCTGGTGCAGGTCGCCGACGCGCGCCCCGCCGCAAGCGATGCCGTCCTCGGCGTGCCCGATCATGCCCGCCCCGCCAATGTCTGGCGCCGCGAGGATGCGCATGCTCTGCCGCCCGATGCGGACGATGACGACATGGATGACTATGCAGCGCCTAGCAGGGCTGCAGCCGATCAGGAGGATTTGCCGCGTCCGCGCGCCATGCAGATCCGGCAACGCAGCGATGACGCCGGCGATGATCGCTACGGCCCGCCGTCCGACTGGCGTGAAAGGGCGCGCCGGGCCTGGCGCGAGCAGGAAATGCAGGCTTATTCGCCGCCGCGGGACCGTTGGGATCCCCGTGACGGCTGGTGAGCCTTACTGTCGCAGGACAAAGCGCCCGGCGTGAAAATAAGGATTCCCGCCTTATATTGAGCGCATGGACCACACGGACATTACCCTGAAGACTGCCGCCCTTCGCGCCTTGCGGGGCCGTTGCCCCTGCTGCGGCGAAGGCAAGCTGATGCGTTCCTACCTCAAGCAGGTGGATCAGTGTTCGGTGTGCGGCGAACAGTTCGGCCAGATCCGCGCCGATGACGCCGCGCCCTGGCTGACCATCATCGTGGTCGGACACATCTTCCTGCCGTTGGCCTTCATGCTGAACTGGGACTGGATGCCGACCTGGGCCGCCATGGTTTCGATGTCGGCGCTGTTTGCCGCCATTTCGCTGGCGATCCTGCCGCGCGCCAAGATGCTGTTCCTCGCCATCCTGTGGCAGACCCGCGCGCCGGGCTACAAGCCGGTCGAACTGGCCTAGTCGCAGTTCTTCTCGCAACTTCCTTTGTTTTCCTGGCCCATGCAGGCGCAGGCGAAAATCTTCGCCTGTGACGCCAGCAACTGCACCAGCGCATCCTTCATCAATTGCTGACGCGTGACGCCGCGCTTCACTGCCAGGATTCCCAGCCGTTCGAAATCCTGCGCCGACATGCGCACCGAACAGCTGCGGTCCTTCGCGGGCGGCGGCGGGGGCGCACTGGACAGTTGCGGCACAGGTTCCGGGCGCCATGCCAGCGGCGGCGCTTTTTCCGGCATCGGCGGATTCTCCGATTCACAGATCCAAGGCCGCGCTTCGCCCTTGCGCGCCAGGAGACTGGAGGTGATGGATGCGAACCTGCTCATTTCCAGCCTCCAATGGTGTCGCCGGCGCGGCGGCCGAAACTGCGCCGCTCCAGGATGCGCGGCTCGATCAGGATGCGGCGCTCGATGCCGGCGCGGCGCTCGGGAGCGTCATAAAGAGGCGGCGGCAGTTCGATCGTGTCCGGCACAGCCTCCGCACCCGGTGACATCAGCGCGTTGATCGCCAGATGCTCGGCCCTCACCTGCGGCAGCAGCGACGGATCGCGCACGATGCGCGACAGCCGCTCCTGGACATAGACCCACAGGTCGCTGATCTCTTTCGCCGAAGCGCAGCCCGGCACCACTTCGCCCACGGTGCGGCCATCGATCATGCTGGCGGCAAAATCGACGCGGTGATGGATGGTGACCGGCGCCACCGTGCCGTGCTGCGACAGCGCCACCGCGCTTTCGCCGGTGATGCGGGCGCGCGCCGTGGCGGCATTGACGACAAAAATCAGCGGCTTGCCATGGCGTTCGGCGATGTCCACCGTCGCGCCCACCGCGCGCAGGTCGTGCGGGCTGGGCCGCGTCGGCACGATCACCAGGTCGGCATAGGCCACAACGCGGGAAATGGACTGGGTGATGGCGGGCGGGGTGTCGATCACCGCGATCTTGATGCCGGCGCGGGCCAGGTTCGCCAAAGCCTCATCCAGTTCCAAGATGCCCGCTTTCACAAAATGCGGCGCGGGCGCCTGGCGCGCATTCCACCAATGCGCCAGCGAGCCCTGCGGATCGGTGTCGATCAGGGCGATCTCGCCCGCGCCGGCGCGACTGGCTTCCACGGCCAGATGGCCGGACAAGGTGGTCTTGCCGGAACCACCTTTCTGGGAGGCTGCAACGATGGTGTACATGTGCGGGACCCCTAAAGCCGACATGCATCGTCGGGCCTGCCCCGTTTCGGGGCGGTGAAGCGCGGGGCCGCAATTTGCCTCGAATAAGAGATGAATTTCGGGCTATGGTCCCGCACCGTCGGGGGCGACGCTTGAGGATACAGCATGAAGACCATCATGATTGCCGCCGCCGCTGTGGCGCTTGGCACCGCCGCCCTGACGCTTGCATTCTCTTCTGTGTCTTGGGCCCAGGCGCCGTCGCATACCGTGTGGGAAGGTGTCTACACCACCGCCCAGGCCGCCGCGGGAAAGACCGCCTATGACGCCAAGTGCACAACCTGCCATGGCGCCGAACTGTCGGGCGCGGAGATGGCACCGCCCCTGGCCGGCGGCGTGTTCCTGGGCAACTGGTCGGGCCAGTCTGTGGGCGACCTCGCCACCCGCATCCACACCACCATGCCCGCCAATGATCCCGGCAGCCTGAGCAACCAGGAAACCGCCGACATCGTGGCGTATATATTGTCCTTCAACCAGTTCCCGGCGGGGAGCATGGCGCTGGCCTCCGACCCGCAATTGCAGACCCAGATCGCCATCGCGGCGGAAAAACCTGCCGCCAAATAGGCACTGTCGGAAATCTGTCATGGAAATGTTGCACAACCAGCCCGCAAGACCCCCCGCAAGATCCAGAGGCTTCATGTCGCGACATCTTTTTCTTCTGCCCGTGCTGATGGCGATGGCGACTCCGGCGCTGGCGGGTCCGCGCGAGGACACCATGGCCGGTATCTCGCGCTGTGCGTCGCTGCCCGATGACCGCGCCTTTCTGGACTGCATCTATGGCGCGGCCCAGCCGATGCGCACCAGGCTCGGCCTGCCGGCCGCGCCTGTGGCGCAGCAGCGGCTGGTGCCGCCCGCCTATGCTGCTACCGCGCCGGTTTCCGTGCCGCCGGCCCGCGCCATGGCGCGGGTGTCCAAGGACACCACCAGCACGCTGGGCAATGTCCTGGGCAGCAACACCTCGCCCGGCTGGCTGGAGGCTTACACCTTTGACGGGCACGGCTTGTTCACCGTCACCCTGAGCAATGGCGAGATCTGGCGCCAGGACCCCAGCGACCCGGCGCGGGCGCACTGGAATGGCCGCGCCAGCGACTATGGCGTCAAGCTGGCCAAGGATGCGGGCGGGCGCAGCGGGCAGCTCTTTGTGCGCGGCGACGATCCGCTCTACCGTGTCATCAAGCTGCGCTAGAAAATAATCAGTGCGGGCCTGAACTCCTGACACCGCCCGCGCCGGTATCGTGATCGCCGGCGCGATAGACGGTGCCGCCCTTCATCACAAAGCCGACATGCTCCAGCAGGCTGACATCGGCCAGCGGATCACCCGTGACGGCGATGATGTCGGCATAGCGGCCCGGCTGCACCGATCCGATATCGGCGCTGTCGCCGATCAGATCGGCGGCATTGCGGGTGGCGGCCAGGATGGCGTCGGACGGCGACACCCCCGCCGCGACCATCAGCTTGAACTCACCGGCATTCTTGCCGTGCGGCACCAGGCCCTGGTCGGTGCCGAAAGCGATCCTGACGCCGGCCTTGTAGGCATCGCCGAGGTTTTTCTGCAGGCGCGGCCCCACCTCCAGCGCCTTGGCGGCGGACGAAGGCGGCAATTGTTCGGGATGGGTCTTGGCGATCTCCACCACCCGCTGGGCGATCAGCAAAGTGGGCACCAGATAGGCGCCATGGCTCTTGAACAGCGGATAGCTTTCCGGCCCCGCATAGGAACCGTGTTCCACCGAATCCACGCCCAGCGCCACGGCATGTTCGATGGCGCCGCGGCCATGGATGTGCGCGGCCACCTTCATGCCCAGTGCATGCGCGGTCTCGACCACCGCCTTGATCTCGGCATCGCTCATCAGCTGCAGGTTGGGATCATCATTCACCGACAGCACGCCGCCGGAGGGCATGATCTTGATCAGGTCGACGCCGCGGCGGCGATGGTCGCGCACGATGCGGATGGCGCTGTCCGCGCCATCCACCAGCGGCTCGTTCCATTGCGGCTGGTTGAGCGCGGGATCGAGCCCGGAATGGGCATCGCCATGGCCGCCTGTCGGACTGAGCGGCGATCCCGCCACCCACATGCGCGGGCCGGCGATCTCGCCCGAGGCGATGGCGCGCTTCATCGCCACCACCAGGTCGGTGGAGCCGCCGACATCGCGCACCGTGGTGAAGCCACCTTCCAGGGTGGCGCGGGCATAGGCCGGGGTCTTGTAGGCGGCGGAGAGATCGGTCTCGGTCACCATCTCGCGGATGGGATCGCCGCCATCGAACTGGCCGGTGATATGGACATGGGTATCGATCAGACCCGGCAGCACCGTGGCGCCGGACAGGTCGATCACCTGGGCATCGGCGGGGGCGGTGAAGCCCGGCGTCACCGAGACGATGCGCTGGTCATGGACCAGGATGGTGACCTGGTTTCTGGGCGCTGCCCCGGTGCCGTCGATCAGCCGGCCGGCATGGATGGCGATATCGGCGGCCATGGCGGGAGACAACAGCGCTGCGGTCGTCGCCAGAAGAATGGTCTTGAACATGAGGAGCCCCTTTAACCGGGGTGCAGCCTATCGCGGGCCGGGCGTCAGTGCGACCCGGTGGCCGCGTGCGCCGAATAGCGGCTGGAAGCGGCGCTGGTCGCCAGGGTGGCAGAACTGGTGGGCTGCTGCAGCATCTGGATCACGATGGCGCTGCCGCCGCCGCTGGCGTCCGGGCCGGTGCCGCCCACGCCGCCGGTGAAGCCTTCGACGGTCAGGGCGTCTTCGCCGGCCATTTCCGTGTCCGCGGTATGGGCGACGGCGATGATCTCCTGCGCATGGGCAGGGGCGACGGCGCTGAGGGCCGCGGCGACAACAATCAGAATCGGGATGATACGCACGGTCATGAAGCCTCCACTGGGTCGAGCCGTGGGGCAGACGGCGCGTCCCGTGTTGATAGGACGATAGCGGCCGCAGGTTAAGCGAAAGTCAGGATTGTGGTTAAAACCGCCCGGGCGCGGGCTTGCACGACCTGGAAAACGGCGGCACTGTTGCGCGCAAAGGCGTGAAAATGCCTGTGGGGACAAGCGCTTCATGAAGATCACCCGGTTATCCACCTTCGTGGTGCCGCCGCGCTGGCTGTTCCTCAAGATCGAGACTGATGACGGCGTCACCGGCTGGGGCGAGCCCATTGTCGAGGGCCGCGCCGAGACCGTTGCGGCCTGTGTCGCCGAGCTGGCCGATTACCTGGTGGGCAAGGACCCCGGCACCATCGAGGATCACTGGACGGTCTTGTATCGCGGCGGCTTCTATCGCGGCGGCGCCATCCACATGAGCGCCCTGGCGGGGATCGACCAGGCGCTGTGGGACATCAAGGGCAAGGCGCTGAACCAGCCCGTGCATGCACTGCTGGGCGGACCGGTGCGCCATAAGATGCGGGTCTATAGCTGGATCGGCGGCGACCGCCCCGCCGACATCGTGGCGGGCGCGAAGGAGGTGGCAGCCAAGGGCTTCACCGCGATCAAGATGCTGGCGACGGAAGAGATGGCGTGGATCGACAGCCACGCCAAGATCGACGCCGTGCTGGCACGGGTGGCGGCGTTGCGCGAAGCGATGGGTCCGGACTTGGCATCGCGGTGGATTTCCATGGCCGGCTGCACCGCCCCATGGCCAAGGTGCTGGCGAAGGCGCTCGACCCGTTCCGCCTGATGTTCATCGAGGAGCCAGTGCTCAGCGAACATACCGAGGCGCTGCGCGAGATCGCCAACCACACATCGACGCCGATCGCGCTGGGCGAGCGGCTGTTCTCGCGTTGGGACTTCAAGAAGATCCTATCGGACGGCGTGGTGGACATCATCCAGCCCGATCCATCGCACGCCGGCGGCATCACCGAGACCCGCAAGATCGCCGCCATGGCGGAAGCCTATGATGTGGCCCTGGCGCCGCATTGCCCGCTGGGGCCCATCGCGCTGGCCGCCTGCCTGCAGCTGGATGCGATGTGTCCCAACGCCGTGATCCAGGAACAGAGCCTGGGCATCCACTACAACAAGAGCAATGACCTGCTCGATTATCTGGTCGATCCGTCGGTGTTCGCCTATGCCGATGGCCATGTCGCGATCCCGCATGGGCCGGGCCTTGGCATCACGATCAACGAAGAGGCGGTGACACGCGCCGCCGCCACTGGTCATCGCTGGCGCCCGCCGGTGTGGCGGCATGAAGACGGATCCTTCGCGGAGTGGTGAGATGACAGTGACACAGAAGCCCACCCGCCAGCGCTACCTGGTCATGCTGATGATCTTTGTCAGCGTGGTCATTACGTTCCTGGACCGCAGCAATATCTCCATCACCGCGCCCGCCATGCGCAAGGAGCTGGGCTTCGACACGGTGCAGATGGGCTGGATCCTGTCGGCCTTCGGCTGGACCTATGCCTTCTGCCAGATTCCCGGCGGCTGGCTGGTGGACCGTATCGCGCCGCGCATCTTCTATCCCGCCATCCTGATCCTGTGGTCGCTGGCCACGGCGCTCTTGGGCGTGGCGGGCAGCATCGTGTCGCTGATCTGCATCCGGCTGCTGATCGGGGCGCTGGAAGCGCCGTCCTACAGCATCAACAACATGGTGGTGTCGAGCTGGTTTCCCGACCGCGAGCGTGCCGGGGCCATCGGCTTCTATACCTCCGGCCAGTTTGTCGGCCTCGCCTTTCTCACGCCGCTGCTGCTGCTGTTGCAATCCAGCCATGGCTGGCGCGCCGTGTTCTTCACCACCGGCGTTGGCGGCATGGCCTGGGGCCTGTTCTGGCTGGCGACCTATCGCGCCCCGCGCCAGTCGCGCGCCAATGCGGCCGAGATTGCCTATATGGAATCGGGCGGTGCGCTTGTCGATCTCGGCAGCACCGAAGCGCGCAAGAGCATCGGCAAGCTGTCATGGGCCGATATCGGCACCGTGTTCAAGTATCGCAAGCTGTGGGGCGTCTATATCGGCCAGTTCGCGGTGACGTCGGTCCAGTGGTTCTTCCTCACCTGGTTTCCCACCTATCTGGTGGAATTCCGCCATCTGAGCTTTGTGAAATCGGGGCTGTATGCCTCGATCCCGTTCCTGGCGGCGTTCCTGGGCGTCTTGTCGGCGGGACTGGTTTCGGACCAGATCCTGCGGCGCGGTTACGGCCTGGGCTGGGCCCGCAAGTCGCCCATCATATGCGGGCTGCTGCTGTCGTCCAGCATCGTGGGCGCCAATTTCGTCGACGCGCCGGAGCTGGTGATCTTCTTCATGGCCACGGCCTTCTTCGGCAACGGCATGGCCAGCATCGGCTGGTCGCTGATCTCGTCGGTGGCGCCGCGCCGCCTGATCGGACTGACCGGCGGCACCTTCAACTTCATTTCCAATCTGTCGGGGATCAGCACGCCGCTGATCATAGGCTACCTGGCGCGGGGCGGAAACTTCGCGCCGGGTCTCACCTATGTCGCCGTCGTCGCGGTGATCGGGGCGCTGGCCTACATTCTCATGATCGGAAAACTGGAGCGGGTCGAATAACGACCCGCTCCAATCAAACTATTTCGGCGTGACGTGGAACAGCCCGCCCGTCGGGCTGTCTTCCAGCAGCCACAGCGAGCCGTCAGCCGCGACTTCCACATCGCGGATGCGGTGGCCGACGCTCCAGCGTTCGGCCGGCTTGGCGGTGGCGCCATCAACGATGATGCGGTTCAAGGTCATGGTCGCCATGCCGCCCATCAGCGCCGAGCCATTCCACTGCGGGAACAGCGCGCCCTTGTAGAAAGTCAGGTTGCCCGGCGCGATGATCGGGGTCCAGTAGACCACCGGCTTGGTCAGGCCCGGCGGATTGGTATCGGGGCTGGGGATCGGCACGCCATTATAGTTGGTGGCATAGGACACCAGCGGCCAGCCGTAATTCTGGCCTGGTGCAATCAGGTTCAGCTCGTCACCGCCCTTGGGGCCATGCTCCATTTCCCACAGCTTGCCATCGGGCGCGAAGGCCAGGCCGTAGGGCGTGCGATGGCCGCTGGTCCAGGTCTCGGACGGCGTCAGGTTCTTGCCGGGGAACTTGTAGGTATAGACGACCGGCGCGGTCTTGGCCGCTTCGGTGTCGGACGGCGGATTGATGATGGGAACGCTGGCGGCGCCGGTCTTGCCGGCCTGCGGATTGCCGGCGGCGGGCTTGCCGTCCAGCGTCAGGTGCAAGATCTTGCCCAGCGGCTGGTTGGGATCCTGGGCCGGGGTCATGCGCTGGCGATCGCCCACCGACAGGAACAGCGACTTGCCATCGGGCGCGAAGGCCACGGCGGCGCCGAACTGGCCGCCCTTGCCGCGCGCGCCGTCGCGCCAGATCACTTTCAGGCCTTCCAGCGACGCGGTCTTGTCGCCGGTCACCAGCTTGGCCTTGGCCAGCGCCAGGCTGGAGCCCATCGCGTCGCCGATCATGCCCGGCTCGGAATAGGTGAGATAGACCGTGCTGTCGGCGGCGAAATTGGGCGAGGTATAGATGCCCAGCATGCCGCCCTGGCCGCCATACAGCACCGCCGGCGCGTTCGACACGGCGGTCTTGACGCCCTGCGGCGTCACCAGCCAGACCGGCCCGACCTTTTCGGTCACCAGCATGCGGCCATCGGGCAGGAAGGCGAGACGCCAGGGCAGGTTGAAGGTGGTCACCTGGGTCAGGGTGAAAGGCAGGCTCGCTTCCGGCGCCTGTGTGCCGGCATTGACCTGCGCGCCCGCAGGAATGGCGGCGACAGACAGCAGCGCCAAGGCCTTGACCAGATTTTTCATTTTGAACTCCCTCACCGAAATGGCGCGGAATACTAAGGGAAGGACCCGGCAAAAAGCCAGCGCGGGGGCGAAGATTCGGGCCGAACCGGACCCGTCCGCGCGCCCCGGCGCCAGGGATTTTGCGGCCAGAGCGTGGATAGCGGACCGGCGGGCTGAAATCACAATCCGGGCCTGCGCAATTTAATTGTCCGAGACGAAAAACAAGTCCCCCCTCCCCCCGGTTTCGCGCCAAGCACTTGATGTGGAACAGGTGGGCCAAAACCTATCCACGCGCAGTCCCCTACGGACACGAAGACGCGATCCGCTAAGTGATCACCGGTTGGATGTTGATCAGCGCGGCGCATCTGTTTCATCGGCGTGATTTTACACCACGCTCCATGCTTGCGGATACGTGGATAGCCGGAACCATCACGGCGCTAGTGTGGAGGGCCCATCTCGGAGCGCAGCGTGCTGGGCGCAGTACCCACCGGCCAAGTCTCGGGGCCATAGTGGGGGGCATCCACGCCATATTCCAGTGCGCCCAGGTCCGGCGCGCGGCCCTTGAAGCCGTCGGTGATGCCCGGCAGGGCGATACCCTTGTCGATGGCGGCGGCGCCCGGCTTCAGGCGGAAGTCCATGTCTTCGGGATTGTAGAGCTTGCGCGGGTCGCCGGCGTCGGTGGGCGGGACATTGCGGAAGATGCCGAGCGTGACGGTGACGCTGTGCGCGTCCTGGCCGGAGGCCTTGCTGTAATCGGCCAGGGTGTTGAACGCCTGGTGCACCTTGCCGCCATTGGCGCTTTCAAAAGGCGGCGCATCCCAGGCGAAATTGCCGTCCACCGGGCTCGGGCCAAAGCCGTTGTAATCCGATGACGAATAGGGCGTGAAGGTCTTGACCTGGAACACCGGCTTGTTGCCACCGTCGCTCACGATCAGGTTGTTGCGGAAGTGCATGCTGGAGGCCGGGCCCAGCGAGCCGGCGCTGCCGATGAAGGTGTTGTTGTACACCAGGATGCCTGACGGATTGTCCAGCAGCTTGAGCCCGCCCGAGGCGACATTGTTGTAGGCGATGTTGCGGTAGATATAGGCCGGTCCGCCGAAGATGGGCTGGGTGCTGTAGGCGAGCTGGGCGGTATTGGCGCAGCGATTGTCGAAGGCGCGCATATTGTGGACGCCGCCATCCAGCTCGATGCAGTTGTCGGTGATGTTGAACATGTCGTTGCCGTAGAAATCCACCGAGGCGCCCTGGTCCTGCGGCACCGTGCTGGGATTGCCGAAGGTGGCGTTGTCGATGGCGTCGTGGAAGTTGGCGATATAGTTGTGCGCCACGACATGGCCCTGGCCATAGACCTTGACGGCATATTCGCTGGTCAGCAGCGCCGGGAACTCGCCATATTTCTTCCAGACATCGTCGCCGATCCAGCTGGTGATGCGGGCCGGATTGTGGCGGCCCAGGAAGACATTGTTGGCGATGTAATAGTCCTTCGATTTCGCCCAGTCCTCGCGCACCACGCGGCCGACATTGCTGGCGCGGCTGTTGACCAGGGTGAAGCCGTCGGCGCCGGCGATATCCTTGATGCCCAGCAGGAAGCCGACATTGGTGTTCTTGATATTGATGCCGTCGAAATAATTGTAGTTGGCGGCCAGCAGGTTGAAGAGCGTGTCGTTGCCGTCGCCGTCGAACACCACCTCGCCGTCGCCCGCCGCCTTGATGACGATGGGCTTGTCGGGCGTGCCGCTGGCGGTGAGGTAATAGGTGCCGTCAAAGGACGCGCCATAGGCCTCCACCGTCTTGTCGAATCCGCCATAGATGAAGCGGTGATCCTTGTAGGTACCGGCATGGACCAGAATGATATCGCCCGGCTTCACCCGCGGCGGGAAGACATTGCTGTGGTCGCTTTCGTCGGCGCCTTCGAAATAGGCGGCGAGAAGCCCGATGAACTCATTCGCCTTCAGCGGCGCTTTGTGCGTGAAAGGATAGACATGATAGACATTGCCGCCGGTGGCGGGCGCCGGCACCTTGCGGGTGCGCACCGTGGCGTCCTGCACGGATGGTCCGGTGACGCCGTCCGGATCGCTCAGCACGAAATGGACTTCGTATTCGGTATCGGGCTGCAGGCTCAGCACGCTGCCGGCAAAAGCCGGCGGCACGGTGTAGCGGTAATAGTTGGGCCCGAACTGCGGCTTGGGCCCGGCGATATATTCCCCGCCCATGCGGAACAGCGGCAGGCCCTGGTGCCAGGCGGCTTCGCCTTTCCTGCGCCAGGTGACGGCGACACTGGAATTGCGGTTGGCGTCGCCGGAAATCTTCCATTCAAAGCCCAGCGACTGCAACGTGGGCCGCTCGGTGATGAAGTCGCCGCTGATGACGCCATTGCCGCTCTGCGCCAGCGCGGGTGACGCCAGCGCCGCCAGCACAACACCCAATGTCCAAGCCCGAACAGTCATGTCGTTTCCCCGTCTTTTTTTGCGCGGACCGGCCCGCAACGGGGACGTCCGTTCGAACTTGTATCAGCTTTGGGAAATCGGGCTGGGAAATGGTGCCGCCTGCGTGCTCGCATCCCCCGCATTGGCAATTCGCCGCTGCTGATACGCGCACGTGGCGGAAAGCGTCATGAACTCAAAGACTTGACCGCCTCAAGGGGTCACGGAAACAGAAAGCGTGAATGGCGGCCCTGGGAAATGACGACCATGCCCCCAGCAAGGTACGCCGGCGCGCCGTTGAACGTCTTTCCTGCATCGCGAGTCCCCCTGTGTCGCTTGCTATGCCGCGCTGTCCGGCGCGGGGCCGTCCGTTTCGTCCGGGATGGCCCTGGCGGGGAAGAGAACGACATTGTCCGGCAAGCCCGGCGGGTTCAGCTGCTGCACAAACGACAGCGCCTGATCAACGCACCGGCCGATACTCTCGTTGACAGACAAGGGGCGGCTGCCCCGGTGCAGGCGCGACGGCGCGGATTCATGCTGGCGCCGATGCGAAGACGGCGCGGCATCGCCCGCGTCAATCATCATCACCAGGAAATGTATCATTCGCTGGATGCTGCGGTCGGTGCCCCGGAACAGCAGCCGCTCGACGCCCGCGGCGGCGCGCAGGCGGGAGACGTGGATCTCGCCGAATTGCGAAAGCCGCAGCTTGACGATCGTGTCATCGGCAATTGGTTCGCAGGACACCGATGCGCCCGTCGGCGAAATGTCGAGCAGCGTGCAAGGCACGATCTCATGCGCTGATGTGATGAGCTGGGCCGCGATCGAGGTTTTATAGCGCCGGAATTCCCGTCTGTCCGCCTGGTCTGATGCCGCCATGATTGCCCCCTTGCGCGAAAGACCGTCAAACTAGGGCCAATTCTTTAACTCGCCCTTCATCAATAGGGCGCTTTTCGGGCCAGCGGATTTACCGCTGCTTCACCTTGATGGTGCGCTGACATGCTTGGCAAAAAGCCCGCGCATGCGCGGGCTTTTAAATGGTGCCGCCTGCGTGACTCGAACACGCGACCCCCGCATTACGAATGCGATGCTCTACCGACTGAGCTAAGGCGGCCCGGGAAGGAGGCGGAAACTACTGATCCCGCCCCCCCACTGCAACAGCCAAACCTGGCCGAAATCCCCTTAATTCCGGGTTTCGCCCGCTATTCGCCGTAGGAAATCCGCCAAATACGGCCCTTGTTGGATTCCGCGACATACAGCGCCCCGTCGGGGCCGACCGCCACGCCCACCGGGCGATAGGCCGCTGTCTTGGTGTTCCTGGCGCCAGGGCCTTCGCCGGCAAAGCCGCCCGCGAACTCCACCGGCTTGCCGGCGCGGCCGTTCGCAAACGGCACGAACATCACATTGTAGCCGGCATGGCCGCCCGGCAGCACGGCGCCGTCGGCGCCGCCGCCATGCATGGCCAGGAAGGCGCCGCTGCGGAAGGCGCGCGGGAATTTGCTGCCGGTATAGAAGGTCATGTCCAGCACCGCCGGCCGCATGGGCTGGAAGGCGGCGACCGGCGTCGCATATTTGCCGCTCTCGGCTTCGGTCTTGCCGTCGCCGCCATAGTCGGGCGCCAGCAGGCGCTTGCCCTTCGCGCCGTCCCAATAGGTATAGGGCCAGCCCATGTCGGTGCCCTTGGTAACCTTGAACATCTCATCGGCAATGGCGTCGTCATCGGCGGCGGTCAGATATTCCGGCCAGGTCTTGGCGGTGGCGTCGCGGCCATGCCAGGCGCTGTAGAGCGCGTCGCCGTCATGCCAGGCAAGCGCGCTGGAATTGCGGATGCCGGTGGCGAAATGCTCGCCGTCGGCGAGCTTCTGGCCCGGCTTGGCCACATCGAAGCGCCAGATGCCGCCGCGTGTTTCCAGCAGCGGACAGGGCTTCAGGCCCTTGGGCTTGGCGTCTTTCGGATTTGCCGGATCGGGACAATTGCTGGCGCCGCCGCCGCCATCGATGGAGACATAGATATTGCCGCGGCCGTCAAAGGCGATGGGATGGTTGGTGGCGGCCAGGCCGTCCACGATCAGCTCGGGCGCGGCGGTGGGAACCAGCGCGTCGCCCAGCGCGAAGCGATAGACGCCGGTGCCGGACGCGGCATAGAGCGAACCCTTGTAGATGCGGATGCCGGTGCCCTGGTCGACGCTGCTGAAATGCTCGGTCTGCACCGCCTTGTGATCTGGGCCGAGCCGCAGCGCGATGATGCCGAGCGCGGGCTGGTCCTTGCCATGCTTGGTGGAGACATAGAGGTCGCCCTTGTCGCTGACCGCCAGGTGGCGGATCGGGCCGAGACCGTCGGCCACCACGCTGGCATGGAAGCCGGACGGCAGGACCAGGCCATCCGGCTCGGCAGCGAATGCCGGCACGGCGGCAAGCATCAAGGCGGCAAGCAACGGCGTTTTCATGAAAGTCCCCTGGGCGTGGCGTTATCGCCTGTTGTCTGCCAGCATGATAACCGCCGGTGCGCACCGCGCAACTGGCGCATCTGATGTGCAACTGCGAAGTCAGCGTCACGGATTCAACGGCGGCCGCGCGGATGGGCGTTTTCGTACGTCTCGAGCAGTTGGCGCGTGTCGATCGCGGTGTAGATCTGGGTGGTGGAGAGCGAGGCATGGCCCAGCAGCTCCTGCACGCTGCGCAAATCGCCGCCGCCCTGCAAGATGTGGGTGGCGAAGGAATGGCGCATGGCGTGCGGCGTGGCGCGTTCGGCCAGGCCCAGGGCGCCACGCAGCTTCTGCATCAGCAATTGCGCCTCGCGCGCGCTCATGGACAGGCCGCGCCGCGATAGGAACAGCGGCGAGGATGGCGGGCCGCTGAACGGGATTTGCGCTGCGTAATCGGCCAGCGCCTGCGCCACCAGCGGCAGCACCGGGATGCTGCGTTCCTTGCGGCCCTTGCCTACTACGCTGAGGGTCGCACCAAGCGGCACGTCGCCGCGCTTCAGGCCCAGGGCCTCGGAGATGCGCAGGCCCGCACCATACAAAAGCGTCAGCAGCGCGGCATCGCGCGCGCCCATCCATTCCAGCTTGTGTTCGCCCGCTTCGGTGATGGCGCGGCCCGCATCTTCCACCGACAGCGGCCGCGGCAAGGCGCGGCGCACGCGCGGGGTGCGGATGGAGCGGGCGGCGGCATTTTCCAGCACGCCTTCGCGCGCCAGGAACTTGTAGAAGCTGCGCACCGCCGCCATCGCCCGCTGCACCCCGCCCGCGCCCAACCCTTCGCTGCGGCGTGACGAGATAAAGGCGCGGATATCGGCGGGCATCAGTTTGGCCAGCCGCTTCTGTGTCACCGCGCCGCCGACATGCTGCGCCTGAAAGCCGAGGAAACGCGCCACGTCATCGCCATAGGCGCGGATGGTATGGGGCGAGGCGCGGCGCTCATGCGCCAACATGGCCAGCCAGCTTTTGCGCAGCGCCTCGGCACCGTCTTCCAATTAGGCGCCCTTGATGGTCACGTTCGCCTTCTTGGCGTCGGCCATGAAGGCGGCCAGGCCCTTGTCGGTCAGCGGATGGCTGATCAGCGCCTTGAAGATCGAAGCCGGCATGGTGGCGACATCGGCGCCGGCCAGCAGGCATTCGCGCACATGACTGACGCTGCGGATGGAGGCCGCCAGGATCTCGGTCTTGAAGTTGTAATTGTCATAGACGGCGCGGATGTCGTGGATCAGCCCCAACCCGTCCTCGCCCATGTCATCGACGCGGCCGATGAAGGGCGAGATGAAGGTGGCGCCCGCCTTGGCGGCCATCCAGGCCTGCACCGGCGAAAAGCACAGCGTCACATTGACCATGGTGCCTTCGCCCGACAGCTTGGCGCAGGCCTTCAGCCCGTCCCAGGTCAGCGGCACCTTGACGGCGATGTTCGCGGCGATTTTCCGCAGGACTTCGGCTTCCTTCATCATGCCGGCGAAATCGGTCGCCAGCACTTCGCCGCTGACCGCGCCGGGCACGATGGAGCAGATCTCCTTCAGCGATTCGACATAGTCCTTGCCGGCTTTCGCAGCCAGGCTGGGGTTGGTGGTGACGCCGTCCACCAGGCCGCTGGCGGCATATTCGCGGATTTCGGCCACATCGGCGGTGTCGAGAAAGATTTTCATGGGGTCCTGACCTTTAATTTATTGACCGCGGGCGGCGGCGGCGCAAAGTGTAGCCCATGATCCGGGCTCGATTAAACCCCGCACCGGCCCCCGAAATTGCTGTGAAACCAGTGGTCGGTGTGTTGCTGCCGCTGCCGCTGGCCGGTGCCTATGACTACAAGCTGCCGCCCGGTGTGAACGCCCCGCGCGGCACGCTGGTTGCCGCGCCGCTGGGGAACCGCGAGATGCTGGGCGTGGTGTGGGGGGCGTGCGAAGGCACGGTCGGCGATAACCGGCTGAAGACGGCGGAACCGCTGGACGGCGGACCGAGGCTGCCCGCGAAATTGTGCGACTTCATTGATTGGGTGGCGGACTACACGCTGAACCCGCCGGGCGCGATCCTGGCCATGGCGCTGCGGTCGCGCGGGGCGTTCGAGCCGGAGACCAAGCGCATCGCCTATGTGCGCGGCTCGGTGACGCCGCCGCGCATGAGCGAGGCCCGCAGCCGCGCGCTGGAAATCGCCGGCGACGGATTGGCGCGCAGCGTCACCGGCCTGGCGGAAGACGCCAATGTGTCAGCTGCGGTGGTGCGCGGGCTGATCACGGCGGGTGCGCTGGTGCCGACCGAGCTGCCGGAATTCTCACCCTTCGCCGCGCCCGATCCGGCCCATGACACGCCGCAGATGCTGGGTGATCAGGTTGCGGCGGTGCAGACCTTGCGCGGCGCGGTGGCAGCGCAGAAATTCTCCGCCCATCTGCTGGACGGTGTGACCGGTTCGGGCAAGACCGAAGTCTATTTCGAAGCGGTGGCGGAAGCCCTGCGCGGCGGGCGGCAGGTGCTGATCCTGCTGCCGGAGATTGCGCTGACGGCGCAGTTCCTGGAACGCTTCACGGCGCGCTTCGGGGTGCGGCCGGCCGAATGGCACAGCGACCTGTCGCAGAAGGACCGCCGCCGCACCTATCGGGCGGTGATGAATGGCGAGGCGCGGGTGGTGGTGGGTGCGCGCTCATCGCTGTTCCTGCCCTTTTCCGAGCTGGGCCTCGTCATTGTGGACGAGGAGCACGAGCAGGCCTTCAAGCAGCAGGAAGGCGCCATCTATCACGCCCGCGACATGGCGGTGGTGCGGGCGCGGATCGAGGATTGCCCGATCATCCTGGCGTCGGCGACGCCGTCACTGGAGAGCTTCGTCAATGCCACCAGCGGGCGCTATACGCATCTGCGGCTGACCTCGCGCCATGGCGTGGCGGAGATGCCGACCGTACAGCTGATCGACTTGCGCCATGAACGCGATGCGCCCGATGTCGAACATAAAGGCCAATGGCTGTCACCGCCGCTGCGCGCCGCATTGGAGCGTGTGCTGGGCGCTGGCGAGCAGGCGATGCTGTTCCTCAACCGCCGGGGTTATGCGCCGCTAACTTTGTGCGAAGCCTGCGGCCACAAATTCACCTGCCCGCATTGCTCGGCCTGGCTGGTGGAGCATAAATACAAGAAGCGCCTGGCCTGCCACCAGTGCGGCTTCGCACTGCCGATGCCGACCGATTGCCCGCAATGCCATGAGAAAGGCACGCTGATTCCCTGCGGTCCCGGCGTGGAGCGCGTGGCGGAGGAGTTCGCGGCCTTCTTTCCCGCCGCGCGCTATGCCATCGCCTCGTCCGACATGACGGCGCATGCCGGCCCCGGCGAGATGCAGGGCGCGCTGCGGCTGTTTGCGCGCGGCGAAGTCGATGTGCTGATCGGCACCCAGATCGTGGCCAAGGGTCATCATTTTCCGCACCTGACTCTGGTGGGCGTGGTCGATGCCGACTTGGGCGGCAGCGATGGCGATTTGCGGGCACGCGAGCGAACCTTCCAGTTGCTGCACCAGGTATCCGGCCGCGCCGGCCGCGCCGAGAAGCCCGGGCTGGTGCTGCTGCAGACCCGCAACCCCGACGATGCCGTGATGCAGGCGCTACTGAAAGGCGACCGCGACGGCTTCTATGAGCAGGAACGCGGCTTCCGCGAAACCTATGCCGCGCCGCCGTTCGGGCGTTTGGCGGCGCTGGTGATCAGCGGCTATGACGGTGAAGCCGTGCGCGAAATCGCGCGGCAACTGGGCAAGGCCGCGCCATCCGCGCTGGACGTCAAAGTGTGGGGCCCGACGCCCGCCTTCTATGCCCTGCTGCGCGGGCAGACGCGCGAGCGGCTGCTGGTGCAGGCTGCGAAGGGTGTGGATGTGCAGTCTTACCTGAAGGCGTGGCTGGCGTTGGTGAAGGTGCCGAACGCGGTGCGCGTGGCGGTGGATGTGGACCCGGTGAGTTTTTTCTGACAGCCAAAGGCTGTCATCCCCGGCGAGTAACGCGCGACAGCGCGATACGAGGGAAGGGGATCCAGGCCGTCGAGACCGTCACGGTGGTTGGTTCCTGGGTCCCCTTCCCTCGCGGCTTCGCCGCTCGCCGGGGATGACAGCTGGAGTTTAAAGCGTCCGCACGTCTGTCAAATGGCCGGTGACGGCAGCAGCAGCCGCCATGGCTGGCGAAACCAGATGCGTGCGACCGCCGCGGCCCTGGCGGCCTTCGAAGTTGCGGTTGCTGGTGCTGGCGCAGCGTTCGCCTTCCTTCAGCTTGTCGGCGTTCATGGCCAGGCACATGGAACAGCCCGGATCGCGCCATTCAAAGCCGGCCTCCAGGAACACCTGGTCCAGGCCTTCTTCCTCGGCCTGTTCCTTCACCAGGCCGGAGCCCGGCACGACGATGGCGTTGACGCCATCGGCAACCTTGCGGCCCTTGGCGATCACGGCAGCGGCGCGCAGGTCTTCGATGCGGCCATTGGTGCAACTGCCGATGAAGACATGATCGACCTTGATGTCGGTCAGCTTCATGTTGGCTTGCAGCCCCATGTAATTCAGCGCCCGTTCGGCGGCGGCGCGGTGATGTTCGTCGGCGATCTTGGACGGGTCCGGCACATTGCCGGTGATGGGCAGGCCCTGTTCCGGCGAGGTGCCCCAGGTGACCATCGGCACGATGTCGCGCGCATCCAGCACGATCTCGGCATCGAACTTGGCATCGGGGTCGCTGTGCAGCGTCTTCCAGTACATCGCGGCGGCTTCGAACGCGGCGGCCTTGGGGGCGCGGGGCTTGCCCTTCACATAGTTCAGCGTGGTGTCGTCCACCGCGATCAGACCCGCACGGGCGCCGCCTTCGATGGTCAGGTTGCAGAGCGTCATGCGGCCTTCCATCGACAAGGCGCGGACGGCCTCGCCGGCATATTCGATGACATAGCCGGTGCCGCCGGCGGTGCCGATCTTGGCAATCACCGCCAGCGCGATGTCCTTGGCGGTGACGCCATCGGGCAGCGTGCCATTGACGGTGACGCGCATGTTCTTGGACGGCTGGGCGCGCAGGGTCTGGGTCGCCAGCACATGTTCGACTTCGCTGGTGCCGATGCCGAAGGCCAGCGCCCCGAAGGCGCCATGGGTGGAAGTGTGGCTGTCGCCGCAGACGATGGTGGTGCCCGGCAGGGTCCAGCCTTGTTCGGGCCCGATGATGTGGACGATGCCGGCGCGGATATCGTCCATGGCGAAATATTCGACACCGAAGTCGGACGTGTTCTGCTTCAGGGCGGCGACCTGGGCGCGGCTTTCGGGATCGGTGATGCCCTGGTCGCGGTCCTTGGTCGGCACGTTATGGTCGGCGACGGCCAGGGTCAGTTCCGGGCGGCGGACCTTGCGGCCCGACAGGCGCAGGCCTTCAAAGGCCTGGGGGCTGGTGACTTCGTGGACAAGGTGGCGGTCGATATAGATGACCGGGGTCTCGCCGGGGTTGGCGGAGACCAGATGGGCGTCCCAGATCTTGTCGTACAGCGTCTTGGCCATGACATCGCTCGTTGTAATTTTATTGCGCGCGCGGGCGCATCAGGGGCGCTTTTTAGGCGTCGCGGGCGCCAAGTTCAATCCGCAAAGCCTGCAGGTCAGCGCTTGAAATAGAGCACGGCCATGATGATGACGATGGCGATGAACTGGGCCAGGACGCGGATGCGCATCAGTTTGTTGGACCAGCTGCGCGCGGTGTCGCCGCCCTTCCACAGGGTATAAAGCCCCAGCAGCAGCACGACAAAAACGATTCCGACCGCAATGGCGACGAGGATCTTGTCCATGGCCGGTTTATCCGCCCGTCAGGCGAGGGCGTCAATCTGGTCGGGGGTGAAATTGCCCGGAACAATCGTCACGGGGATGGACTGGACGGCGGTGCCGAACATGGCGACCAGGGGCCCGGGGCCTTCCTTGGCGGTGCCGCTGGCCAGCACCAGGATGGAGATGTCCTTGTCCGCCTTCAGCAGCGCCGGCAGGCATTCGGTCGCCAGGCCGTAAGGGATCACCAGTTCGGGGATGATGCCGGCCAGTTCGTTCACGATCTTGGCGGCTTCGAACAGCATGGCTTCGGCTTCGGCATGGGCCTCGTCGCGCATGATCTCCTCCACCCCGCGCCATTGCTGGAAGTCGGGCGGGGTGGCCGGGCACATGAGCGTGACGCGGCCGCCGGTATGCTGGGCGCGGCGGGCGGCAAAGCGCAACGCCACCTGGCATTCCGGCGTCTTGTCGATGACGACCAGGAATTTGCGCGGGGCGCGGGATGGGCTGCTCATGGCCCGATCCTACTGCAGCTTTCGCTTCAGGTCATAGAGCAGTTCCAGCGCCTCCTTGGGCGACAAAGCGTCGGGCTCGATGGTTTTCAGCGCGTCTTCCACGGCGCTGCCCTTCACCACCGGGGCGCTGGCGCCGAACAGCGGCAGGTCGTCGATGCGGGCCAGCGGCTTGTGGCCTTCGCGGCCTTCCTCAAGCGCGCGCAGCACTTCCTCGGCGCGCAGGACGACGGCGGGGGGCAGGCCTGCCAGCTTGGCGACATGGATGCCATAGCTGCGGTCGGCGGTGCCGCTGATCACTTCGTGCAGGAAGACGATGCTGTCATTCCATTCGCGCACCTTCATGGTGTAGCAGGCCATGGATTTCAGCCGCTCGGCCAATGCCACCATCTCGTGATAGTGGGTGGCGAACAGCGCGCGGCTCTTGTTGGTTTCGTGCAGGTGCTCGGCGGCAGCCCAGGCGATGGCGAGGCCGTCATAGGTGGCGGTGCCGCGGCCGATCTCGTCCAGGATCACCAGCGACCTGGGCGTGGCCTGGTTGAGGATGGCCGCGGTTTCCACCATCTCGACCATGAAGGTGGAACGCCCCGCCGCAAGATCGTCGCCGGCGCCGACGCGGCTGAACAACCGGTCGACGATGCCGATATGCGCCGCCTCGGCCGGGACGAAGGAACCCATCTGGGCCAGGATGGCGATCAGCGCATTCTGGCGCAGGAAGGTGGACTTGCCCGCCATGTTGGGGCCGGTGACCAGCCACAACCGGCCCTTTGCCGATGGCGACAGGTCGCAGTCATTGGGCACGAAAGGCCCGGCATTGGCGGCTTGCAGCGCTGCCTCTACCACCGGATGGCGGCCGCGGGTTATGGCGAACTTCAGGCCGTTGTCGATGACGGGCCGCACATAACGGCAGGCGATGGCGAGTTCGCCCAGCGACGAAGCGACATCGAGCGTGCTGAGGGCATCGGCGATGGCCGACAGCGCCTCGCCATGCTCGATGGCCAGCATCGCCATTTCGTCGAACAGGCCCGATTCCAGCGCCAGGGCGCTTTCCGCCGCTTCGCTGATGCGCGACGCCAGCGTGGCCAGTTCGTCGGTGGAGAAGCGCACCGCCCCCGCCATGGTCTGGCGATGGCGGAAGGTTTCCTTGTCCGCCATCAGCTTGTCGGCATGCTGCTGCGAGACTTCGATGAAATAACCCAGCACGCCGTTATGCTTGATCTTGAGCTGCGACACGCCGCTGGCGCTGCGATACTTGCCTTCCAGGCCGGCGATGACACGGCGGGATTCATCGCGCAGGCTGCGCAGCTCATCCAGCGGCACATGGGCGCCGGTGCGGATGAAGCCGCCATCACGCGCCAGATAGGGCGGCTCGTCCACCAGCAGGAATTCCAGCCGGTCGGACAAGCGCGACACCGCCGCGATATTCTGCGTCATGGCCTCGACGGCCGTCAGCGCCTCGCCGCCCAGCGGTTCCTGGCGCAGTCCGTCACGCAATCCGCGCGCCGCCTTCACGCCGTCGCGCAGGTTGGCGAGATCGCGCGGGCCACCCCGCGCCACCGACAAACGCCCCAGCGCGCGCGCGATATCCGGCGCGGCGCGGAGCGCCTCGCGCGCCCGGCGGCGCAGTTCGGAATCCTTGGCGAAGCTTTCCACGGCGTCATGCCGCGCGCCGATCAGCTTCACATCGGTGAGCGGCGCCGCCAGCCGCCCCGCCAGCATGCGCGCACCCGAAGCGGTGACGGTACGGTCGATCCCCGCCAGCAGCGAACCGCTGCGCTGGCCGGAAAGCGTCTGCGTCAGCTCCAGATTGCGGCGGGTGGCGGCATCGATGCCCATGAAGTGCGACGGCGACACCCGCGCGATCCGTTGCAGCGCCACCTTGGCGCCCTTCTGGGTCAGTTCCAGATAGGCGATCAGCGCGCCCGCCGCCGACAGTTCGGCGCGGCTGAAGCCGCCAAAGCCATCCAGCGACAGCAGATTGTAATGCGCCTTCAGCGCGCGCTCGCCATTCGAAGAATCAAACCGCGAGCCCGGCAGCGGCGACAGCGCCGCGCCCAGCGACTTGAACAGCGATGCGAACTCCTCCTGCGCCAGCAGCGCATCGGGGATCAGCAATTCCTTGGGCGACAATCGCGCCAGTTCGGTGGCGATCTCGGCCTGGCCCAGCGCTGCCACCGAAAATTCGCCGGTCGACATGTCGGCATAGGCCAGCGCGAAATCGGCGCCGCTGCGGCCCAGCGCCGCCAGCAAATTCGCGGCGCGCGCTTCCAGCAGCGAATCCTCGGTCAGGGTACCCGGCGTCACCAGCCGCACCACTTCGCGCCGGACCACCGACTTGGCGCCGCGCTTCCTGGCTTCGGCCGGGTCTTCCACCTGCTCGCACACCGCGACGCGGTGACCCTTGCGGATCAGTTTCTCCAGATAGCTTTCGGCGGCATGGACCGGCACGCCGCACATGGGGATGTCTTCCCCCGCATGCTTGCCGCGCTTGGTCAGCGCGATGTCCAGCGCCTCGGCCGCCTTTG
>JAQGLO010000205.1 GCA_028292825.1 Alphaproteobacteria bacterium | reverse complement strand
CCCGCCACCCGCATCACGCCGCCCGCCGCCGCGCCGGCAGGCCCCAATGTCGCCCAGCCCGCCGCGCTGAATGCCGCCCAGAAGCAGGCGGCGGTTCCTCCGGCGCCGTCCAATGGCCAGACCTATGGCGCCGGCAATGCCAGCCCGCGCGTGATCCTGCGGGCGCGCAGCGATACCCGCCTCACGGTCCGGGGCCAGGATGGCCAGATCTATCTGAACCGCGACCTCAAGGCCGGCGACGTCTATCGTGTTCCCAATCTTCCCGGCCTCAGCATGGCCACGAACAATGCCGCCGGGCTGGAAGTGGACCTGGACGGCATCTCGCTGGGCCGGGCGGGACAGTCACAACAAATACTCGGCCGCGTCTCCCTCGACCCCCAGTCGCTGGTGGACCGGTTCAACCACTAAGGACGTAACATGAGCGTTCGAGCTTATCGCGATATTCACCGGCGCGTTTCGCGCCAGATCATGGTCGGCAATGTGCCGGTCGGCGGCGACGCCCCGATCACGGTCCAGACCATGACCAACACCATCACCGGTGACGCCCGCGCCACCATCGAGCAGATCCGCGGCATCGTGGAAGCCGGCGCCGACATCGTGCGCGTCTCCTGTCCCGACGAAGACGCCACCAAGGCGATGAAGGCCATCACCAAGGCGTCCGCCATCCCGGTCGTGGCCGACATCCATTTCCACTACAAGCGCGCCATCGAGGCCGCCCAGAACGGCGCCGCCTGCCTGCGCATCAATCCCGGCAATATCGGCTCCCCCGCGCGGGTGCGCGAAGTGGTGCAGGCCGCCAAGGACCATGGCTGCTCCATGCGCATCGGCGTCAATGCCGGCTCGCTGGAATCCGACCTGCTGGAGAAATATGGCGAGCCGTGCCCCGAAGCGATGGTGGAAAGCGCGCTGAACCACGCCAAAATCCTCGATGATCTGGATTTCCGCGAATACAAGATCTCGGTGAAGGCGTCCGACCCGTTCCTCGCCGTCGCCGCCTACCAGGCGCTGTCCGAAGCCATCGACTGCCCGCTGCATGTGGGCATCACCGAGGCCGGCGGCATGATTTCCGGCACCGTGAAATCCTCCATCGGCATGGGCATGCTGCTGTGGAGCGGCATCGGCGACACCATTCGCGTTTCGCTGTCGGCCGATCCCGTGGAAGAAGTGCGCGTCGGCTTCGACATCCTGAAATCGCTGAACCTGCGCCATCGCGGCGTCAACATCGTGTCCTGCCCCAGCTGCGCCCGCCAGGGCTTCAATGTCATCGACACCGTCAAGACCCTGGAAGAGCGGCTGAAGCACATCGCCACCCCCATGTCGCTGTCGATCATCGGCTGCGTCGTGAACGGGCCGGGCGAGGCCAAGGAAACCGATCTCGCCTTCACCGGCGGCGGCGCCGGCAAGGGTCATGGCATGATCTATCTGAACGGCAAGCCCGCCTACAAGCTGGGCAACGAGGACCTGGTGAACCATGTCGTCGAGCTGTGCGAGAAGAAGGCGGCCGAGATTGAATCGGCGCGCGGCGAAACGGAAAAGAGCCCGCTCGCAGCCGCCCAGTAGCGACGCACATGGAATCAGGCAGCCGCGAGCGATCGCGGCTGCCTTTTTGTTTGGCCTTATCAACACCGCTTCCAGCCATGGTAAAATCGCGGTTGGACTCGAAAGAAGAATGGATGCAGGACGTGGACAGACAGGCACAGGGGGAGAGGGGGTCCGCCCCGTTCATCAAAACAACCCTCAAGCCCTTGCGCCTTGCATGCCCCGGGCGCCCTGATCTTGGGAGGACAGCCCCATGATCCCCGCCGCCAAGCTGGAAAGGCTGCTGGAGCGTTTCTCCGCGCTGGAGTCCGAAATGGCCTCGGGCGCGGGCGGCGCGGCCTTCGTCAAGCTGAGCCGCGAACATGCTGAGCTGGCGCCGGTGATCGAGACGGTGCGCGACTATCGCAGCGCCCAGACCCAGCTGGAGGATACCGAAGCGCTGATGGCCGATGCCGGCACGGATGCGGAGATGCGCGGCATGGCGGAGCAGGAACGCGCCGACCTGCGCGCCCGCCTGACCGAGCTGGACCATGCCCTCAAGATCCAGCTGCTGCCGCGCGATGCCGCCGACGCATCATCCGCCATTCTGGAAATCCGCGCCGGCACTGGCGGTGACGAGGCCGCCTTGTTCGCCGGCGACCTGCTGGGCATGTACCAGCGCTATTGCAGTCTTCAAGGCTGGAAGACCGAGATCATGTCGCTGTCGGAAAGCGACCTGGGCGGTTTCAAGGACGCCACCCTCGAGGTCGAGGGCCGCGGCGTCTACGCCAAGCTGAAGTTCGAAAGCGGCGTTCACCGCGTCCAGCGCGTGCCCGCCACCGAAACCCAGGGCCGCATCCACACCAGCGCCGCCACCGTCGCGGTGCTGCCGGAAGCCGAGGATGTCGATATCGTCATCAACGAGAAAGACCTGCGCATCGACACCTACCGGGCCCAGGGCGCCGGCGGCCAGCATGTCAACAAGACCGACAGCGCCGTGCGCATCACCCACATCCCCACCAACACCGTGGTGGCGATGCAGGAAGAAAAATCCCAGCACAAGAACAAGGCCAAGGCCATGACCATGCTGCGGGCCAAGATCTATGACGCCGAGCGCAAGCGGGTGGATTCCGCACGCGCCAGCGAGCGCAAGAGCCTGGTGGGCTCGGGCGACCGCAGCGAGCGCATCCGCACCTACAATTACCCGCAGGGCCGCGTTACCGACCACCGCATCAACCTGACACTCTACAACCTGTCGCGCATCGTCTCGGGCGACGAACTGGGCGAGATCATCGACGCCCTGGTGGCCCAGGACCAGGCCGACCGCCTGGCGGAATATGAGGCGTCGGATACGTGACGCTGGAAGACGCGACACGGCTGCTGGCCGAAGCGGAGATCGAAAACCCGCGCGGCGAGGCCCGCCTGCTGCTGGCCCATGCGCTTGGCATCGACCGGGACGCCACCCTGACCGCCACACCGACGCCGGACCAGGCGATGCGTTTCGCGGCGCTGGTGTCGCGCCGCACTGTGCATGAGCCCTTCGCCTATATCACAGGCGCCAAGGAATTCTGGAGCATGGCGTTCGACGTCGGTCCCGGCGTGCTGGTGCCGCGTCCCGACACCGAGACCCTGATCGAGGAAGCGCTGCGCGTCATTCCCGACCGCTCCGCAGCCTTGCGGATCGCGGATCTGGGGACCGGCTCGGGCGCCATCCTGCTGGCCGCGCTGACCGAGTTTCCCAATGCGCGCGGCGTGGGGTTTGAATCCGCGCCGCAGGCCTTTGCCTGGGCGAAAGCCAACACCGAACGCCTGGCACCCGGGCGTGCGGAAATCCGGCTGGCGGACTGGGATGCCGCTGACGGCCCCTTTGACCTTGTCTTCTCCAATCCGCCCTACATCCCCTCCGGCGACATCGAATCACTGGCGCTGGACGTGTCCCGCTTCGAGCCGCGTGGCGCGCTGGACGGCGGGCCGGACGGGCTGGACGCCTACCGGGCGCTGGGAACCTTGCTGCCCCGCATCCTCAGCCCCGGCGGTCACGCCCTGCTGGAAATCGGGATCGGGCAGGCAAACAGCATGGAACGCCTGTTCCCGGAACTGGAACTGGTCCGGATCGCCCCCGACCTGGCGGGCATTCCCCGCTGTGTGGTGCTGCGAAACCGCAAGGATTGCCTTGGAAAAACACCGTCCATCGGCTAGATTGGCGGTGAGGGTCGGGGATGATCCTCGCCCCGGCGACGCTTTTGCGGACTGCCGGGCTGAGCTGGTTACGCGCAAAGGCGCGGCCGGGCAGGGGACTCAAACGAACCGAACTGGCGTTGCGGCTTGTGTGCGTTTGGCGCGCGGGCCGTTTGCCGAGGAAGGACTTTACCAGTGAAGCGCTCTCGCAGAGGTGGCCGCAGGCCGCAACATACCGGCAATGGCGGTGGCAGCAGCAGCAGCGGAAATGGCGGCGGCAGCGGTGGGTTCAATCCCAACCGCACGTTTGATTCCAGCGGCCCCGAAATCAAGGTCCGCGGCTCCGCCAGCCATGTGTACGAGAAGTACCTGCAGATGGCCCGGGACGCCAATTCCGGCGGCGACCGCGTGATGGCCGAGAACTATCTGCAGCATGCGGAGCATTACTACCGCATCATGGCCGCCCAGCAGGCCCAGGCTGTCCAGCACCAGGCCCAGCAGGCCGCCCAGAATCCGCGCCCCGTGGGCGCCGACGGCCAGCCGCAGCCCCAGAATGGCAATGGCAGTGGCAGTGGCCCGTCCTTCTCCCTGGCCGAAGGGGCCGAGGAAGAAGGCGAAGAGGCCGACGCTTAACCATCCGGTGAAAGCGGGGTCTTGCGCCCCGGTTCCGCGCCACCCATATGCTTTTCCGTGACGGCGCCCATGCATGGGGCCGATGAATTGGTCCGCCGCCGCAAAGGGGCCGACCGGGAGAGAGCATGGATATCGAGAAATTTACCGAGCGGGCGCGCGGCTTCATTCAGTCCGCCCAGTCTCTGGCCCTTCGCGAGGGCAACCAGCAATTCGTGCCTGAGCACCTTCTGAAGGTGCTGATTGACGACGAGGAAGGCCTCGCCGCCCGCCTGATCAATGCCGGCGGTGGCAATGACCGCGCCGTGCGTGCCGGCGTCGAAGTCGCGTTGAAGAAGCTGCCCAAAGTGCAGGGCGGTTCGGGCCAGGTGTACCTGTCCCAGGATACCGCCAAGCTGCTCGAAAATGCGGAAGCCGTGGCGAAGAAGGGCGGCGACAGCTTTGTCACCGCCGAATATCTGCTGCTGGCGCTGGCCCTGGCCGCGGGAACCGATGCGGGCAAAATCCTGAAGGAAGCCGGGGTCACCGCCCAGGGGCTCAATGGCGCCATCGCCGCCCTGCGCAAGGGCCGCACCGCCGACAGTGCCACGGCGGAAAACACCTATGACGCGCTGAAGAAATACGCACGCGACCTCACCGAGATCGCCCGCAGCGGCAAGCTGGACCCGGTGATCGGGCGCGACGAGGAAATCCGCCGCACCATCCAGGTGCTGGCGCGCCGCACCAAGAACAATCCCGTGCTGATCGGCGAACCCGGTGTCGGCAAGACCGCCATCGCCGAAGGCCTGGCGCTGCGCATCGTCAATGGCGACGTGCCGGAATCCCTGCGGGACCGCAAGCTGATGGCGCTGGACATGGGCGCACTGATTGCCGGGGCCAAGTTCCGCGGTGATTTCGAGGAGCGGCTGAAGGCCGTGCTGAACGAAGTCACGGGTGCCAATGGCGAGATCATCCTGTTCATCGACGAGATGCACACCCTTGTTGGAGCCGGGAAGGCCGATGGCGCCATGGATGCCTCCAACCTGATCAAGCCGGCTCTGGCGCGGGGCGAACTGCACTGCATCGGCGCCACCACGCTGGATGAATATCGCAAGTATGTCGAAAAGGACGCCGCGCTGGCGCGGCGCTTCCAGGCGGTCTTCGTAGGCGAACCGACGGTGGAAGACACCATCTCCATCCTGCGCGGCCTGAAGGAGAAGTACGAACTGCATCACGGCGTGCGCATCACCGATGGTGCCATCGTGGCGGCGGCGACTTTGTCCAACCGTTACATCACAGACCGTTTCCTGCCGGACAAGGCCATCGACCTGATGGACGAGGCCGGCTCGCGGCTGCGCATGCAGATCGACTCCAAACCGGAAAAGCTGGACGAATTGGACCGCCGCATCATCCAGCTCAAGATCGAGCGCGAGGCGCTGAAGAAGGAATCCGACAAGGCCAGCCGCGACCGGCTGGTGGCGCTGGAAGGCGAGTTGGTGGCATTGGAAGAACAGTCCGGCGTCCTCACCGCCAAATGGCTGGAGGAAAAGAAATCCGTCGCCGACGTCCAGGGCCTCAAGGAAAAACTGGACGCCGCCCGCCAGGAGGCGGAAGTGGCCCAGCGCAAGGGCGACTTCGGCCGCGCCGGCGAGCTGACTTATGGCGTCATCCCCGACCTGGAACGCAAGCTCAAGGCGATTGAAGAGAACAAGGACGCAGCCCTGTCGGGCGAAGCCGTCACGGCCGAGAATATCGCAGGCGTGGTGTCGCGCTGGACCGGCATTCCCGTCGACAAGATGCTGGAAGGCGAGCGCGAAAAACTGCTCCACATGGAAGCCGATCTGGAGCGGCGTGTGGTCGGTCAGGACCAGGCCGTGAAAGCCATCGCCAATGCGGTGCGCCGCGCCCGCGCCGGCCTGCAGGATCCCAACCGCCCCATCGGCAGCTTCCTGTTCCTGGGTCCGACCGGCGTCGGCAAGACCGAACTCACCAAGTCGCTGGCAGCGTTCCTGTTCGACGACGACACCGCGCTGGTGCGGATCGACATGAGCGAGTTCATGGAGAAACATGCCGTGGCGCGGCTGATCGGCGCGCCGCCGGGCTATGTCGGTTACGAGGAAGGCGGCGTCCTGACAGAAGCCGTGCGGCGCCGGCCTTACCAGGTGATCCTGTTCGACGAAGTCGAAAAGGCCCATCCCGATGTGTTCAATGTGCTGTTGCAGGTTCTGGACGATGGCCGGCTGACCGATGGGCAGGGCCGCACGGTGGATTTCCGCAATACGGTGATCATCCTGACCTCCAATCTGGGCACCGAATTGCTGGGGCTGGAAGGCGACCAGACCCAGGCAAGGGCGCAGGTCATGCAGGCGGTCCGGTCGCATTTCCGTCCGGAATTCCTCAACCGGCTGGACGAGATCATTCTGTTTCACCGCCTGACGCGGGCCAACATGGACAAGATCGTCGAAATCCAGATTGCGCGGCTGGACAGGCTTCTGGCCGACCGCAAGATCGTGATCACGCTCGACGACAAGGCGCGGCACTGGCTGGGCAATGCCGGATACGATCCGGTCTATGGCGCCCGGCCTCTCAAGCGCGTCATTCAGCGCCGGCTGCAGGATCCGCTGGCGCAGTTGATCTTGGAAGGCAGGATCACCGATGGCGCGCAGGTTACCGTCAGCGCCAGCACGACGGGCCTGGTTATTAACGGCCAGGAATTTGCCGCCGGCGCAGACGAATTGGCCGATGCGCCGCCGGCGGGTGCGACGCTGAACTGATCGAGGCTGTCATGGCCCACATTTGCGAGCCATGACGCTTTGGGCAATGCTCACACTGTCCTACATGGAGCATGGTGTGAGCAGCCCGATCCGTTTTGATGATTTCCTGAAAGTCGATATCCGCGTCGGCACCATCGTGAAAGCGGAGCCGTTTCCCGAAGCCCGCAAGCCCGCGATCAAGCTGCAGATCGATTTCGGTGGCGAGGTCGGGGTCAAGAAGTCATCGGCCCAGATCACGCGCCACTACACCACGGAGGCGCTGATCGGGCGGCAGGTGATTGCCGTGGTGAATTTCCCGCCGCGGCAGATCGGCCCCTTCATGTCGGAAGTGCTGACCCTGGGCGTGCCCGATGCCGGTGGCGAAGTTGTGCTGCTGCATCCGAGCCTGGCGGTGCCGGACGGTGGCAGGATGTTCTAGCTACTTCGCTTTCGCCTGCCGCAGGTCGGTGGCGTTGTCCGCGACCTTTGCTTCCAGCGCGGTGGTGGCGACGAGATTATCGACTTCCAGGCGTTTCTCCTGGAAAGCACGCAGCAGCTTGCCGATCAGCAGACGGCCTTGCGCCATCTTCACCGTCAGGGGATTGACCTGTGTGCCCTTGATCAGGATTTCATAATGCAGGTGCGGACCGGTGGCCATGCCGCTCATGCCGCTATAGGCAAAAACCTGGCCCTGACGCACCCGCGCGCCCTGGCGCATGCCGGGCGCGAAGCGCGACAGGTGTCCATAGTCCGTCGCATAGCCATTGCCATGGTTGATCTTGACGAAATTGCCGTAGCCGCTGGCGCGCCCCATGAACTGGATGGTGCCCGCGCCGGCCGCCATGACCGGCGTACCGGTCGGCACCGCAAAGTCCACGCCCTTGTGCATGCGCGTATAGCCCAGGATGGGATGGAAGCGCGAACCGAAGCCCGATGAGATGCGGGCGCCGTCCACCGGCGTCTTCATCAGCATGCCCTTGGCGCTTTCGCCTTTGGTGTCGAAATATTCCGCCGGCTCGTTGGGATCGGCCTGGAAGCGGTACATGGGGATCTGCTTGCCGCCCAGGGTCATCATCGCATAGCTGATGGCGCCGTATTTCGCGGGCTGGCCTTCGGGCGTGTAGTAGTAGTCGTAATAGACTTCGAACTTGTCGCCGGGATGCAGGTCGCGCTGGAAGTCGACTTTGTAGGAGAACATGTGGATCATGTCGATCACCACATCGCCCGGAATGCCCGCCTGCATCGCCGCCAGATAGAGGCTTGAATCGATGGTGCCGCCCGCCCGGTGGCGGTGCATCTGCAGTTCCTTCTTTTCGACCTCGGCGCTGTAACCGCCCTCCGTGGTACGGGTGACGGTGATTTCCTGCTCGATGGAAGGCGAGAAGTGCAGCGACAGGAGACGCGAAATGGCCTGTGAATTTTCTTCCGTCGCGCCGCTGTTATCGTCCTCGCCGACCGCATCCAGCGGTACCACCACCGGCTTGTGGTTCACCATCACCGTGGTGGTGCGTGGCTGGGGCGCGCCACCCGTCGCATCAATTGTGGCGACGGAATAAGTCAGGTCAAAGCTCTGTCCGGCCTTCAAGGCACGGGGATTGAAATCCTTGCCCAGCGCGCTCAGGACCGCATTGGCGTCCTGGGCGGAAATGCCAAGGTCTTCGAGCATGCCGGCCAGCGTATCGCCGGCATCCAGGGTCACGGTGCGGTTTTCCACACCGGGATTGGGATTGGCATTGTCGGCATTGTCGGCGACGCCTTGCGGTTCACTGGCGCGGATCAGCTTCATGAACAGGGCATAGGGCAGGGAGGAGCGCCCCGGTGCGACCAGAGGGTGATTCACGGGCATCATGCCGACGGCCATCCAGGCAATGGCGCCTGCCACCAACGCCGTGAGGGTCGAGGAAACGACGGCCCAGCGGCCATCCGTCGTGGCCATGAGCGTGCCGGCGCCCTGCATCTGGCGCAGCAGAAGCGCAAAAGGGGAATCGGACACCAGCGGCGGCGCCACCTTGGTGCTGAATTGCGCGCGGGCTTTCTGCTCGCGAGGTTTAGGGTCCACGTCTGCTCCATTGCCGTTGAAAGCATGGCCACGCCAAGTCCCCCGACCTGCCGCTGTTCTGCTCCCAGCCCAATTGGCGCGTGCGCCCAAATCCCCGGCGTGCGACCAGCGCCATATAACCGGTATTCGCACCGCAGCGTCAACTTTAAACGCTTGTTCTCATTGAGAATTGTTCCAAACGACAATGGCTCCGACAAGAAGCCGCCGGGCCATTTGACAGGTCGAGCTTTCGGGGTTCAGAGCCAGGTCAGAAGATGGTCCGCGATCCGTGCGATAGGCAGGGTGATGAAAAAACAGCAGCATGCCGGCCTGTGCCGCAGGCGCACCATCCGCCTGAGAATGAATTCGCAATATGCTATCTAAAACATCGTTATGATTAGAGTAGTTGTAGCGCTTGCTGTCTTGGCCCTGCCATCGCCCGCCTTGGCCTGGGGCGCGGAAGGCCATGAAATCGTGGCCGGGATCGCATTGCGCGAACTGAGTCCCGGCACGCGCCAACAGGTTGCGCGGCTTTTGGGCGGTGAAGCCATGCTGATTCACGAATCCAACTGGGCGGACGAAATCCGCGAACAGCGGCCCGAAACTCGACGCTGGCATTTTGTGGACATTCCGCTGGATGCGCCCGAATACGATGCGCAGCGCGATTGCGCGCAAGACGATTGCGTGGTGGCGCAGATCGAACGCGATCGACGCATTCTCGCCAACCGAAAGCTGCCGGCGACGATGCGCGCCGAGGCGTTGCGCTTCCTTGTTCACTTCGTTGCTGACGTGCATCAGCCGCTGCATGCCGAAGACAATGACGACCATGGCGGCAATGCGGTGCGGGTGTATCTGCAGGGCCAGCGCACCAATCTGCATCACATCTGGGACGTCAACGTGGTGGAAGCGCTGGGCTTTGATGCAGACCAGGTCGCGGCCGGCATCGAACAGGGCGCTTCCCCGGCACAGCGAAAAGCCTGGCAGACTGGATCGCCTGCGAGCTGGGCGAACGAGGCCCACATGATCGCGCGCAATGAGGTCTACGGCTACGTGGGCGGCCGCCGCACCCTTCGCATGCCGCCGGCTTATCTGGTCGCGGAGAAAAATGTCACGCGCACACAGCTGGCAAAAGCGGGCCTGCGCCTGGCATGGCTGATCAACGCCGCGCTGAACTAGTCGCTGGCCATGATGGTGCTTCTCACCATCGGATAGATCTGCGTGTGCCAGCGTGTGCCGGAGAACACGCCATAATGGCCCACGCCGGCCTGGACATAATGCTTCTTGCGGAACGGCTTGACGCTGGACATCAGGTCCTGCGCCGCCATGGTCTGGCCAAGGCCGCAGATATCGTCGCGCTCGCCCTCGACCGTCAGCAGTGAAGTCTTTCGTATGGCGCGCGGATCCACCTTGCGATTGCGCCAGGTATAGACGCCGCGCGACAGGTGATGCTCCTGAAACACCCGCTGCACCGTCTCCAGATAGAATTCGGCTGGAAGATCGGCGATGGAAAAATACTCGTCATAGAATTTGCGATTGGCGTCGGCCTTGGCCAGCTCGCCTTTCAGGATATGGCCGAACAGGTCCATATGAGCGCGCACATGGCGCGACAGGTTCATGGTGATGAAAGCCGAGAGCTGGATGAATCCGGGATAAACGCGCCGGTGTGCGCCCTCATAGCGGCGCGGCACCGTCGTAATGAGGTTCTTCTCGAACCATTCGAGCGGATGCTCATTGGCCAGCTTGTTGACCTTGGTGGGATTGATGCTGGTATCCACCGGTCCGGCCATCAGGACCAGGCTTCTGGGTGTGGCTGGATCTTCATCTTCCGCCATCAGCGCCGTGGCGGCCAGCATGGCCGGGCAGGGCTGGCATACCGCCATGCCGTGCGCGCCGGGGCCGATATGGTGAAAGAACGCCATCAGGTGATCGATATATTCGTCGGTGCCGAAACGGCCTTCACCGAGCGCCACATCGCGGCCGCTCTTCCAGTCGGTGATATAGACATCATGATCGGCGAGCATGGTCTGGGCGGTGTGACGCAGCAGGGTGGGGAAGTGCCCTGCCATCGGCGCCGCCAGCAACACGCGCGGTTGCCCGCTGACGCCTTCCTTGCGAAAATGCACCAGGTTGCCGAACGGCATTTCCAGCGCGACCTCTTCGATGACCGCGTGGCCGGCCACGGTGCCAATGGCATAGTCTGGACGTTCATGGATCATGTGCGCGCGGGAGAATATTTCCGCACCTGCCGACATGCTGCGAAACAGGTAATTGGTGGCGGGCCCCATGCTGGTATCGCCGAACGCCGACTTGAACAGGTCCGCGCCGGCACGCAAGGGCGCCAGGAAGTCCTGTTGGGCTTGATAGGCGTCGTACAACATCGCGCTTTCGGCCAGCCCCAAGCTTCCCCGCGGATCGCGGCACCCATCCAACGCCGTGATGCTGCAGTGCAAAATAATGCTTGTCAACGCGCCAAAAGAGGCCAAACTGATGAATATGAGCGCTGCGGTTCTGACGATTTCCAGCAAGAACTACTCATCCTGGTCGCTGCGCGGCTGGCTGCTCTGCCGAATGGCCGGTCTGGATTTCAAGGAGGAATTGCTGTCGAGCGACGATGCCGATGCGCGTGCCGAATTGCTGCTGCTGTCGCCGTCATTCCTGGTGCCGCGCCTGACGCACAATGGTGTGAAAGTGTGGGACACGCTCGCCATTGCGGAGTATCTGCACGAGAATTTCCCGCAGGCCGGCTTGCTGCCTGCCGACATGGCGGCGCGCACCCATTGCCGTGCCATAGCGGGGGAGATGCATTCCGGCTTTTCCAATCTGCGGTCCGCGCTGCCGATGAACCTCAAGGCGCGTTACAAGGGCTTCAAGGTCTGGACCGCGGCGCAGGCTGATATCGAGCGCGTCACCAGCATCTGGCGTGATTGCCTGTTGCGCTATGGCGGCCCCTACCTGTTCGGTGAAACCCCGACCCTGGCCGACGCCATGTATGCGCCGGTGACCACGCGTTTCACTACCTATGACGTGAAACTCGACCGGCAATGCGCCGATTATTGCGAAACCATCCAGACCCTGCCGGACATGCTGGAATGGATCGAGGCCGCCAAGACGGAAAAGGCCGGCATCGAAGAGCTGGAAGCGGAGTTCTAGCTGCCGCTTTCGTTGGGCTCGGTCTGCAGCTGGACGAAATTCTGGATGCCCATCTGTTCGATCAGGCGCAGCTGCGTCTGCAGCCAGTCGATATGTTCTTCCTCGCTCTCCAGGATATGGGTGAAGAGTTCGCGGCTCATATAGTCCTTCACGGTCTCGCAGTGCGTGATGCCCAGCTTGAGATCGGGCAGGGCCATCATCTCCAGCGACAGGTCGCATTTGATGATTTCCAGGACATTTTCGCCGATCATCAGCTTGCCAAGGTCCTGGAGATTAGGAAGGCCGCCCAGAAACAGCACGCGCTTGATCAGCTTGTCGGCATGCTTCATTTCGTCGATGGATTCCTCGTATTCCTTCTTGGCAAGGATCGAGAGGCCCCAGTCGGCAAGGATGCGCGAGTGCAGGAAATACTGATTGATGGCGGTGAGCTCGTTCTTCAAAACCTTGTTGAGGAACGAGATGGTGACGGGATCGCCGGAAAGCGATGCATGGGGCTCGGGACCCGGCGCCTGCGTGCCTATTCCGCCGCCAGCGACAGCGCTTCCCGGCTTCTTTCCAGCATTCCTTCGATTGTTTCCTGGCATCGTCCGCAATTCTTTCTCACGCCACAGCGCGCATAAACTTCGTCAGCACAGTCCGCGCCGCCGCAAATCGCGGCACCGATGCGCTGTTCGTTCAGCCTATTGCAGACACAGACGATCATCCAACCGACCCATTGCGAGGAAGTCTCAGCCGCAACTTCATAATCTCTATTGCGAATGATTGTCAATATCTTTGAAAAACGCAGGAATACTGCGGATTAAATTCTGTTTCGGCGGCCATTTCGCGCTGTGCGATTAAGAGTGTTTTCGGCCTTGGCTGCTAGCCTTTCGCTATGGGCTGGAAAATCCCCAATAAAAAAGCCGTGCTGCAGGTCAGCGCGCTGATCCTGCTATTCGTGTTGCTCAACTATCTGGGCACGGCGATCTATTTTCGGGCGGGGGGACTGACGACCGTAAAGCCGTTTGGCGGCGTCGCCTTGGCCATCTGTCTGATCTATGGCCGGCGTACCCTGTGGCCGGTCCTGATAACGGGCGTGATAGGCGGCATGATCGCCAAGCAGACGTTCAACACCACCATCCTGGACACCGTTCTGGTGCCCGGCCTGGCAACGGCCTCGCTGCTGGTCATCTACACCATCGCCCGCCGCCTGATCGGCCATGTCATTGAGTTTCGCGCCTGGAAACAGCTTGTCGGTTTCATCGCGATTTCTGCCGCTGTGTCCGCTGTGTCCGCTATCGTCTTCGCCGCAAGCGGTGACGCCATCGCCGGTGCCGGCTTCTTCAACAACTGGCGGTCCTGGTGGGTGCCTACCACGCTTTCCTACGTCGTCTTCACACCGGTCATCGTCATTCTGTTCACCGCTGACCTGCGGACAATGTACGACAACCGCTACCGGATTGCCGGGTCGCTGGCGCTGCTGGGTACGGCGATGGCTGTTACTTTCATCCCGACAGTGGTGCCTCTGTCGTTCATCATCCCACTGGCGCTTCTGATCGTCACCATGGTGTCGGATATCGAAGGCACCGCGCTGGGGCTGATGATGACCCAGATCATCTACACCACGGTCATTATCAGTGGCATCGGGCCGGCCGCCCTGCGCCACATGCCGGTCGGATACCAGCTCCATTATGCACAGGTTTTCCAGGGCATCCTGATCGCCGTGCTGCTGCCGGTGGCGGCGGCGGTAACCGAGCGTCGCAAGTTGCAGAATCGCGAGGCGCAGATCAACCGCGCCTTGCGCGACAGCGAACAGCGCTATCGCGAGATGGCGGAACGCGAGCGTTCCGCAAGCAACGCCAAGTCGGAATTCCTCGCCGGCATGAGCCATGAGCTGCGCACCCCGCTGAACGCCATTCTGGGCTTTTCGGAAGTGATCAAGACAGAACTTTATGGCCCGCTTGGCCATGTCAAATACCGCGAATATGCCGAGGATGTTTACAGCAGCGGCGCGCACCTGCTCGAGCTGATCAACGATGTGCTCGACCTTTCCAAGATCGATGCCGGCAAGATGGAGCTTCGCGAAAGCGTTTTCGATATTGCCGGCCTGGTGGCGGAAAGTCTGGCGCTGGTCGGCAACCGCGCCAATGACCTCATCGAACTGCGAGTCAGCTTGCCAGATGACCTGCCGCGGATCACGGCCGACAAGCGGCTCATCAAGCAGATACTTCTCAACCTGCTCAGCAACGCCGTGAAGTTCACGCCGGCGGGCGGAATGATCCGGATCGAAGCCGAGTATCGCCCCGATGACTGCCTGAGCCTGCGGGTATCCGACAACGGCATCGGGATGGACCAGGCCGATATCATCACGGCCTTCTCCCATTATGGCCAGATCGATTCCAAAATAGCCCGTGCCCATCAGGGCACCGGCCTGGGCCTGCCCATTTCCAGGGCGCTGGCCGAATTGCACGGCGGAGGCCTGACCGCGCAAAGCGCCAAGGGCGTCGGCACCTGCGTCACGCTGCAGCTGCCGAACGCGCGCATGGTGCCAGTTGAAATATTGGCAGCGGCCTGCGCATAGGCGCGCCGCGAACGTCACGGACCTGGATCGGCTTCTGCCATTTTCTGCACGGCGACATAATCCGTCTTGCCGGTTGCCAGCGCTGGTATCGTCTCCATCACCAGCACGCGCCGGGGCACCGACAATTCAGGCACCCCATGATTCTGTGCCCAGCCGAGCAGATCCACCCGCCGCGCATCTTTTGCGTCGGTGACCAGCACGATCTGCTCGCCTTTGCGGCCGTCGGGCACCGCCACGGCGGCATGGGCGTTCTCCGGCCACAGGGCCGCCGCGATATTTTCCACCACGGCCAGGGAGACGGTCTCGCCACCGATCTTGGCAAACCGCTTCAGGCGGCCGCGAATGGCAATAAAGCCTTCATCGTCGATCGCCACCACATCGCCGGTATTGTACCAGCCATCCTCCGGCGGCACGATCTTGCCGGGTGCATCCGGCTTGATATAGCCCAGCATCACATTGGGGCCTTTGACGAACAGCGCGCCGGCGCCGGATATGCCGGGCACCGGTTCGACACGCGCCTGCATGCCCGCCAGCAACTGTCCCGCCGTACCCGGGCGATTGGTCTCGATCTGGTTGACTGAGATCACAGGCGAGGTTTCCGTGACGCCATAGCCTTCCAGCAGCGAGATGCCGCATTTCCGCCGGACAAAAGCGCGTGTCTCGTCGCGCAGCCGTTCCGCACCACACACCGCCAGGCGCAAGGTATCCAGATCACCGGCCTCGGAGGCGCGGGCATACTGGTTGATGAAGGTGTCTGTCGACAGAAGAACGGTGGCGCCATAGCGCCGGATGCGGCGCACGATCTCCCGCGGTTGCAGTGGCGTAGGGTGTGCGATGACCTTCACGCCCGCCATCAGCGGCAGGATGGTACCCCCCACCAGCCCGAAGCAGTGAAAGACGGGCAGGGGATTCAGCATCACATCGCCGGGATAGATTCCGATATGGGCGCGCACCTGCGCCACATTGGCCAATATGTTCTGATGGCTGAGCGCCACGCCCTTGGGCTCGCCTTCGGTGCCGGAGGTGAACAGGATCACCGCCAGACGTGACGGATCGGGCCGCGAGGACAGCATTCGGGGCATCAGTTTGCCGGCTACGGCGGTCAGCTTGTCGGCCAGGGACAGTTTCTTGCGGACATCCTCAAGATAGATGATCTCGGTGCCGGACAATCCTGCGACCAGATCCTGCAGGCCCGCCACCTCGATCAGCCGGCGCGCTGTGACGATACGCTTCACCTGAGCCGTGCACAGCGCACTTTTCAGGCTCGCCAGCCCACTGGTGAAATTCAGCATGGTCGGAACGCGCCCAAAGGCCGACAATGCAAAGAATGCCAAAGTTGCCGCGGCGCCGGTCGGCAACATTACTCCCACACATTCGCCGCTGCGCGTCCCCGGTTTCAGTGCCGATCCCAGGGCAAAGCTGGCCCTGATGATCTCGTCATAGGTGAGGGCGCGATCATCGCCGTCCACCAGGGCGATGGTGGCGCCGCCATATTCCCCGCGCGCATCTGCCAGCGCCTGGAAAATCGAACGCCGCGCCGATGCCATGTCGAATGGTACACGTCGCGGCATTCCAGATGGGTTGGACATGACTCGAGTCCGGATGGTTCGGACGAGTCTTTACCTCATGTGGCGTGAAAATGCCCGATCCAGCTCTGGAAACTGCGGGCCAGCTTCCTGCGCCCGGTTGGGCTCGCATTCTGGAACAGGCCGGCAATCTGGTCGCGCAGGGGCTTGGCGTCCGCCCAAAGCTTTTCGGCCTGGGGTTCGATGGCGCCGCGCAGGGGGCGGATGACGTCCTTTTCCAGCCGCTTGGGCCCGACCACTGCGATGGCCAGCGCCGCCAGGCCGGCGGTGCCGATCATGACAAAAGCGGTTCGCGCCGTGCGGGTGTTCGCCAGTGCCAACAATTTGGTCGCCAACGAGGGCTGGGAGGGATGGCCGGCGGCCTGGACAACCGCGCGCACAGGGCGGCGGCGGGAGCGGACGGGCGGCGAGGCACTGCGAGCGGGCATGACATGCTCCGAATGGGTTGAACTTCGCCAACGCGCCGCTTGAGTTCCGGTTCAAACCAAATGCGAATTTAGGATATCATTCCCATTGTTATACTTCCCGTACCAAGAACCGCTCGCAAATAGTCGATTGGCAAACATTTGAGAGATTCACGGATCAATTTTATCAGATGCCCGATAAAGCCCTTCAAGCCCTGAAAGAAGCCTATCAGCACCATGTCGAATGGATGCAGACCCATGCGGAGCAGCTGGAAACGGGAAAGGCCCAGCATCTGGAGCAAGACAGGGGCATGGTTGTGAACAAGAGTACGGAGCTTGCTGAGGAATTTCGGTACAGGGCGAATAATCTTCACGCCCTGATTCTCGCCTATGAAGCGCTGGCGTCTAAATCTTCTTCTTAGGCGTGTGCTTGGCAATTTTTTTAAACGCGCCCAGGAATGTCTTTCCTGTCTCGTCCGCCTTAAACTCTTTCGCCGCCGCGATGAACTTCTCTTTCTGAGATAGTTTTGCGTAGTTCTTCGGCTTTTTAGCCGGGGCTTTCTTTTCAGGCATGTACCCCACCAACTGTTTTGTAGGTGAGCCGCTTGCCGACAACACCCTTGAGCGCGATGGCGGCGCGGGCTTCATCGCCTACGCCAAGCGCGATGCGGTTGTTATAGCGGAAATCATATTCGCTGAGATAGCGGTGCAGGTGCTTTTCCTGACAATGCTGGTAGATGCCCTTCATGCCGCGCTTGAAGATGCTGAAAAAGCCCTCCACCGAGTTGGTGGTGACGTCACCACGGGCATATTCCAGATTGCCGTGGTTGACGGTTTCGTGGGTAGCAACATGGGCATTTGCGCCGGCGTACAGGCGGCTTTCATCGGTATGGAGGCGGCTGGCCGGGGCTACATGGCCCATTACAATCTGCGCCACAGCGGACTTGTCTGCACGGTCCACATGGAACGAGCGGACCTTGCCCCCACGCTCAACAAGGCTGACAACAGCGTTCTTGTGATAGCCGCCGCCGCGCTTCACGGCGCGGCCCTTGCGGCGGCCGATGTAGGTTTCATCCGCTTCCACGATCTGGCCTTCTCCACCAAGCGCGGCCAAACCGCCGTCCGCCATGGCGGCGCGGATGCGGTGCGACAGGAACCAAGCCGACTTGAGGGTGATCCCCAGCGAGCGGCCAAGCTGGTTGCTGCTGATCCCTTTCTTGCTGCTGGAAAGCAGGAAAATCGCCTGTAGCCAGACGTGCAGCTTGATATGGCTGGCCTCGAAGATCGTGCCCACCTTCACCGTGAAGGGCTTGCGACAGGCCCGGCACTTGTACACGCCAATCCGGGTGCTCTTGCCCTTCAGGGCCGTGCTCTCGTCCAGAACGCCGCAATGAGGACAGGGGCGGCCATCGGCCCAAAGCTGGCTTTCCACGAAGGCATAGGCTGCCTTTTCATCGTGGAGGTAGGGACGGCTCAGGGCGGACTTGGACATCGGCTATTCCTCGATCTATGCCGCCTAAGATAATGCTTGCCAAATTAATTCACAAGCACTAAATACTTTAAAACGGTAAGCATATGAGGCAAAGCATGACTAAGAAGCAGGCAGTGATGGATACAGCGGGGAAGATGAACACCAAGGAGCGGGCCAAAAAGGCCGCTACGGCGCGTTGGGCCGCCGCTGGCGATGTTCCTATGGCCGAGCATATTGGGGAGCTGAAAATTGGCAACACCGTGCTGGCCTGCGCTGTGCTCCCTGATGGCACCCGGGTGCTGTCGCAAGGCGGTGTGACCAGTGCGTTTGGACCCGAAACGGGCGGCTGGCAGAAGCGCAAACAGGCCGAAAACGACTCCGGTGATTTGCCCGCTTTTTTGGTCGCCGCGTCGCTTAAACCCCACATTTCTGCGGATTTACGCACCCTGGTGTCCACGCCCAAAAACTACCGCGATCCGCGCGGCGGCCCGGTCCGCATAGGGCTGGAGGCCAGCTTACTTCCGAAGGTTTGCGAAGTGTGGCTTAAGGCCCGCGATGCTGGTGACTTGACCAAAATCCAGTTCCCGGTGGCCGCCCGCGCTGAGATTCTGATGCGCGGCTTGGCCCATACCGGCATCATTGCCCTTGTTGATGAAGTCACCGGATACCAGAACGTCCGGGCCAAGGATGCGCTGACCAAGATACTTGAGGCGTTCATCGCCAAAGAATTGCAGCCCTATATCTCGACCTTTCCGCCACAATATTACGAAGAAATCTTTCGGCTTCGCGGCATGGAATACCCCCGAGACACCGTGCAGCGCCCGCGTTACTTCGGCGTGCTGACGAATGAGATCATTTACAAGCGCCTCGCCCCCAACGTCCTTGAAGAATTGAAGCGCGTGACGCCGAAGGATGAAACCGGGCGGCATAAATCGAAGCTTTTTCAGCACCTCACCCGTAACAAGGGCTACCCGAAGCTTCTTGAGCACCTTGGTGCCACGTTGACGATGATGCAGTTGAGCACCAATTGGCCCGACTTCATGTCGAAGCTGGACAGGCTGCGCCCCCGCCAGGATTTGAAATCTCTGGGGAAAGCCCAGCAGCTTTCTTTCGATTATGACGGCACCACCGATACCGGGAAGGGTTTCTAGCCGTCGCATAGCTGCCGGGAGACATACCCGCGCCAGAGCCTAGAACTGAGGGGAGAAACATCTTGGCCGATGCCCCCAGACTAGGTGCGAAGCTCCCGCCACTGTTTGGCGGGGTGAACTAAGGCCCGTGACCGTTCCGGACGGCGCGGGCCTTGGTGCTTCTAGCATAGGTCGGATTCACAGGGAAATTGGGCTATGCTGCTATGACTTCTGGGGAGGGGTTTATGCGGGTATTCGCTGGGTTTATTGTTGTTTGTCTGGCGCTGCCTGCGCCGCTCCACGCTGAGCAAACCGCCATTGCTATGGGTTATGGGGTTAGCACATGTGCCGAGTTCGCTCAGGAATATGGGCGCAACGTCGCGGTCGAAGACCATTATTTCAATTGGACACTGGGATATTGGACGGGGCTAAACACGTCGAACAACGTGAATGGGAGGGCCACCAAAGATCTCCACGCTACAAGCCAGCTAGAGCAGAAGCAGCGGATTCGAGAATTTTGTAGCGAGCATCCGCTGGAGGAATATCTCAGCGCCTCGACTGTTCTCTGGGTCAAGCTTCCGGACGTTCCGTACAAAAAACCGTGAATCATTGGTACGGCAAGTATAACAATGGGATATCATTCCCAGATTGCAGGGCTGCCGTGACGCCGTGTGTGATGATTTTGGCGGGGATGGCGGCTATATCTTGGACATGACCGTCGTGATCGACAAAGTTTCCAAGGACATCCCGGCCCGTGAGGCGGTGCCCAGGCATCCCGAAAAGGCCCATCGGCCGGACAACGACATCCAGCGCAAACCGGACTGGATCCGGGTCAAGGCGCCAGTGTCCAAGGAATATGTCGTCACCCGCGAGATCGTGCGCGCCAACAAGCTGCACACGGTCTGCGAGGAAGCCGCCTGTCCCAATATCGGCGAATGCTGGACCAAGCGCCACGCCACCATGATGATCATGGGCGATACCTGCACCCGCGCCTGCGCCTTCTGCAATGTGAAGACCGGTCTGCCTGGGGCGCTGGACACCGAAGAACCCGCCAATGTCGCGCGCGGGGTAAAGACGCTGGGGCTGGCGCATGTGGTGATCACGTCGGTCGACCGCGACGACCTGGCAGATGGCGGCGCCACGCATTTCGCCCAGGTGATTGATGCCATTCATGCGACGAGCCCCGGCACCAGCGTCGAAGTGCTGACCCCCGACTTCCTCCGCAAGGACGGCGCCATCGAGATCCTGATGGCGGCGCAACCGGAAGTCTTCAATCACAATCTGGAAACCGTACCGCGGCTTTACCTGAAAATCCGGCCCGGCGCCCGCTACTATGCTTCGTTGCGCCTGTTGGAGCGGGCCAAGGAACTGATGCCCACCGGCTTCACCAAGTCCGGTCTGATGGTTGGGCTTGGCGAGACCCGCGAGGAAATCATGCAGGTGATGGACGACCTGCGCGCCGCACGGGTGGATTTCCTCACCATCGGCCAATACCTGCAGCCGACGAAGAAGCATGCCCGTCTGGACCGCTTCTGGTCGCCGGAAGAATTCGCCTCCCTGGAAGCGATCGCCCGCGCCAAGGGATTTTTGATGGTGTCGGCGTCGCCGCTGACTCGCTCGTCCTATCACGCCGACAGCGACTTCGCGGAGCTGAAGGCCGTGCGGCTGAACCAGCAATCGGCCGCCAAAACCTGATGCATCGCGAAACGCGGATCGTGCCCTATCCGGCGGACCTGATGTACCGCGTGGTGGCGGAGGTCGAGCATTATCCCGAATTCCTGCCCTGGTGCGCGGGCCTGCGTGTAAAATCGCGCACCGCAGATGGCGTGATCGCGGAGATGCTGGTGGGCTACGGCTCTTTCCGTGAAAAATACACCAGCCGCGTCACGCTCGACCCCGCACATCGCCGCATCGATGTGGTGCAGACGGATGGCCCGTTCCGCAAACTGGAGAACCATTGGCGCTTCACGCCGTCCGGCGATGACTGCGAAGTGGATTTCGCCATAGACTTTGCCTTCCGGAATCGAATCCTGGGCGCTGTCGCGGGCGCGGCCTTCGAAAAAGTCCTGTTGAAAATGACCGAGGCCTTCGAGGCGCGGGCGAAGGCGCTGCAACAGGGGGCAGCCAAAGCATGATCCATCGCGGCGTCACACCAGCGAAGCGAGCATCTCCAGTGCGACCTTGACGGTCGCCAGGCGTACTTCTGTGCGTCCGATGTCGCCGAAGCGGCATTCATGGTGCAAGGTGGCAACACCCGCGCGGGCGGCGGCAATGTGAACCAGGCCCACGGGTTTTTCGTCCGAGCCGCCGCCGGGGCCGGCAATTCCGGTCACCGCGACAGTCAGTTGCGCCGTGGATTGGCGGATGGCGCCTTCCGCCATGGCGCGGGCGACGCTTTCTGAAACAGCACCGTGCTGGCGGATCATGGCCGCCGGCACGCCCAGCATCTCTTCCTTGGCCAGGTTGGAATAGGTGACAAAGCCGCGCTCGAAAATATCGGACGATCCGGCGATCTCGGTCAGAAGGCCGGCGATCAGTCCGCCGGTGCAGCTCTCGGCCGTCGCGATCCTGATGTCTTTGACGCGCGCTGCTGCCAGCAGTTGAACCGCACCCTCGACGAGATCGGCCGAAAACATCACAGGTGAAAGAAGTAGCGCGCAGCCACGACCAGCGCACCGGCCATCAGGCCCGCCACCATGTCGTCCAGCATCACGCCCACGCCGCCACTCAGCGTCTCGGCCCAGGAAACCGGCCAGGGTTTCCAGATATCAAAAAACCGGAACAGCACAAAGGCCAATGCAAAGGCGGGGATCGAGGCATGAGGGGAGGGGACAAGCCCGCCGAAGGTCAGCCCGGCAAAGGCGCAGGCCAGCCACTGGCCGGCCAGTTCGTCCACCACGCACTCGCTGGGATCGTCGTTGCGGCCGGTCTGGCGCATGTGATCGGCACAGGCGAAAACGCCGATGGTGAAGGCAATCAGGGAGGCACCCAGGATGCTCATGGCGCCGGCGCGGATGCCGATGATCAGCGCCAGCGGGGTCGCCACCGCGCTCATGATGGTGCCGGGTGCAATATCGAAATAGCCGATGCCGAATACCGAGGCGACGACAGTAGAGGCGCGGGGAAATTTCATGACAGTCTCACAGTTGCTATGGCCTGGGCGGCAATGCCTTCACGCCGGCCGGTGAATCCAAGGCCTTCGGTGGTGGTGGCCTTCACGCTGACGCGGTCGGATGCGATCTTCAGGATTTCGGCAATCCTGGCCTTCATGGCATCGCGATGCGGGCCGACCTTGGGCCGCTCGCAGATCAGGGTCACGTCCACATGGTTGATGACCCCGCCTTTTGCAGCGACAAGGGACGCCGCATGGTCGAGGAACTGCCAGGATGCCGCGCCGCGCCAGCGTTCGTCGGTGGGCGGGAAATGCTGGCCGATATCTCCCTCGCCAATGCAGCCCAGCAACGCATCGGTGATGGCATGCAGGCCCACATCGGCGTCGGAGTGACCCTCCAGCCCGTGGCTGTGCGGCACCTTGATACCGCATAGCCAGATATGATCGCCGTCCGTGAACTTGTGTACGTCATAGCCTGTGGCTGTGCGCACGTCAGCGCCCAGAAGCGATTCGGCCAGTGCGAAATCTTCCTTGCGCGTCACCTTGATGTTCTTCTCTTCGCCTTCAACCATTTCGACTGTCAGACCCGCCAGTTCCGCCAACGCCACATCGTCCGTGACTTCGTTTGCGGCATGCGTTCGGTGTGCCGCCAGGATCTTTCCAAAGGCAAAACCCTGCGGCGTCTGGGCGCGATAAAGACCTTCGCGGGGGACCAATGTCCATCCCGTGCCGTCGCGGCGCCGAAGCGTGTCGGCGACCGCCAGCATGGGGAGGGCACCATCCGCGCCATTCTCCAGCGCCGCGACGATGTCAGCGATGACTTTGCGGGACACCAGCGGGCGCGCCGCATCATGAATCAGCACGAAGTCCGGAGCCTCTCCGGCCAGGGCCTCCAGCCCCAGCCGCACCGATTCCTGGCGGGTGGCGCCGCCGACGACCGGCGGGGGCAGGGTTACACCCTTGAGCGCCGCCGCCACCATTTCCTGCTGGCCAGGACCTATCACCACCTGCACAGGGTAGCCCGCGAACGCCGCCACCGTCCGGCGCAGCATCGGTACGCCTGCCAGCTTTTCATATTGTTTTGGCAGGCCAAGCCCGGTGCGTTCGCCCTTTCCGGCAGCGACGATCAGGACGGCAAGGCGGGGCATAATGTGGTCTTTCGTGGTATCGGGGGACTGCCTAACATTTGCCGGAACAATCCGCGATATATGTTGCGCTGCGGTGGGATGCCTATATTATCATCTTGTAACACAGTTGCTTAAACTATAGGCACAATTTGGCAGGGGTCTTACAGAAATTGCGCAACGCGAGCGCCGAGTCTTCAGGCTCTGGCACCATCGCCAATGCCTTGCCCATGCCTATCATGCTGTTGGGCAGCAAGTTTGAAGTGCTCTACGCCAATCCGGCCGCCGAACAGTTTTTTGACACTGGTTTGACGATTCTGCGAAAGCAGACCCTGGGCGATCTGATCGCGCCCCATTCGCCGTTGTTCCAACTCGTTGCACAGGCGGCAGAGCGCAATGCATCCGCAGCCGAACGCGACATCGATCTTTCCACACCACGCCATGGCGAACGCGTCGCCGATGTGACGGTAACGCCCGTGCCCGATCCCGAAGGGGCAATGTTGTTGACCTTCCAGGAGCGCGGCCTGGCGCAGCGCATGGACCGCCAGCTGATGGCGCGGGGCGCCGTGCGTTCCATGCATGGCATGGCGGCGGTGCTCGCGCATGAAATCAAGAACCCACTGGCCGGCATCCGCGGCGCCGCCCAGTTGATCGAAGAACAGCTTCCCCCCGACGAACGCGAGATGACCCAGCTGATCATCGCCGAATCCGACCGCATTCGCGGCCTTATCGATCGGATGGAAAGCTTCGGCGACACCCGCGGCCTGACCCGCCATCCGGTGAATATCCATGAAGTGCTGGACCGGGTACGCAAGGTCGCCGAATCCGGTTTCGCGCGCGGCATCACCATCATCGAGAATTTCGATCCCTCGCTGCCGGCTGTGTATGGCGATCATGACCAGCTGATCCAGGTGTTCCTCAACCTGGTGCGCAATGCCGCCGACGCACTGCCGGATAGGGGAGGCGAAATCACGCTCACCACCGGCTATCGGCCCGGGGTGAAGTTCGGCGCGGGTCTTGCCGGCGAGCGCGTCTCCCTGCCGCTGGAAGTGACCGTGCGCGACAATGGTTCGGGCGTACCCACCGATTTGCTGCCTTACATCTTTGATCCCTTTGTCACCACCAAGGTGCGCGGCACGGGCCTGGGACTGGCGCTTGTCGCCAAGATCGTCGGCGATCATGGCGGTGTCATCGAATGCGACTCCGTAGCGGGCAAGACCATATTTCGGGTGTTGTTGCCCAAGGCGCAGGCAGAGGAAAACTAATGGCCGCCACTATTCTTGTCTGTGACGATGACAGCGCCATCCGCACGGTGCTGAACCAGGCGCTGGGCCGCGCCGGTTATGACGTGCGCACCACCGGAACCGCGGCGGGACTGTGGCGCTGGGTCTCGGCCGGCGAGGGCAATCTCGTTGTCACCGACGTGGTCCTGCCCGACGAGTCCGGGTTCGACCTGATCCCGCGCATCAAGCGCATGCGGCCGGACCTTCCGATTATTGTGATGAGCGCACAGAACACACTGCTGACGGCCATCACGGCAGCCGAGCGCGGCGCTTTCGAATACCTGCCCAAGCCCTTCGACCTGAAGGAGTTGACCAGCGTGGTCAGCCGCGCGCTTCAATCGCCCCAGGGCAAGCGCGAAAATACCATCGAAGCCGCGGAAGATCGGTTGCCGTTGATTGGCCGTTCGCCGGCGATGCAGGAAATCTACCGCGTCATTGCCCGCCTGACCCAAACCGATCTCACCGTCATGATCATGGGTGAAAGCGGCACCGGCAAGGAACTGGTGGCGCGGGCACTGCACGACTATGGCAAGCGCCGTCACGGCAATTTCGTTGCGGTCAACATGGCGGCCATCCCGAAGGAACTGGTCGAAAGCGAATTGTTCGGCCACGAGCGGGGCGCCTTCACCGGCGCCACCAATCGCGGCGTGGGCCGTTTCGAACAGGCCGAAGGCGGCACCCTTTTTCTGGATGAGATCGGTGATATGCCGCTGGAAGCGCAAACACGCCTTCTGCGTGTGTTGCAGCAGGGCGAATACACCACCGTGGGCGGACGCACGCCCATCAAGACCGATGTGCGCATCATCGCCGCCACCAATCGCGACCTGCGCCAGTTGATCAGCCAGGGCCTGTTTCGCGAAGATTTGTATTACCGCCTGAACGTCGTGCCCCTGCGGCTGCCGCCACTGCGCGAGCGCGTCGAAGATATCCCCGATCTGGTCCGACATTTCCTGCGCAAGGCGGAAGACGAGGGCCTGCCGCACAAGACCCTCGACAATGACGCACTCGACATGCTGCGCCGCCATCGCTGGCCGGGCAATGTGCGCGAACTGGAAAACCTGATCCGCCGGTTGGCGGTGCTGCAATCCGGCGACGCCATTTCGGCGGCGTCAGTCAACGCGGAATTGAAGGAGCCGGCCAAGACCTTCGCCGCGGATTCCGGCGAAGGACCGCTGTCACTGGCCCAGTCCGTCGAGCAATATCTGACACAATACTTCCTGGCCCAGGGCGACCGCCTGCCGCCACCCGGCGTGTATGACAGAATTGTGCAGGAGGTGGAGCGGCCACTGATCTCCATCTGCCTGGCCGCCACTCGTGGCAACCAGATACGGGCGGCGCAGTTGCTGGGCCTGAACCGCAATACCCTGCGCAAGAAAATCCGGGACCTCGGGTTGGAAGTTATTCGTGGGCTGCGGACCGAATAGGTCCGCAAAGGCGCAGCCCGCGCGACATCTACCAAGCGGCCAAAGCACGAGACTGCCCGAACTGCGCTCCATATCTTTTTGCCAATAATCGAATAATTCCGCGGATTTACTGGATTTCCGCAGCTAACGCTGTTGCGAATTTGGTACGCAGCATTCTTGCAACAGTCCGTGCCTGGGATACACTCCTCGCAACAAGACCAGGTTCGGGGTGGGCCGGTCGATACGGAAGACATGGTTAGCGAAACAACGTTCCCAGAGCGACGCGCCGGGTTGCGCGCGGTATCCCGGCCTTCACAACTGGCCTTCGGCGTCGCCGTTCTGGCGGTGCTGTCGGGCTGCGCCACCTATGCGCTGCTGACAGGGCTGACCAATTACACCGTCGGCCCGACCGGGCTGCTGGTGCTGATGCTGGTCAACCTGACCTTGGTGTTGTTGCTGGCTGCGTTGATCGGCTGGCGGCTGACCCGGCTGTGGGCGACGCGGCGTTCAGGCCGCGCCGGCGCCAAGCTCCATGCCCGGCTGGTGGCCTGGTTCTCGGCCATCGCGGTGGTGCCGGCGATCGTGGTCGCCATTTTTGCTTCCGTCACCCTGAATATCGGCATGCAGGCCTGGTTCTCCTCCAATGTGCGCACGGCGCTGGACGGGTCGGTCAACATCTCGCGCCAGTATGTGAAGGAGCAATTCGCCCGCATCATCATCGATGCCGCCGAAATATCCGACGGCATCCAGCTCGACCGCAGCCTGCGCGATACCCAGGGACGGCTGGATCTCGGACGGATGTTCACCAAGCTGGAACTGATGACCCGCGACCGCGGCCTGGTCGGTTCTTTCATTGTGGATTCGCTCGGCAATGTGCAGGGCAGCTCCTCGAAACTGAAGTATACCGCGGCGCTGGTGCCGTCCTCCGCCGATCTGGCGGACGCGCTGCACGGACATCCTGTGGCGGGGGCCGATCCCAAGACAGGGCTGGTGCGCGCCCTGATCCATCTCGACTCCATGAAGGACGCCTACCTTCTGATCGTGCGCGTAGTGGATCCCGCGGCCTTCAATTATTACCAGCGCAACAAGGGCGCGGTCAGCGAATATCACGCGCTGGAACAGAACCGTTTCAGGCTGCAGCTGATCTTTGCATTGCTCTACGCCATGGTGACCCTGGTCGTGCTTCTGGCCGCCATCTGGTCGGGGCTGTGGGCCGCCAACAAGCTGGTGCGGCCGATTTCCAATCTTATCCTCGCGGCGGGACGCGTTTCCGAAGGCGATCTCAGCGCCCAGGTGCGGGTGGACCGCGACGATGACGAACTGGCCAATCTGGGCACCGCCTTCAACCGCATGACTCAGCAGCTGTCGGCCCAGCGCGAAGACCTGGTCGATGCCAATCGCCAGATCGACATCCGCCGTCGTTTCACCGAGACCGTTTTGTCCGGAGTCAGCGCCGGCGTCATCGGCATCGATCACGCAGGTCACATCACCATCGTCAACCGCGCCGCCGCGCGCCTTTTGAATGCCGTGCCGGAAGATCTGGAATCCAGCCATTATTCGGAAAGCCTTCCCGAGCTGGCGCCTCTGGTGCTGCGGGCCATGTCCGAACCGGTGGGCAGGGCAGGCGGGGAAGTCACCATCAAGCGCGCCGGCAGCCCGCGCAGCCTCAGCGTGCAGGTCACCAGCGAACGCGGCACCGCAGACGGCTTTGTCGTGACGTTCGACGACATCACGGACCTGGTCAGCGCCCAGCGTACCGCCGCCTGGGCAGATGTGGCACGCCGTATCGCGCACGAAATCAAGAACCCGCTGACGCCGATCCAGCTGTCGGCGGAGCGGCTGAAGCGCAAATATTCCCATGAGATCGTCACCGATCCGGAAGTCTTTCAGCAATGCACCGATACCATCGTGCGGCAGGTGGGCGATATCGGCCGGATGGTGGACGAATTCTCCTCCTTCGCGCGCATGCCGTCACCTGTGATGAAGCGCGAAAACGCCCAGGAGTTGCTGCAACAGGCGCTGTTCCTGCAGCGCGTGGCAAATCCGCAAATCACATTTGTCACGTCAGGCTCGAAGGACACGGTTTATTTTGAGGGCGACGGCCGCCTGATCAGCCAGGCGCTGACCAATGTTCTGAAGAATGCCGGCGAAGGGATCGCCGCGCGCATCGCCAAGGGCGACGACGAACCCGGCCGGATCAGCATTGCGGTCGACAAGGACGAGGGTGGTTCGACATTTGCCTTTCGCGTCACCGACAACGGCATCGGGCTTCCGCCGGAACACAAGCATCGATTGACCGAACCCTATGTCACGACCCGGGCCAAGGGCACCGGGCTGGGTCTGGCGATCGTACGCAAGATCATGGAAGACCATGGCGGCGATATCACCTTGGCCGACCGGGAAAATGGGGAAGGGGCGGAGGTCACATTGACCTTCCCGTTCACACAAAAGAACCCAAAGGGCGTAGAAAAAGCCCAAGAAAACAAAGGAAGTGAAGATGAGCAAAAACGGATTGCTGATCGCGTCTGAAATCCTCGTCGTGGACGATGAGGAAGACATTCGCGACCTGATTTCCGGCATCCTGCGCGACGAGGGCTATACCACCCGCGTCGCCAGCGACTCTGAGTCCGCACTGGCCGCCATCCGCGCCCGCCGGCCGCAACTCGTTGTGCTGGACATCTGGCTGCAAGGTTCCAAGCTGGATGGCATCGAGATTCTGGAAACCATCAAGCGCGAGCAGTCCGATCTGCCCGTGGTGATGATCAGCGGCCATGGCACCATCGAGACCGCCGTCGCCTCGATCAAGAAGGGCGCCTATGACTTTGTCGAAAAGCCCTTCAAGGCCGACCGGCTGCTCCATGTCGTGGAGCGCGCTCTGGAATCGGCGCGGCTGAAGCGCGAAGTGCAGGAATTGAAACTGAAGGCCGGCGACGAAGGTGAGCTGGTTGGCAGTTCTCCCACCATCACCCAGTTGCGCGTTCTGATCGACAAGATCGCCCCCACCAACAGCCGCGTGCTGATCGCTGGCCCCGCCGGCTCGGGCAAGGAGGTGGCCGCGCGCCTGATCCATGCCCGCTCGCGCCGTGCCGGCAATGCCTTTGTCGCCATCAACTGCGCCACCATGGAACCGGACCGGCTGGAAGCCGAACTGTTCGGCGTGGAGACAGCCGATGGACCGCGCAAGACCGGGCTGTTCGAACTGGCGCATAACGGCACTCTGTACCTGGACGAAGTCGCCGACATGCCGCTGGAAACCCAGGGCAAGATCCTGCGTGTCCTGATCGACCAGACCTTCACCCGCGTCGGCGGCCAGAGCCGGGTGCAGGTCGATGCCCGTGTGATCTGTTCCACCACGCGCGATCTGCGCGCCGAAACCGAAGCCGGACGCTTCCGCGAGGATCTCTATCACCGCCTCAATGTGGTGCCGGTGCGCATTCCCTCGCTGGCCGAACGGCGCGATGACATTCCCGTGCTGGTCAGCCATTTCATGAAGCGGCTTTCGGCCGCCGGCGGCCTGCCCATGCGCATCATCGGTGACGACGCCATGGCGGTGCTGCAGACCCATGGCTGGCCCGGCAATGTCCGCCAGTTGCGCAACATCGTGGAACGGCTGCTGATCCTGGCCAGCGATGACGTCACCGAAGCTGTCACCGCCGATCTCCTGCCCACCGATCTGGGCGCGGGCATGGCGGGCAGCAAATCGGGCGACCTGGTGATCTCGCTGCCCCTGCGGGAGGCCCGCGAGATTTTCGAGCGGGACTATCTGATGGCGCAGATAAACCGCTTCGGCGGCAATATCTCCCGTACCGCGGCCTTTATCGGCATGGAGCGGTCGGCCCTGCATCGCAAGCTCAAATCGCTGGGTGTGGGATCGATGCAGGGCGTGCCCAACTAGCGCGGCGTGCTCCACATCCCCCGCCTTATCCACGCCCATTCTGATCGTGTTAGACTGCGTTCTGTGCCCACGCGTTTTGAGCGACATGCGGTAAATGGCGGAAAAGCTGGCGCGCCAGGGGGAGGGGATGTCGCGCAAGCGAGGTTCAAATGGGCAGGCGCCCAGGAACGGCTTTCCACCGGCCCAAGTCTTGCCGGCATGCCGTACAGGCAAAAGGGTTAATCGGGAAGCCGGTCGCCCAGGCAATGATTTTGTGCAGGGAATTCATGCACAAAGCGCCAATGAAAATTCGCGGATTTACCCCTTTCGCAATTGCAGCATTTGGCTACACTGACCGTCCAAGATGCTGCGCAGGCCCCACTGCGCGGCTGAAACAATGGGCGAACCCATGAGCGATAAACAACAGAACCTTCAGGACACGTTTTTAAATGCGGTCCGCAAGTCCAAGTCTGCCGTCACCATCTTCCTCGTCAATGGCGTCAAGCTTCAGGGCAACATCACCTGGTTTGACAATTTCTGCGTCCTGCTGCGCCGTGATGGCCAGTCCCAGCTGGTCTACAAGCACGCCATCTCGACCGTGATGCCGATGGGCCCGATCCAGCTCCAGGATGAGCCGGCCGAGTCCTGACGTTTGAATTCCAGCGATCTCCGGTCGCGGGGGGCAGCCCGCGCTTTCGTTATTCATGTCGAACCCAAGAACCGCAGTCGCCCCGACGCGGCGCTGCGCGACGCACAAGCGCGCCTCGCCGAGGCCGTAGGGCTTACGGCCGCGATTCATCTGGACGTGGCGGTGGCACAGGTCGTGCCTCTGGCACGGCCCACGCCGGCGACTTTGCTGGGAACCGGCAAGGTCGAGGAAATCGCAATCCTGGCGAAAGACCAGGAGCCGGACGTCATCATCGTCAATGCCCATCTCACCCCGGTGCAGCAGCGCAACCTGGAAAAAGCCTGGAACAGCAAGGTGCTCGACCGCACCGCTGTCATCCTGGAGATATTCGGAGAGCGCGCGGCCACGCGGGAAGGGGCACTGCAGGTCGAACTGGCGCACCTCAATTATCAACGCTCCCGGCTGGTGCGCAGCTGGACCCATCTGGAGCGCCAGCGCGGCGGTTTCGGCTTTCTGGGCGGCCCCGGCGAAAGCCAGATCGAAAGCGATCGCCGGCTGATCGCCGAACGGATCGTGCGCATCAAGGCCGAACTGGATAAGGTCAAGCGCACCCGCAGCCTGGGACGACAGGCGCGCAGGAAAGTGCCGTTCCCCGTGGTGGCGCTGGTCGGCTATACCAATGCCGGCAAGTCCACCTTGTTCAACCGGCTGACCGAATCCGAGGTACTCGCCAAGGACCTGCTGTTCGCCACCCTGGATCCCACCATGCGGGGCGTAAAGCTGCCCAAAGGCACCCGCATCATCCTGTCCGACACGGTTGGTTTCATCGCCGACCTTCCGACAGAACTGGTGGCGGCATTTCGCGCTACCCTAGAAGAGGTGCTGGCGGCCGACGTCATTGTGCATGTGCGCGACGCTGCCCATGACGAAAGCGCCGCCCAGAAGGCCGATGTGATGAAGGTCTTGGAGGAACTGGGGCTTCCTCCAGACAGGCACATTCTGGAGATCCTGAACAAGATCGATCTGCTGGAGCCCGAACAGCGCGAAGGCCTGCTGACCCGAAACGGGCGGGGCGAGGCGATTGCCGTCTCGGCACTCACGGGAAGCGGGATTCCAGCGCTTTTGGCGTCGTTTGAGGCAGGCGTAACACGTGACAACATAACCTTGTCGTTGAAACTGGACGCGGCGGATGGGAGCGCCTTGGCCTTTGCCTACCGGCATTCCCAGGTCTTGGAACGCCACGACCGGGCTGGAAAGATCAGCCTGTCAGTTCGTATTCACCCCGATGATCTGGGGCGGTTCGAAAGCCGTTTTCCCAAGAAAATCACGATAGAGCAGGGCGTTGCAAACTAATCTTCACCTGCAAGTTTAAGCTTTTCCGCCGCCTTGGCGTCCTGCCACAGCGCTTCCATCTCTTCCAGCGAAGCCGCACCTGGTTTGACGCCGCGGGCCGCCAGGCCAGCCTCGATATAATGGAAGCGGCGCGTGAACTTGGCATTGGCGGCGCGCAAGGCCTCTTCGGGGTCAACCTTCAGATGCCGCGCCAGATTGGCCACCACAAACAGCAGGTCGCCCACTTCTTCCTCCCGCTCGGCCTGGGTGCGTGCGTCGATGATCTCGCGGGCTTCCTCAGCGATCTTGTCCACGACCAGATGGGCATTATTCCAATCAAACCCGATGCTTGAAGCCCTTTTTTGAAGCTTTTCAGCGCGTATCAAGGCGGGAAGGGCACTGGCAACATCATCCAAAATGCTGGTATGACCACTGGAGACGCGCTCTGCCCGTTTTAGATCTTCCCAGAAATCCTTCTGCGTCGCGGCGTCGGCCTTGGCCTGTTCGTCGCCGAAAACGTGTGGATGGCGCCGGATCATTTTGGCTATTACGGCCTCAACCACGTCGCCAAAGTCGAACAATCCGGCTTCCTCAGCCATGCGGGCGTGGAATACCACTTGAAACAGAAGATCGCCCAGCTCACCGGGTAGGGCTTTGAGATCGCCATCGTGGATAGCGCTTGCCACCTCATAGGCTTCCTCGATGGTGTAAGGCGCGATAGTGGCAAAGGTCTGGACCCGGTCCCACGGACACTCGGCGCGCAGCCGCCGCATGATCTCCAGCAGGGTATTGATGTCTCGGTCAGGTTCAGGATTCGTCATGTCACATTGGACGGGTGGGCGGGGCCGGCCGCAACCCGCCAGATCGGCGCACAATCAAATTACTCGTATAAGTAATATTATGAGAAATTATATATACACCTACTCCTGCCGCCGCCTTTTTTTGGCGCTTGGCTCTGGTTGTATTGCACCTTTGGTTGAGACAATGTTCTGCCAAAGAAATCATGGGTTTGGGGGAGTGAAGATGAAGTCTTTTCGCAAGCTGGCGACGATCGGCCTGATCGGTCTCGCGGCCGTTATGCCGGCTACAGCCCAGCCAAGCTCGGTCTGGTACAGTTGGTCGCCCAAGCCAGTACCGCTGACACCATGGAAAGCGCCCAACAAGCCGATCTGGCGGCTGTCTGAAATCGTCACCAGCCACAAGGGTGAGAAAAGCTGGACCCAGCCTATCGTTCACGATGCTGACTATGATGCCAGCTACATTCAGCTGGCGCCGGGTGAAAAGACCAAGACCCAGTTCTGGGGGGATGATCGCATCTTCTGGTATGTCGCTGCGGGCCAGATCCGGTTCACCATCCAGGGGCAGGCGCCTTTCGTGGCCAGCAAGGGCTTCCTGGTCCAGGTTCCCTACCGCACCCCCTACTCGCTCGAGACCGTCGGCGACGAACCAAGCGTAAGACTGGAAGTGATCCGTTCCAACCGCACGCCGCTCTATCCGGCGACCGGCAAGGATGATGCAGGGCCGGCGCCGACCGCCAAGGGCAAGACCTATGTCTTGGCCAGCTACCGTACGCCGCCTGATCCCTATACCGAAATCAACAAGCCCTATGTCGATTTCTGGGGTGATTTCGTGAAGCGTCCGGCGACGCCCGGCGACCATGCCTTCGTCTCCGACACCACGAATTTCGCGAATATCATCCGCGGCAAGGGCACGCCTACGCCGCCGGACAGCAACAAGGGCCACTTCCATATCGACTATAGCGAGTTCTGGGTGATCGCCGAAGGTACGGTGGACTACAAGATGGAAGGCATGCCGGTCTTCACCGCCGATGTCGGCGACGTGGTCTATGCACCGCAGGGGCGCTGGCACCGCGCCAGCTGGGCCGGCAACGGCATGTCCACCCGCATTGCCATCAACCCGCGACCCTATGGGATGCATAATTTCGATCCGGACTCCGGGGCGAAGCAGTAGGCAGGATCAATCGGGGCTGGTCGCGAGACTGGCCCTTTTTGTTTGGAGAGACCCATGAAAGCGCTGTTGCCGATCATCCTGCTGCTCGCGCCCCTGCCCGCGCTGGCGCAAACCGCTCCGCCGCCTATCAAGCTCTATAGCGCGGCTGCCGATGTACAGGCCTTGATCGCCGAGGCGCGCGCAGAACACAAAGAGGGCAATACCGTCAGGGTCATCGGCAATGTGCCCGGCTATCCGGTGCAGCTGGAATTCCGCACCAGCACGACGCCGCCTTCCATCCATCCGGTGCAGGATGAGTTGATCGAGGTCATCGGCGGCGGCTGCACGCTGATCACTGGCGGGACGCTGGCAGGCATCAAGCCGGGCAACGGCAAAACCCTGTCGGGCACGGCAATCGAAGGCGGTACGCAGCGCAAGGTCGCCAAGGGCGACTATATACTGGTGCCCGCCGATACCCCGCACCAGTATACCGACATACAGGGCGAACTGATTACCGTCGCCATACATATGCCGGTGAGCGCGAACTAGTCGGGCAGCCCGAAGACATAGAGTTGGTGGCCGGTCGCCGGACGATGCACTTCGTCCAGCAGGGCCGTGGGCTTCTGTTGCGGACTGCCGCCGCCAAGGCCGGTGGCGACGGCGATATACTGCTTGCCGTCCAGGCTGAAGCTGACGGGATAGCCCTGCACCGTGTTGCCCAGCCTTGTCTGCCAGATGATCTTGCCGGTCTTCACGTCCACCGCCTTGAAGCTGCGGTTGAAGTCGCCCACGAAGGCTAGGCCGCCGCCGGTGGACAGCACCGCCGACAGGAACGGGCTACGCTGCTGCCAGGACCACGCTTCCTTCATGTCGGAAGTGCGATAGGCGACCAGCTTGCCCATGTTCTGGTGGGTGCCGGGCATGAAGAAGAATTTCTGCGATGCGGCCGTGCCGCCGCCACCCAGCTTCTGGTCCACGTCATGGCCCTGGATCATCACGCAACTCTGGCTGAGCGGAATGATCAGCAGGTCTGTAGGCTGGTTGTAGCTGACGGCCTGCCAGTCATGGCCGCCTTCCGGACCCGGGCAAGACGAAAGCCACTGGTTGGTCTTCTGGTTGATGATGTCGCTGCGATAGGTGACTTCGCCGGTCTGGTGATTGATATTGGCGAAGACGTTCTGGAACATTGTCTCCTTGGCATCCAGGAACTTGCCGGTGACACGATCGAGCTTCCACAGGATGCCAGGCTTGCCGATGGTCATCAGCGTCTTCTGGTCGCCATGATCGATCAGCACGCGCTCGAACACTTCGTCGAGATCCAGCGATTCACCCGGCGCATGCTGGAAATACCATTTCAGCTTGCCGTCATCGGGATTGAGCGCCAGCGTCGAAGACGAATAGAGCGTCGAAGCGCCGTAGGTCTTGCGGCTGGCGCGGAACCAAGGCTTGGTCTGGGCCACGCCCCAATAGGTCGTGTTCAGCTCCGGGTCATAGGTACCGGCAATCCAGGTATCGCCGCCGCCGCGCAGCAGGTTGGGCAGGCCGTTCCAGGTGTCGCCACCCGGCTGGCCTTCCAGCGCGGTGGTGAAGAACTTCCAGTCGCGCTTTCCGGTGTCGGCGTCGAAAGCGCTGATATAGCAGTTGTTCTCAGAGTAATTGTCGCAGCCGGTGAGACCCGTCAGCACCTTGCCGCGCATCACCATCACGCCGCCCGTGTTGGAATTGCGGGTGCTGCCCAGTGCCTGCTCCCACGCGATCTTGCCGGTGCGCGCATCGAGTGCGTGGATATGGGCATCGGTGGTCGCGACATAGACCTTGTCGTGATAAACGGCCAGGCTGCGTGTGCCGCCATAGGCGATCTTCGACACCGGCCCGATGCGGTTTTCCCAGATCAGTTCGCCGGTCTTGGCATCCAGCGCCTGCACCGTGTTGGAGGTGTTGGAGAGGAACATCACCCCGGCATGGACGATGGGCGTCACCTGGCTGGCGCCGCCCTCGTTCATGTTCCACGCCCATTTCAGCGTCAGCGATTTGACGTTGTCGGCGGTGATCTCCTTCAGCGGGCTGAAGCTCCAGCCCTGGTAATTGCGCCGGTACATCAGCCATTCGCCGTCCGGCGGATGAGTCAGCATTTCGTCGGTGACATCGACATAGTTCTTCACCGTGCCCTGGACGGTGTGGCCCAGCTGGAAAGGCGGCGCCATCAGGTCGGTGCGCTGGTTGAGCGGCGCGTCGTTGATGGTCTTGGCTATTTTTGGCGTCTTGGCCGGCCGCTTGCCGGTGGCGATGCTGGAAACCTTGATGTCGGTGTTCTTGCCGAAGGGCTTCGCGCCCGCCACTGCGCCGTTGGCCTGCAGCAGATACGCGACGACGTTGGTGTATTGCGCTTCGCTGAGGCTGGCCGGCGCACCGGCCGGCATGGAGGTGGCGATGAACTTGTACAAGTCCTTTGTCGAGCGCGCGCCGAAGGAACTGATGAACCCGTTGCCGCCAAGCGCCGGTGCATCGCCGCCACCCGCAAGATTGTCGCGGTGGCAACCAGCGCAGTTCTGCGCATAAACCGCCCTGCCCGCCGATGCCTGCGCCACCGTGTACACACCGCTCGGTGCAGTCTGCGCCCAGGCCAAGGCACCACCGAGGCCGATCAGCGCCGCAGCGCCCATCAGGAAATTCCGCGACATCATCATTTTCCTTCCAGCCAGCCCTGCAGGTTGCCCTCAGGCGCCTTTTCGCTGTCGATGCGGATATAGAGCGCCTGCTTCTGCAGCGCCGCGACCTGGTCCTGCGTCAATGTCACCGATCCCGACACGGCGCCTGCCGGCGAGTGTTCTGCGGTCAGCTTCCCGATGGCATCGCCCGGTACGCCCTTGGCCAGCCCGATGCGCACCGACGCGCCGGTCGCCGGCGATGTCATGGCAGAAAAACTGCCCTGAACCGTCAAGACATTGCCGTTCAGCGTGGCGGTGACGTTGCCGATGCTGTTGATCACGTCGGCGCGGTTGACCGCGTCGAACGGCGTGGGGTCGAGCTCGGCTTCATAGCCGGCCGCCATGGCCGGCGCGGCGGCCAGCACTGCAGCCAAAGCGATAGCGATCTGTTGTGGACGAAACATGCGCCCTGCTCCTCTTCTATCCTAAGCGACGGGCGGCAGCTTGATGCCGAGTTGGGTGCGCAGATAGTTGATGTTGTGGGCCATGTAATCGTCAATCTTCAGCTTGTCGTCGCCGCCGATCGCGTCATAGCCATCATCGCCCTTGCGCGGACCGTCCACGTCGAAGATCACCCAGCCCTTGAAATGGCGATCGCGCAGCACCTTGAAGATGCCCTGGAAGTCCACGCCGCCGCCGCCCAGATTGTGATAGACGCTGGCGATCTTGTGCTGGTCCTGGGTCGGGGTTTCCTTGTTGCCGCGGTACTTGGCATAGGTGTCCTTGAGATGGATTTCCGACAGACGCGGGAAATAGTCGCTGATGATCTGGACCGCATCGCCGCCGCCCAGGGTGAGGTGGCCGGTATCGGCGCACAGCCAGACATATTTCGGATCGGTCAGGTCCAGCACCCGGCGCGTCTCCGCCTCACGCTCGATGGGCCCCCAGATATGGGGATGCGGCGACAGGCGGATGCCCATGGCGATGGTCTTTTCGCCCAGCCTGTTCAGCGTATCGGCCAAGCGCTTGAGCTGATCGTCGCTGGGTCCGCCGACCGGGCGTGCGCCCATATTGACCTTGAAGTGATCGCAGCCCAGTGGCTGCAGGAAGTCGCGGCAGAAGGCGACATGGTCCTCGATAGTCTTGGGGATGGCGGCGGGATCGATGAAGTTGGTGGACTGGCCCTTCTCGCCGTTCGAGGCGTCGATGAAAGTGATGCCGGCATCGTCAAACAGCTTCTTCAGCGCCATCGGCTTGTCGCGATAGGCCTCGATGCCGTGGCCGTAGAATTCGATCCCCTGCAGCCCCCGGGCGGCTATGGCCTGGATTGCCGTCTCGGTCGTATAGGGGGAACTCGTCACCAGCCCGGCGTCGTTCCAGATCGAGCTGGTGGTGCCGAACAGCAGGTCGGGATTCACCGGATCCAGCGGCTTGTGCTTGATGGTCTTTCCCCAGGCGGGGACCCCGGCCATGCCAGCGGTGGCGGCGGCGCCCATCACGAAATGGCGGCGCTGAATCGTGGACATGGCGGCTCCC
>JAQGLO010000200.1 GCA_028292825.1 Alphaproteobacteria bacterium | reverse complement strand
GCATCCTGGAAGGTCACGCGCGCTTCGGCGGCGGCGGCACGCGCCGCATCGCTTGCGCCGCGGGCGCGTTCTGTCTCGGCTTCCGCCGCATGCACGTCCGGCGCATCCTTGGCGCTTTCCAGCGCCGCGTCCAGGCGCGCCTGCGCGTCGGCCAGCTGGTTGGTGCTGGTTTCCAGCAACCCGGTGGCCACGGACTGGCCGCGTTCCAGGCTGCCTTTCTTCGCATTCCACTCCGCCAGTGCGGCGGTCAGCCGTTCCAGCAGGCTTTCGGTTTCCGAAAGCGTGGCGGCGAATTCCGCCGCCAGATTTTCCGCCGCCGTCAGGTCCTCGCCGGCATTTTCCTGCGCGCTCTTCAGCGTGGTGTCTTCCGCGCCCAGGGTTTCCAGTGCGCTGTCGGCGTCCTTTTCCAGATCGCGCGAGCGCGTGGTGTCGGCATCGGCCTGTGCGATCAGCTGGCGCACACGCTGCGCCGCTTCGCGGGCGCGCGCTTCTTCGGCGTCCAGCTGCTCGCGCTGGGCGATCAGGCGGTGATGCGCCGCGCCGCGTTCGGCTTCGGTCTGGCGCAAGGGCGGCAGGATCGTCGCCGCATCGCTTTGGGTGATGGAGCATTTCGCCGCCGTCTCGGTGGCGGCGGCGACGGTCGCGGCGGCGGCCGACAATTCCTCGGCCGTGATGGCGGTGCGTGCCTCGGCAGCGGTCCAGCGCAGGTAATGCGCCAGGGCTTCGGCCTTGCGGATATGGCCCGACAGGTTGCGATAGCGCGAGGCCTGGCGCGCCTGGCGCTTCAGGCTGGCCAGCTGGCCTTCGACTTCGCGGATCACGTCTTCCAGGCGCGACAGGTTGGTTTCCGCAGCGCGCAGGCGCAATTCGGCCTCGTGGCGGCGCTGGTGCAGGCCGCCAATGCCGGCGGCTTCTTCCAGGATGGCGCGGCGCGCCAGCGGCTTCTGCGAAATCAGCAGGCCGATCTGGCCCTGGCGCACAAAAGCGGTCGAACCCGCGCCCGAGGAGGCGTCGGCAAAGAAAATCTGCACGTCGCGCTGGCGCACGTCGCGGCCGTTGATGCGGTAGACGCTGCCGGCCTCGCGCTCAATGCGGCGCGACACTTCGATGGTTTCGAAATCGGCATAGGCGCCGCCGGCGGTACGGTCGGCATTGTCGATGAACAGGGTCACTTCGGCGACATTGCGCGCCGGCCGGCCGGCCGAGCCGGCGAAGATCACGTCATCCATTTCCGAGCCGCGCACGGAGGAGGGGCGCGTCTCGCCCATCACCCAGCGCATGGCGTCGAACAGGTTGGACTTGCCGCAGCCATTGGGGCCGATCACGGCGGTCAGGCCGGGCTCGACGAACAGCTCCGTCGGTTCGACGAAGGACTTGAAACCGGAAAGGCGTAAGCGTGTGAACTTCAACGGTATGTCCTTAACTAAAGTCGGCCAAAAAACCGGTCGCCTTATTTCTTGGCGAGTTCGGTGTCCAGAACCTTCGACAAATCCTCGAACGGCAACGAATTCTTCGGCACGCCATTCACGATGAAGGTCGGCGTGCTGGTGAGGTTGTACCGAGCCTCCCCATCCGACGCGACCTTGTTGATGCGTTCATCCTCAGCTTTGCTCGACATGCAGGCATCGGCCTGTTCCGCGCTCATGCCGGCGATTCGGGCCATCAGAAGCAACCCGGCATGGTCATCGGTGACAGGATATTCCGCCCCGTCCCATTTGGGTTGATTCCGGAACAGCAGGTCAATGAACGAGAAGTACTTATCCTCAGGCAGACAGCTGGCCAGCTTTTCGGCCGGGCCGTCATCTGGGCGGATGGGATAGACGCGGAAGATGTAAAAGATTTTCCCGGTATCGATGTATTTCTTCTTGATGTCCGGGAAGAATTCCATGTTGAAACGGGCGCAATGCGGGCAAACCGGGGCCGCATACTCGATCAGAACGACCTTGGCGTTCTTGTTGCCCATGGTGCGGTCCTTGGGCGTGATCACCCAGCCTGCGCCGCCCTGGCCCGAAGCGGCGGCCGTGGCCGTGCCGCCGGAATCGCTGGTCAGGTACCAGCCCAGCCCGCCCAGCACCGCCAGCAGCAGGACACCCAGAACCACATAAATCTGTTTGCGCGACACGGGTGATTCTCCGCTTCCGTTACCCCCCGTTTTTCGCAGGAATCACGGGTGCGGTCGAATCCCCGGGGGAAGGCGCCCACAGGCCTATTTTTTGGACAATTCCTTTTCCAGCTCGGCCTGCAGGGCGGGATATTCGGCCATTCCGGCGCGCAGGGTGCCGTTGATCACGATCGAAGGCGTGGAGGTCAGGCCGTATTTGTCCGCGCCATCCTTGGCCACGGCGTTGATGATGTCGTCGCCCTTGGTGTCGGCGATGCATTTGTTGAAATCGTCTTCGCTCATGCCTTTGGATTTCGACAGTTCCAGCAATCCGCCGCGCACATCGGTGATGCCGAATTCGGGATCCCATTTGGACTGGTTCCTGAACAGCATGTCGATGAAGTCGAAATACTTGTCGCGGGGCTGGCAGCGCGCCAGCTTTTCCGCCGGTCCGTCTTCGGGGAGGATCGGCAGCACGCGGAAGACATAGAAGACCTTGCCGGTGTCGATGTAGTTCTTCTTCAACAGCGGAAAAGTGGTTTCATTGAAGTGCGCGCAATGCGGGCAGACCGGCGCGGCATATTCGATCAGCACCACCTTGGCCTTGGGATCGCCGATGGTCATGTCGCGCGGCGTGATGGTGTAGCCGGGACCGCTTTGGGCCGTGGTAACGGCGGCGGCATCGTCCGAGTCCTTCAGGAAATACCAGGCGCCGCCCGCAACAGCGGCCAGCAGCACCACGACGATAACGATCCAGCTTTTGCGCGACATGACGGCCCTTTCGGCGTTTTCTTCTTTTAGCGGCGACGGGCGAGGGCCTGCAATGCCTTCGCAAGGCCCTCCGGCCCGTCATAGCGGCGGCTGGGATCGGCCGGCGGCAGCGGCCCTGCCGGTTTCTGGCGCGGCGTGGGCGGGCGGGGCGTCAGCGGCGCACCTTGCGAGAATTTCACCTGCGCCACGGCCGGGCGCCCCAGATAGCGGTTGATGCGCTCGCAGATGGCGCGCTTTTCATGGCCCAGGAACAGCGCCGCACCCGGCGCGGCGCGCAGGGTGAGGGTGCCGCCAGACGGTCCTTCGGAAAATTTCAGCGGCTGGCACAGCCGCGCCATTTCAGGCCCGGCGATCTCGTTCCAGCGCAGCACCAGGGTTGGATCGCTGAAGCCGGCGCGGGCAAAGGCGGTGGCGGCGATGCCGGCATCGGCGCCGACCGGCCGGATGCGGCCTCTTCGAAGCACGGGCGGTTCTTCTTGAGTATCCTTGGAGCTTCGGGCCATGGTCGAAGTATGCCCCCTGCCGCCAAATCGCAAAAGCCGGATTTCGCCGCGCGGCTGCTCGCCTGGTACGATGTCCACCGCCGCACATTGCCTTGGCGCGCCCCCAAAGGCCGCCGCCCCGACCCTTATAGAGTGTGGCTGTCGGAAATCATGCTGCAGCAGACCACCGTGCAGGCCGTGGGAGCCTATTACCGCAAGTTCCTGGAACGCTGGCCCAGCGTGGCCGATCTCGCCGACGCGCAGCAGGACGAGGTCCTGGCTGCCTGGGCTGGGCTTGGCTATTACGCCCGCGCCCGCAACCTGCATGCCGCGGCGAAAGTCGTGGCGCACCAGATGGGCGGCAAGTTTCCCGGCACCGCGGCGGCCTTGCGCGAACTGCCCGGCGTGGGCGGCTACACCGCCGGCGCAATATCAGCCATCGCCTATGACGAGAAGCAGGCGGCGATGGACGCCAATGCCGAGCGGGTCATAGCGCGCGTCTATGCCGTCGAAACGCCCATGCCCAAGGCCAAGACCGAGCTGCATGCGCTGTGCTCGGCGCTGGTGCCGGACCGGGCAGGGGATTTCGCCCAGGCGCTGATGGACCTGGGCAGCGCCATCTGCACCCCCAAGCGGCCTGCCTGTCCGAACTGCCCATGGGCTGAGTTCTGCAAGGCCCGCAAGCTGGGAATCCAGGAAACGCTGCCGGTGAAGGCGCCCAAGATGGCCCGCCCGTTGAAGCGCGGCGCGGCCTTCGTGGTCACGGACAGGACCGGTGCGGTGCTGCTGCTGAAGCGCCCGGACAAGGGCCTGCTGGCTTCGATGCTGGAACCGCCGCTGGGGCCCTGGGGCGAGAAATTTCCCGCAGACGCCTTGGCGATAAGGCAGGCGCCGTTCGAAGCCGCGTGGAAAAAGCGCGCCGGCATCGTGCGCCACGGCTTCACGCATTTCGAGCTGGAGATCGAAGTCTATGTCGCGCAGCTGTTGAAGCGCCCGAAAACGCCGGGCGAGTGGGTGCCGCGCGAAAGGCTGGGCGCGGTGGCGCTGCCCACGGTGATGAAGAAGATTGTCGAACATGGCCTCGATGAAGGCGGGCCGCTCTTCGTCTTACGCAAGCCCCGAGCGTAGCTGCTGCCGCAGCAGGTCAATCGGGGCCAGGCCGCCGCCGGGCAGTTCGAACTGCCAGAAGGTCCAGCCATTGCAGGCATCCACACCCTGCACATGCGCGCCCATCTGATGGATGGAGCCGGTGGCATTCGCGGTCACCAGGGTGCCGTCGGCGCGGACCTTGGCGCTGGTCTTCTTGCGGCCCTGGCCGTGCAGCACGGTACCGACCGGCAAGAGGCCGCGTTCCACCACCCAGCCAAAGGGAATGCGCGGTTCGGCGCGCTTGGATTTCGTGGTTTCGATCACATCGCTGTCGGCCGGCACCACTTCAGCGATGCGGGCGCGCGCCACATCGGCATAGACCTTCTCGCGCTCGATGCCGATGTAATGGCGGCCCAGCCGCTTGGCGACCGCGCCGGTGGTGC
>JAQGLO010000193.1 GCA_028292825.1 Alphaproteobacteria bacterium | reverse complement strand
GACAGCAGGAACACCAGCGCGATCGGCGCCAGCATCACGACCCAGCCCAGGATGGTGGGCTGCAGCGCCACGCCGCCGGTGGTCAGCACCGACTTGTAGAACATGTTCAACAGGACGGGCGAGCTGGCCACCACATAGGCCACCGCGCCGGACAGCGCCAAGGCGCCGACCATGTAGTTGTAGACCCGCAGCATGTGGGCGCGCAGGCCGGCATCCATTGTGTCGCCGACGGTTGTCGCGCCACGCAGAAGACGATTGTCGAAGTCAGCCATTTTTCACTCCGGTTAATCCCCTGATGGGGACCCCCCTAATATCGGCTTTCGGTGTGGCGGTATCAAGACCGGCACAGTCGGCCAATTGTGACCGAATTTAGAGACTTAAGCCGACCTCAGTCGCCGCGCCGGCCGTGCCGACAGGGCGCCCAGCGAGCCCAGCAGCCCGAACAGCAGGGTCGCCGCCCCGCCACCCACCACCGTCAGCGCGATGGCGCTGGCGTCAAAGCTGAAGGGCACGTCCAGGAAACCGGTGGCGATCACCCAGGCCGCCAGCGTCCCCGCCAGCAGGGCGATGGTCCCGGTGGCCGCGCCCAGCACCGCGAACTCGATCACCGTCACCAGCGCGATGCGCGCGCGGGTTGCGCCCAGCACCTTCAGGATGGTGGCGTCGTACAGCCGGGCGCGGGTGCCGGCCGCAATTGCTCCCGCCAGCACCAGCAGCCCCGCCAGGATGGTCACCAGGCTGGCGGCGCTGACCCCGTCCGCCAGTGACTGCAGCAATCCCTGCACCTGCTGGATGGCGTCCTTCACCCGCACGGTGGAGATGTTGGGGAATTTGTCGGTCACCGCCATGTACATGGCGTTCTCCTGGGCGCCGTCCACCCGCACCGTGGCCAGGAAGGCATGCGGCGCCAGGTCGATCAGCCCCGGCGACAGCACCAGCACGAAATTCTGCCCGCCGGTGGTGAAGTCCACCTTGCGCAGCGAGGCGATGCGGCCTTCGAACTCGCGGCCCAGCACATTCAGCTTCATGGTGTCGCCGATCTTCAGGCCGGTGCCCACCGCGATGCTCTGGTCCAGCGAGATCAACGTCGGCCCGCGATAATCGGCCGGCCACCATTTGCCCGCGGTGAGGATGGTGCCTTCGGGCGGGGTGGCGGAATAGGTGATGCCGCGGTCGCCGTTCAGCGCCCATTTGGCGTCGGGCGCGACTTTCGCATCGGCCGAAGGCACGCCGTTCAGCGCCGTGATGCGGCCCCGGATCATGGGGGTGCGCTTGTAGCCGGTGGCGGTGGAAAAGCCGGTGACGGTCTTGTCGAAGGCGGCTGCTTCATTGGGCTGGATATCGACAAAGAAGAAACTGGGCGCACGGGCGGGCAGGGCGCCGACCACCTGCGCGTTGATGGTGGAATTCAGCAGCGTGACAGTCGCCAGCAATGTCAGCCCCAACCCCAGCGCCGTGATGATCCCGCCGGTCGCCGCGCCCGGACGCACCAGATTGGCCAGCGCCAGCCGCAGCACCGGCGAGCGGGCGCGCGGCAGGGCGGCCAGTCCGCGCCGCAGGCCTTCCGCCAGCAGCCGCAGCAGCGCCAGCGCCAGGGTGGCACCCACCAGAAACTCCGCCGCGAAGACTGGCGAGGGCGCCAGCACCAGGGTCAGCCCCATCACCCCCAGCGCCGCAGCCGCCGAAATGGCGCGATAGAGATTCTGGCCGTCGGCGGTGGCGGGCGACACCACATCGCGGAACAGGCTGGCAGGCGGCACCATGCGGGCGCGGGACAGCGGCGGCACCGCGAAGGCGACCGCCGACAGCAATCCAAACGCCAGCGCCAGCAGCAGCGGCACCGGATACAGCCCGAAGGTCGGCGGCACCGGCAGCGCCTCGCCATAGATACACACCACGGCATAGGGCAGGGCCGCGCCGATGGCGGCGCCCAGCACGGTGGCGGCCAGCGCCACCGCCATCACCTGCAGGAAGAAGACCAGAAAGACGAAGCCGCCGCTGGCGCCCATGGATTTCAGGATGGCGATATCGGGACGCTTGCGGTCCAGGAAGGCGGTGATCGCCTGGCCCGCGCCGACGCCGCCCACGCCCAGCGCCACCAGGCCGACCAATGTGAGAAACATGGTGAGCTGTTCGATGAAGCGCTTGATGCCGGGCGCGGCATCGTTGCGGTCGCGGATGTTCCAGCCGGCTTCGGGGAATTTCGCCTGCGCCTGGTCCTTGAAGCGCGCGATGGCGGCACGCGCCTGGACCTGATCGCCCCCGCCGTTCAGCGCGATGCGATAGGTATAGTTGACCAGGCTTTCCGGCGATACCAGATGCGTGCCGGGCAATCCCTTCGATGAAATCAGCAGCCGTGGTCCCAGCGCAAAGCCGGTGGAGATGCGGTCCGGCTCGCTGTTCAAAACCGCCATGATGCGAAACGTGCCGTCGCCCAGCTTGATCAGGTCGCCGCGCCTGACCTGCAGCCGGTCGAGCAGGGTCTGCTCCGCCGCCACGCCGCAGACGCCATCGTCTTCGCAGGCCAGCACGTCACGGGTGGATTGCGCCGGGGTGAATTTCGGCGCGCCGAACAGCGGCCAGCGGTCATCCACGCCTTTCAGTTCCACTAGCTGGCGGTTTCGGTTGTCGCGGGCATAGGCCATGGCGCGCAGTGACAGCGCTTCGGACACCTTGCCCTGTTTGTCCAGGAAGGCCCGCTCATCGCCGCCAGCGGCGCGATGTACCAGCTGGACCGAGACATCGCCGCCCAGCAGCACCTGTCCCTGGTCCTGCAGGCCGGTGAGGAAGGCATCGCTCAGCGATTCCACGCCCGCGATGGCAGCCGATCCCAGCACCAGGCACATGAAGAAGATGCGAAACCCCGCAAACCCGCCGCGCAATTCGCGGCTGGCAAAGCGCAGGGCGAGGCGGAGAGAACTCACTTGGCCTTGCCCTTCGACAAGCTCAGGGTGAGGCCATTCAGGGAGGGCCTCATGCTGAGCCTGTCGAAGCATGAGCAGCGCCGCTCTCGTCCGAAATGATGTGACCGTCCTTCATCCGCAGGACCCGGCCGCAGCGCTTCGCCAGCGACTCTTCATGCGTCACCAGGAACAGGGTCGCGCCGCGTTCGGCATTCAGCGCGAACATCAACTCGGCGATGCCGGCGCCGGTCGCGCCGTCGAGGTTTCCCGTGGGCTCATCGGCGAAAAGAATCTGCGGCCCCGGCGCCAGCGCCCTTGCCAGCGCCACGCGCTGCTGCTCGCCGCCCGACAGCTGCCCCGGATAATGATCGGTGCGCAGGATCAGCCCCACGCGGCGCAGTTCGGCCTCGGCGCGGTCGAAGGCGTCCGCCAGCCCCATCAGCTCCAGCGGCACCGCGACATTCTCCAGCGCCGTCATGGTGGGGATCAGGTGGAAGCTCTGGAACACGATGCCCACCCGCCCCAGCCGGAAGCGCGCCGCCGCATCCTCGCCCATGCGGGTGATGTCGGTGCCGGTGACGCTGACCTTGCCCGAAGTGGGCTTTTCCAGCCCGGCTGCCACCATCAGAAGTGATGACTTGCCCGAGCCGGACGGTCCGGTCAGCGCCACGGTCTGGCCGCTTTCCACGGTCAATGAGACGCCGGCCAGGATCTCCACCGGCCCCGCCAGGCTTTTCAGTGTCAGGGACACGTCTTGAAGCTGAAGGGCGGGCGGGGGATTGTGCATGGTGACTCGGATAAAGTGACGATGACGCGCCTATTCAAGACGCTGCTTAGCATAGTTCTGCTGGTCTTCATGGCAGCAGCAGGGCAGGCGGCTGCCGCGCCTGTGAAGATACTGGCGCTGGGCAGCAGCCTGACCCAGGGCTATGGCCTGCCGCCCGGCACCGAATTCACCGTCCAGCTGCAGGCCGCGCTGAAGCGGGCGGGCATCGATGCGGTGGTGACCAATGCCGGCGTTTCGGCCGACACGTCGGCGGGCGGGCTGGCGCGGCTGGACTGGTCGCTGGCCGACCATCCTGATGCCGTGATCCTGGAGCTGGGCAGCAACGACATGCTGCGCGGCACGCCGCCCGCCGAGACGGAAAAGAACCTGCGCGCCATCCTGGACAAGCTGAAGGCAGCGCATGTGAAAGTGCTGTTCACCGGCATGCATGCCCAGCGCAACCTGGGCACGCAGTATGTGAAGGAATTCGACGCCATCTACCCGCGGCTGGCGAAACAGTATGGCGTGTTGTTCTATCCTTTCTTCCTGGACGGTGTGGCGCTGAACCCCAAGCTGAACCAGGCCGACGGCATGCACCCCAATCCCGATGGTGTGAAGGTGATCGTGGCGCGCATGCTGCCGTATGTGAAGAAGCTGGTCACTTCCCAAAAGGAAGTGCGCTGATGTTCAAGAAGCTGCTCTCGGTCAGCGGGTTCACGCTGTTGTCGCGCATCACCGGCTTTGCCCGCGATGCGTTGCTGGCCTGGACGCTGGGCGCGGGGCTGTTGTCGGATGCCTTCTTCGTCGCCTTCCTGTTTCCCAATTATTTCCGCGCCATCTTCGGCGAAGGCACCATCAATCCTGCCTTCCTGCCGCGCTATGCCGCCTTGCAGGCCAGGGGTGACAAGGCCGCTGCCGCCAAATTCGCCGATGCCGTCTTCGCCTGGCAGCTGGCGGCGCAGGTGGTGCTGCTGGTGCTGGCGACCTTGTTCATGCCCGTCATCATCCGCCTGCTGGCGCCCGGCTGGACCGGCGAACAGTTCGCCCTGACCGTCATTCTGGCCCGCATCACCTTTCCCTATCTCATCATGACCCTGGTGGCGGTGCAGCTCTCCGCCATGCTCAATGCCGTCGACCGGTTCTGGGCCGGCGCTTTCTGGTCGAACCTGCAGAACCTGGCGATGATCGCCACACTCGTAGCGTGGCACTGGTTCCCCAACGCCGCCTATGCCGCCGCCTGGGGCGTCTTCGCCGGCGGTGTGGCGCAGCTGGTCTTCATCATCTGGGCCGGGGCGCGCGAGGGGCTGTGGCTGCGCATCACCTGGCCGCGCTGGACGCCGCAGATCCGCGAATTCTTCATCGCTTTCGGCGCCGTCACCTTCGGCGCCGCCTCGGTGGTGATCTCGCCCTTCATTGACACCGTGCTGGCCAGCTGGCTGGCCACCGGCAGCCGCACCACGCTGTATTATGCCGACCGCATCAACCAGCTGCCGCTGGGCGTGCTGGGCATTGCGCTGGGCACGGTGCTGCTGCCGCAGATGTCATCGCTGCTGGCAAAAGGCGACACCGCGGGCTCGCACGCCGCGCAGAATCGCAGCGCCGCCATGGTGCTGTTGCTGACCCTGCCGTTCATGGGCGCCTTCCTGCTGATTCCCGGCACCATCATCCGCGCCGTGTTCCTGCACGGCGCCTTCAACGCCGGCGCCGCGCAGCTGGCGGCTTTGGCGCTGGCGGCCTATGGCGCGGGACTTCCCGCCATGGCGCTGATCCGCATCGTTGCCTCCACCTTCTATGCCCGCCACGACACCATCACGCCCGCCCGCGCCACGGTGACGGCGCTGGTCAGCAACATCGCGCTGAAAGTACTGTTCGTCTGGGGACTTCATTGGGGCGTTGCCGGCATCGCGCTGGGCACGGCGCTGGGGGCCTGGGTCAATGTCGGGATGCTCACCTGGTTCGGCCGCAGCCGTGACCTGCTAGCGATCGAAAGACAGTTTGTCCGCGCCCTGCCGCCCGCTTTGCTGGCGGCGCTGGCCTGCGGTGCCGGGGCGTGGCTGGGTGCGCGCGTGGGCGAGACGCTGGCCCATGGCCGCCATGCCGATATCGCCGCGCTGGTCTGTGCCGTTGCGCTGGGCGGGCTGGGCTATGCCGCGACCGTGCTGCTGCTGCGCAATCGCCTGCCGCTGGGACGTTTTGCCAAATGAGATTGTTCGTCGGCCTTGCGATCCCCAACCGCGTCGCCCAGTCGCTGATGCTGCTCCAGGGCGGGGTGCCGGGCGCCCGTTGGCAGGAGCGCGAGCAGCTGCATCTCACCCTGCGCTTCATCGGCGAGGTCGAAGGCCGCGATGTCGACCTGATCGACGACATGCTGGCGGGCATCATGGCGCCGGACTTCACCTTGCAGCTGCATGGCGTCGGCCAGTTCGGCAACAGCCAGGCCCACAGCCTGTGGGCAGGCGTGCGCCCCAGCCCGGCGCTGGAGCATCTGGCGCGCAAGGTGGACAGCGCCATCCGCCGCATCGGCCAACCGCAGGATGCGCATCCTTTCAAGCCGCATGTGACGCTGGCGCGGATGCGCCATCCGGACAATGACAAGGTGATGGAGTGGCTGTCCTACCACGCGCTCTATACCAGCGTGGAATTTCCGGTGGAGGACTTCCAGCTCTATTCCAGCCGGCTGACCGGCGACGGCAGCATCTACACCGTCGAAGAAGACTATCCGATCGGAGGCCATGATGACGAAATTGGCGATTGAAGACCTGAAGGCCGCCCTGAAGCGGCTGCCCGACTGGAATCTCGCGAAGGATCGCGAGGCGATCACCCGCAGCTTCAGGTTCGTGGATTTTGACGCCGCCTTCGCCTTCATGACCCGCACGGCGCTGCTAGCCGCGAAGATGGATCACCATCCCGAATGGTCCAATGTCTACAACAAGGTGGACGTGCTGCTCGCCACCCACGATGCCGATGGCGTGACGCAGAAGGACATCGACCTGGCCACGGCGATGGATGGGTATGCGGCGATGGGCGGCGGCAAGTAGTTTTACAAACAGGGGTCAGTGACCCAGCCGGGTCCGGATCATCAGCGCGATGCTGCCGCCCAGCGGCGTCAGAAGAATGGCCAGCAAAAACCATGTCCCGGGCCTGCGGCCATCCAGCCGCGCCCAATAGGCGACGCCCATTGCCGCCAAGACATACAGAAACACCAGCATTGCCGCCTCCAGGCCCGACTCAATTCTGGGCAGTTCTGGATAGCACAGTGCCGACGGGTTGCGACAAGGGCGGCGTTCCGCTGCGGACCAGAAGCGCGCGCAGGTCGATGAGCGCCGGAAAGACTTCATTGTTCCAGTCCGCGCCCTGTTCGTCATGCGCAGCCTGTTCGGCTTCGACGATGACCTTGTCTTCCTGGAAGATGCGTTCGGTGAACCAGGCGATGAACGGCCAGGCCAGCGCCGTCAGCCCTGGGATCTTCGACTTCTTCACTGACAGGAAGCCGAAGGTGCGGTTGGCGCGCTGCTCCGCGCCCAGCGGCGTGTAGCACAGCCACACATCCAGCGCCGGCGCGCCCGCTTCGCCAACCCAGACTTTCAGGTGCTGATAGGGATATTCCGTCCGGATGGTCATCAGGTCGCGGAATTTGCGGCCGTCGCCCGGACGCATGGCGGAAAGAATGGCGGCCTCACCCACAGACTGGCGGCCCTCGGTGCGGCTGAAGGTGTAATCCACCTCGCACCAGGTCTCGCCGTGGCGCCGGCCCAGGCACCGCGCCTTGATCGAGCCCATGTTCTTGCGATGCAGGAACTGGTGGTTCATGTCGAACAGGTTTTCGTGCAGGAAACTGTAGTGACAGGCGACCTCGCGGTTCAGCCTTCGGGTGAGATAGCCAGTGTCAGCCGCCTTGCCCAGGAATGCGGGCAAGCGCTCCTCTGCAAGCTGCGGATTTCCGGGAAACACCAGCACCATGCCGTTCACTTCGCGCACCGGATAGCTCTTCACGCCATTGGGCAGGCGGCACTCGCCCAGATATGGCACGTCGATGCAGGCGCCGGCGCGGTCATAGCTCCAGCCATGATAGCCGCATTTGAGTGTCTGGCCCGATACCACGCCCAGATGCAGCGGCACCTGGCGGTGGGCGCAGCGGTCTTCCAGCGCGTTCAGCGTGCCGTCCCCGGTCCGGAACAGCGCAATCGGCTCGCCCGCGAATCGCCGCCCGATCACCTGGCCGGGTTTGATCTCGTCGCTCCAGGCCAGCGGATACCAGTGATCTGGATGGGCGCCGACCGTGCGGATGTCATAAGTCATGCGATCTCCGACGGGCGAGCCACCAAGGCTATCCCATAACAGCAACGCGCAATGGGGAAAAACGACCATGGCGCAGCTTGCCGCACCTGTTGGCTAGGCGACCCTTTTCAGGGCCCCACCCGCAATACTCAGGACCGGCAGCGAGACCAGGAAAACCAGGTGATACCAGAGCGGAAACCTGTCGAAGAGCATGTAATGCACCGGCAGGAACACCAGCAGCAGGATGACGCCGGTGATGGTTGCGGCGCGCCGCCCATGCCCCAGCCGGGCCGCGCCATAGCCGCTGGCCAGCGAACTGACGGCGCTGATCGCAAGCCGCGCGATCAGCATGGGCAAGGTGAAGGTCATCGCCTTTTCCACGCCGGCATAGCCGGGCAAGCCATGGCGCAGGCCAAGGTTCAGCAGCGTCACCCCGGCGATCCAGATCACCAGGCCCGCAATGACACCGCCGGCCAGCCGGATGGTGATGGTCACTTTTTCGCATTCTTGATCAGATCGGCCACCACGCCGGGATCGGCCAGGGTCGAGATATCGCCCAAATTCGACACATCGCCCTCCGCGATCTTGCGCAGGATGCGCCGCATGATCTTGCCGCTGCGGGTCTTGGGCAGGCCCGGCGCGAACTGGATCACGTCGGGGCGGGCGATGGGACTGATCTCGTCGGCGACAAACTTCTTCAGCTCGGCCGCCAGCGCCTCGCTAGCCTCGACGCCCGCCTTCAGGGTGACGTAGGCATAGATGCCCTGGCCCTTGATGTCGTGCGGATAGCCGACCACCGCAGCCTCCGCCACCTTGGTGTCGCCCACCAGCGCGCTTTCGATTTCGGCGGTGCCCAGGCGATGGCCGCTGACATTGATCACGTCATCGACGCGGCCGGTGATCCAGTAATAGCCGTCGGCATCGCGGCGGCAGCCATCGCCGGTGAAATACTTGCCGGGATAGGTCTTGAAATAGGTGTCGATGAAGCGCTGGTGATCGCCATAGACGCTGCGCATCTGGCCCGGCCAGCTTTGCGCGATGCACAGGTTGCCGGTGCATTCGCCCTCCAGCACCTTGCCGTCCGCATCCACGATCTGCGGCACCACGCCGGGCAATGGTTTTGTCGCCGAGCCGGGTTTCAAATCCGTCGCGCCGGGCAGGGGCGTGATCAGGTGACCGCCGGTTTCGGTCTGCCACCAGGTATCCACGATGGGGCAACGCGCGTCGCCCACCACCTTGTGATACCAGCTCCAGGCTTCCGGGTTGATCGGTTCGCCCACCGTGCCCAGCAGGCGCAGGCTGGCGCGGCTGGTCTTCTTCACCGGCGCCTCGCCGTCGCGCATCAGGGCGCGGATGGCGGTGGGTGCGGTGTAGAAGGTGTTGACCTGGTGCTTGTCGATCACCTCCCAGAACCGTGACGTCGTCGGATAATTGGGAATGCCTTCGAACATCAGCGTGGTGGCGCCGTTGGCCAGCGGGCCATAGACGATATAGCTGTGGCCGGTCACCCAGCCGACATCGGCGGTGCACCAGTAGATGTCGCCCTCGTGGTAGTCGAACACGTAATGGTGCGTCCAGGCCGCCCACAGCAGATAGCCGCCGGTGGTGTGCAGCACGCCCTTGGGCTTGCCGGTCGAGCCACTGGTGTAAAGAATGAAGAGCGGGTCTTCCGCATTCATCGCCTCGGCCGGGCAGTCGGCGGAAACCTTGGCCGCTTCCGCGTCGTACCAGACGTCCCGGTTGGGCGTCATGGCGACATCGCCGCCGGTGTGCCGCACCACGATCACATGCTCCACCACCGGGCACTGGTCGACGGCAAGATCGACATTCTTCTTCAGGGGAACGGTCTTGCCGCCGCGCACGCCTTCATCTGCGGTGATGACGACTTTGCTGTCGCAGTCGGTGATGCGCCCCGCCAGCGAATCCGGCGAAAAGCCGCCGAACACCACCGAATGCACCGCCCCGATGCGGGCGCAGGCCAGCATCGCATAGGCGGCTTCGGGGATCATGGGCATGTACAGCGTCACCCGGTCGCCCTTCACCACGCCGCGGCGCTTCAGCACATTGGCGAAACGGCACACCTCTTCATGCAGCTGCTTGTAGGTGATGTGCTTGCTGACCGACGGATCATCGCCTTCCCAGATGATGGCGGTCTGGTCGCCGCGCGTCGCCAGATGGCGGTCGATGCAGTTGGCCGCCACATTCAGGGCGCCATCCTCGAACCACTTGATGGAGAGATTGTCGGGATCGAAGGACGCATTCTTCACCTTGGTGAAGGGCGTCATCCAGTCCAGCCGCGCCGCTTCCTGGCGCCAATAGCCGTCCGGGTCCTGCACCGATTGCGCATAGGCCGCCTCATATTGCGCGGCGGTCATGAAGGCGCGCTTCTTCCACGCTTCCGGCACCGCGATCAGGCTCTCGGACATTGGGGTCTCTTTTGGGCTTGTCTCAGGCGTGATGGTGCTATGATCGTGGTTCCAACTCAAGGCGCCTCATGCAGCTTCAGCTCTCCACCTGGCCCGAAGTCGAAGCCTATCTGGCGACCTCCAAGGCCATCCTGATTCCCATCGGTTCGACCGAACAGCACGGCCCCAACGGCTTGTTGGGCACCGACGCGCTGTGCCCGGAGATCATCGCGCGCCGTGCCGGCGACGAGGCGGGGATATTGATCGGCCCCACCTTCAATGTCGGCCAGGCACAGCATCACATGGGCTTTGCCGGCACCATCACCCTGCGCCCCTCCACCATGATCGCCGCCATGCTGGACTGGACCCAGTCACTCACCCGCCACGGCTTCGAGCGTATCTATTGGCTGAACGGCCATGGCGGCAACATCGCCACCATCACCGCCGCCTTCAGCGAGATGTATCACGGCGTGACCTTTTCCGGTGTCGGCCACAACGCGCCGCCGCTGCGCTGCAGCTTGCGCAACTGGTGGGAACTGCCGGGCGTGATGGACATCTGCCGCCAGCTGTTCCCGGTGGGCGAGGGCAGCCATGCCACCCCGTCGGAAGTCTCCGTCACCTGGGCGGGCTATCCGCAGGTTGTGAACAGCATCACCATGACCCCCCGTATCGCCCCCAACGGCCCCATCCTGGACGCGGACGACTATCGCCGCCGCTTCCCCGACGGCCGCATCGGCTCCGACCCCAGCCAGGCCAGCATCGCCGCGGGCGAAAAGATCGTCGCGGCGTCGGTCCGGGCGGTGATTTCGGAATTCAAACAGTTTGCGGCCAGCTAGGCGCAGGCGTAGTATCGGCCCTTCCCAGGGGTGCCCGGCGATGCCGGGCTGAGACCGCAATGGTGCGGATCCCTTACAACCTGATCCGGGTCATGCCGGCGTAGGGAGAGGCATCAGATGAACAAGCCCATTCTCGACAAGTCCCTGGCGATCACCCGCGGCGCGTTGCCCGGCTCCAACAAGCTGCTGGTGGACGGCGTCCCGTTCCGCGAAGTGAAGCTGTCGGGCGGCGAGGCGCCGGTGCGGCTGTACGACACGTCGGGGCCGTACACCGATGACAGCGCCACCATTGATATCGAAAAGGGTCTTGTCGCCCGCCGCCGCGAATGGATCCTGGCGCGCGGCGACGTGGAAGAATATGTCGGCCGCGACCGCAAGCCGGAAGACGATGGCTTGAAGCCGGGCGAGACGCTGTCGGTGCAGCAGTTCGACCGCAGCGGCATCAAGCTCTTGCGCGCCAAACCGGGCCGCAATGTCACGCAGATCCATTATGCGCGTCAGGGTATCATCACCGAAGAGATGAAGTTCATCGCCGCCCGCGAAAATCTGGGCCGCTCGCTCCTGCCGCGCGACGGCAACAGCTTCGGCGCCGCCATCCCCGACGAGATCACGCCGGAATTCGTCCGCAGCGAGATCGCGCGCGGCCGCGCCATCATCCCCTCCAACATCAACCATCCCGAAACCGAGCCGATGATCATCGGCCGCAACTTCCTGACTAAGATCAACGCCAATATTGGCAACAGCGCCGTCACCTCCGGCGTGGCCGACGAAGTGGACAAGCTGGTCTGGGCTATCCGCTGGGGCGCCGACAATGTGATGGACCTGTCCACCGGCCGCCACATCCACACCATCCGCGAATGGATCATCCGCAACTCGCCGGTGCCGATCGGCACCGTGCCGATCTACCAGGCGCTGGAAAAGGTCGGCGGCGTCGCCGAGGACCTGACCTGGGAAATCTACCGCGACACGTTGGTGGAACAGTGCGAGCAGGGCGTGGATTACTTCACCGTCCATGCCGGCGTGCGCCTGGCGCATGTGCCGCTGACGGCGGAGCGCGTCACCGGCATCGTGTCCCGCGGCGGTTCGATCCTGGCCAAATGGTGTCTCGCCCATCACAAGGAAAACTTCCTCTACACGCATTTCGAGGAAATCTGCGAACTGCTGAAACGGTATGACGTGTCGTTCTCCCTGGGCGACGGCCTGCGCCCCGGCTCGACCGCCGACGCCAATGACGCGGCCCAGTTCGCCGAGCTCGACACCTTGGGTGAGCTCAACAAGATCGCCCAGCGCCACGACGTGCAGGTGATGATCGAAGGCCCCGGCCATGTGCCGATGCACAAGATCAAGGAAAATATGGACCGCCAGCTGGCAGCCTGCGACGAGGCGCCGTTCTATACCCTTGGACCGCTGACCACCGATGTGGCGCCGGGCTATGACCACATCACCTCCGCCATCGGCGCGGCGATGATCGGCTGGTTCGGTTGCGCCATGCTCTGCTACGTCACGCCCAAGGAGCATCTGGGCCTGCCGGACCGTGACGATGTGAAGGCCGGTGTCATCGCCTATCGCATCGCCGCCCATGCCGCCGACCTCGCCAAGGGCCATCCGGCCGCACGCATCTGGGACGATGCGATGTCAAAGGCGCGTTTCGAATTCCGCTGGCGTGATCAATTTGCCCTGGCCCTGGACCCGGAAACCGCCCAGCTCTATCACGACGAAACCCTGCCGGCGGAGGGCGCCAAGGTGGCGCATTTCTGCTCCATGTGTGGACCCAAGTTCTGCTCGATGAAAATCTCGCAGGAAGTTCGCGATGCCGCGCGAGGCAACAACGACTCCATGAGCACCGCCGAAATCCGCGCCGCCATGGCCGCCAAGTCCGAAGAGTTCAAGCAGACCGGCGGCGAGATCTACCTGCAGAAGCCCGCGGCCGAATAGCCCACACCCGCCCGCCCATCTCCCGGATGGGCGGGAACCGTGTATGCTGCGCCACCAAGTTATGGGGGTTGCGATGCGTTGGACTGTGCTGGCTGCGCTTTGTCTGGTGACCCCTGCGCTTGCGCAAACCCCCGCCGCTCCCGATCCCGTCCTGACCCTGGTCCAGCGCCTCGACCTGCAGAAATACAAGGCCACCATCAAGGGCCTGACAAAATTCGGTGACCGCCGCCAGGGCACGCAGCGCAACCGCGACGCGCTGAACTGGATCGAGGCGCAGCTGAAAAGCTATGGCTGCACCAACACCGAAAGGCTGACCTACCAGTTCGGCGCCGAGCCGACGCACTTTGTCGCCCCTGCCAAGCCCAATGACAGCGACGCGCCGCATTTCAATGTCGGCGGCGCGCGGGCCCGCGGCTTCAGCCGCCCCACCGGCGTCAACAGCGATCCCAATCTGCAGCCCGACGTAAAGCTGCGCGCGCTGGATACCCCGCCCGCCGTGCCGGGCGACCGCCAGGAAGTGTGGTGCACCAAGATCGGCACCACCCACCCGAACGAGATGTACATCGTCAGCGGCCACATGGACGGCATCGGCTGGGGCGAGGCGGCCAATGACGACGGCTCGGGCACGGCGCTGGTGATGGAGCTGGCGCGCATCTACAGCAGCCCCGATGTGCAGACCGACCGTTCCATCCGTTTCGTGCTGTGGAACAATGAAGAGACGGGCTTAAACGGGGCGCAGGCTTATGTCGATCAGCGCAAGGCGCTGCAGGGCATCGAAACCCCGCCCGGATCGGGGCGTTACCCGGAGCCCAAATGGCTGGGCATGATCCAGCATGACATGATGATGTTCGACCATGGCATGCCGCGCGCCGATGGCAGCGTCAGCAAGGTGCAGCGGCCGGAAGCCGATGTAAATGTGGAATTCCAGGTGGAGTCCAAATTCGCCGCCGAGTCCGAAAAGCTGGCCTGGGTGCTTGCCGATGGCAACGAGCACTATGCCACCGACTATCCGGCCTCGGTGGGGCGGCACATGACCAATACCGACTCGACACCGTTCAAGGACATCGCTCCCGCCCTCAGCGTGCGCGAGAATGAGCGCGGCGCCCAGGTCGGCAATGGCTGGGACCCGCAATGGCACCAGCCCACCGACCTCTACGCCACCTATGACGACAAGGATTTCCTGCTGGGCCTGAACGCCGCCCAGACCACCCTGGCGGCGATGGCAAAGCTGGCGGGCGCGACGCTGAAATAATCCGGCCCGAAGGGGTATTCGCGCGGCGCCGAAGGTCGCTTAGGATGGAGGCGATTTCCATCCGTATTTTCGAGGTCCCCATGTTTCGCGCCGTGCTTCTGACCAGCTTGCTGCTTGCCGCGCCCGCGCTGGCCGTCGAGCCGTTCCCCGCCGTCTTCAAGACCCAGACCATCAAGACCAACGGCACCGAGATCTATGTCCGTTCCGGCGGTTCGGGTCCGGCCGTAGTCCTGCTGCACGGCTTTGCCGATACCGGCGACATGTGGGCCCCGCTGGCCAAGGTGCTCGTCAAGGATCACACCGTCATCGTGCCCGACCTGCGCGGCATGGGCCTCAGCGGCCATCCCGATACCGGCTATGCCAAGATGAACCAGGCCAGGGACATTGCCGGCGTGATGGATGCGCTACATGTCCAGAAGGCCGAACTGGTCACCCATGATATCGGCAACATGGTGGGCTATGCCCTGGCCGCGCAATATTCCGCCCGCATCACCAAATGGGCGGTGATCGACGCGCCGATCCCCGGCATCGGCAACTGGGACAAGATCCTGCTGACGCCGATGCTGTGGCATTTCAACGTGCGCGGACCGGACATGGAGCGCCTGATCGCGGGACGCGAGCGCATCTATCTGGATCGTTTCTACAACGAGCTCTCTGCCGACCCCAAGAAGATCACCGAGGATACCCGCAACCATTATGCGGCGCTGTATGCCCGGCCACGCGCCATGCATGATGCTTTCGAGCAGTTCACCGCCTTCCACCAGGATGCCGTCGACAATGCGGCATGGCTGAAGAAAAACGGCAAGCTCGCCATGCCGGTGCTGGCGCTGGGGGCGGAAAAATCCTTTGGCACGGGGGAGGCCGTGGAACTGGGCTTCGTCGCCGCGAATGTGAAGGGCGGCATTGTTCCGGCCAGCGGCCACTGGATCATGGAAGAAAATCCCGACGCCACCGTGAAACTGGTGACGGACTTTCTCAAATGAAAATCGCGGGCATCCTGCTGCTGCTGACCGTGCCTGTGATGGCCGCGCCGGCCCTGCAGCAGGATTGCCGCGGTCCCGGCAGCATCGGCACGGCGCTGATGGGCGCCGATGGCGCCATCACCCTGAATATCCGTGCGCCCCAGCCCGGCTCGCCGCTGGACGGGGTGGTGGCGGTGCGACCGGGCGATGCGAACTATGCCCGCATAAAATCGCATCTGGGCGGCATCAGCCCCGGAGAGAAAAAACCGGTGGCGCCGTTCTGCTAGGTCAGCGCTTGTGCAGGGCGTTCCAGATCGCCAGCACGAGCACCGCGCCGATCACCGCCACCACGGTGGAGGCGATGAAGCCATGCGCCTCATAGCGGAAGCTACCGCCGGACAGCTGCTGGAAGATGAAGCCGCCGCACAGCGCCCCCACCAGTCCCAGCGCGATATTGACCAGGCAGCCCTGGCGCGGCTTGGGCATGAAGAATCCGGCCAGCCAGCCGACAAAGGCGCCGAACACGATCCAGGAAAGAATGACCATTTTCAAATCCGTCCGTTAAAGACTGACATATATCATGGTGATCGCCGCCGCCGCCATCACCGCCGTCGACAGCCAGCCCAGCCCGCCCAGCACCGGCCCGACCCGGAAATCGCCCATCTTCTTCCTGCTGCCGGCCACCACCATCAGCGCCGCCATCATCGGCACCGCGATCAAGCCGTTCAGCACCGCGCTCCAGTACAGCGCCTTGATCGGATCCAGGCCCGAATAGTCGATGCCCAGCCCCAGCACCACGGCCGCCGCGATCACGCCGTAAAAGCCGCGCGCCTGCCAGGGCATGTTGTCCAGCCCGGTCTTCCAGCCATAGGATTCCGCCACCGCATAGCCGGTTGATCCGGCCAGCACCGGAATGGCCAGCAAGCCGGTGCCGATGATGCCGACCGCAAACAGCGCGAAGGCGAACTGGCCTGCAATCGGCTGCAGCGCCTTGGCGGCATCGGCGGCGGTGTTGATGTTGGTGACGCCATGCTGGTGCAGGGTGGCGGCCGTGGTGATCATGATGGCCAGCGCGATCAGGTTCGAGGCCAGCATGCCCGCAATGGTGTCGATGCGGATGCGGCTCACCGCCTCGGGCGCTTCATCGGGCTGTTCCATCAGGGGATGCTCGTCGTCGCGCTGGTCGACTTCTTCCACTTCCTGCGCGCTCTGCCAGAAGAAGAGATAGGGGCTGATGGTGGTGCCGAAGATCGCCACGATGGTGGTGGCGGCGCTTTCCGTCAGGTCGGGGTGCAACCCGATCAGCCCGGCCCCGATCGCCTTCCAGTCCAGCGGCAGCAGGAACAGGATGGCGACATAGGCAAACAGGCTGAAGGTCAGCACCGACAGGATGCGCGAATAGCGCCGATAGGGAATGAACATCTGCAGCCCCAGCGACAGAAACGCGAAGAAGATGGTCGAGGCATGCTGGTTCAGCCCCGTCACCAGCTTGGCGGCTTCGCCCATCGCCGCCAGGTCGGCGCCGACATTGATGGTGTTGGCGATGAACAGCAGCACCAGCAATCCGTGGACGATGCCGCGCGGCATCACCTGGCCCATATTGTGCGCCAGGCCCCGGCCCGTCACCCGCCCGATCAGGGCGCTGATCATCTGGATCGCGACCATCAGCGGAAAGGTCAGCAGCATGGTCCAGAGCAGGTTGAAGCCGAACTGCGCCCCACCCTGGCTGTAGGTGGCGATGCCGCTGGGATCGTCGTCGGCCGCGCCGGTGATCAGCCCGGGCCCCAGCTTTTCCAGCAGGGGGGCATTGTGCAGGCGGGATTTCAGGCCGGTTTTTGCGGCGGGCTGGGACATGAAAACCTGCTAAAAGGGGAGGACGGGATCCGAAGCGGTCCCGATAGCGTAGTATCACGAAGCGGGCCCATAACGGAGAACGACAGGATGAAAAACACGTTCCTGAAAGCCATCGTCGCGTGCGTTGCCGTACTGTCCGCTGCCGGACCTGTGGCGGCCCAGCCCCGGCCCGACCGGGTGTGCCTGCGCCAGATCGACATGTACAGCTTCGATTCGGTGCCGGGGAATCGCTCCCTGATCGTGGAGGACCGCGGTCACCAGCGCTATCGCATCAACTTTGTCGGCATCTGCAGCGGCCTGCAGTTCAAGCTGGGTCTGCGGTTCAAGACCTTCTCGACCTCCAACCTGTCCTGCCTGTCACGCGGCGACCAGGTGCTGCAGCGCGATCCGGTGGTGCGGACGCCTTGCATCATCAAGGACATCCAGCGCCAGACCATGGACATGGACCGCGCCGACCTGGCGGCCAAAAGCCAGCACTGACCCGCCGGTGGCCCCGCGCCGCTGAATCGGGTACTGACCCCGCATGAGGGGATATTTCGGCGTTGGCGTAGAAGGCGTTTCCAAGCCCATGAACCTGGGCAACCTGGTGCGGATCGCGCATGCCTTCGACGCCAGCTTCTTCTTCTCCGTCGCGCCGCGCCTGAACCTGGCCAAGGCCAACAGCGATACCAGCAATGCCGAAG
>JAQGLO010000192.1 GCA_028292825.1 Alphaproteobacteria bacterium | reverse complement strand
CGAAGCAAGCTGCTTTTCAGGCGCGCTCTTGGACTGCAGGGCCGCATCAGCGTCGGTCAACTCGGTCTTGCGGCTTTCGCGCACGAAAAGCCTGGTTTTCAGAAAAGATTCAGCCGGACCAGGTCATTCCAGGTTGTCAGGAGCATCAGCCCCAACACCAAAACCAGCCCAAGCCGAAATCCAACGTCCTGGGCCCGCTCACCCAGCGGACGCCCCAAAACAGCTTCCACTGCATAGTACAGAAGATGCCCCCCGTCGAGCAAAGGAATCGGAAAAAGATTGGCCAGCCCAATGCTTACAGAAAGGATAGCAACCAGATTGAGCAGCGGCAGGAAGCCGAAACCCGCCACCTGGCGGGTCATGTTGGCGATCCCCACCGGGCCGCGCAGCTGGTCGGCGCTGGCATGGCCCGTGATCATCTGGCCGATGCCCAGAATGGTGGTTTTGATGATGTTCCAGGTCTCGGAACAGGCCGCCGTCAGGGCGCCCACGGGGCCATAATGTTCCCGCGTCACCGCCGCCTTGGGGTCGGGGCGCACCCCGATCACCATCTGGCTGCCCATATTGCCCAGGACGTCGCGGACCTTGGTCAGCTTGGGCGTCACCTGCACGGTCAGGTCGTGGCCCGCCCGCTTCAGGCCCACGGCCAGGGTTTCCCCGCCGCTGACCGAGATGATCTCCGGCAGCTGCTGGAAATCCCGGATCGGGGTGCTGTCGATTCGGGTCACCAGGTCGCCCGGCTTGATGCCCGCCTGCGCCGCGGGACTGCCCGGATTGACCTGCCCGACCACGGGCGCGACCACGACATGGCCGCCGTACATGGTGATGCCCGTGAGCAGCACGATGGCGAGCAGGAAATTGGCGAAGGGACCGGCGGCGGCGACGGCGGCGCGCTGACCCACCGGCTTGAACATCAGGGCGCCGGCGCGTTCCTCCGCCGTCATGCGCAGGGCGGCTTCGCTGTCGGGCTTGGAGGAGGCATCGGCGTCGCCGGCGAATTTCACATAGCCGCCGATGGGCAGCCAGCTCAGCTTCCAGCGCGTGCCGTGCTTGTCATTGAAGCCCACAATCTCCTTGCCGAAGCCGATGGAGAAGACGTCGACCTTGACGCCGAAATGGCGCGCCACCAAAAAGTGGCCCAGCTCATGGAAGAACACCACCAGGGTGATGACGAACAGGAAGGCGGGAAGACCCATCGGGGTCCAGGCGATCAGGCCGCGAATGGCTTCCAGCATTTACGTCCCTACTCTTTGACAGATTTCCTCGGCCAGAACGCGCGCCCGCGCGTCGGTGCCAAGGACAGCTTCCAGATTGCCCGCCAGGCCGTTGCTGCCAAAGTCCCGGTCCAGTGCTTCGGCAACCACGCGGGGAATGTCCAGGAAACCGATACGGCGATCCAGGAAGGCCTGCACGGCAATCTCGTTGGCAGCGTTAAGAACCGTGGGCGCCATGCCGCCCGAGCGCATGGTGCCGATGGCCAGGTTCAGCGCCGGGAACCGGTCATGCGCCGGCTCCTGGAAAACAAGTGTGCCCAGCTTGGCCAGATCCAGCCGGCGCGATGGCGACGGGATGCGGCGCGGCCAGCCCAGGGCATGGGCGATGGGCGTGCGCATGTCGGGCGCCGACAGATGCGCCATGGTGGTGCCGTCTTCGTAGGACACCAGGCAATGCACGATGGACTGGGGATGCACCACCACGCCAAGTTTTTCCGGCGGCAGGGCGAAGAGGAAATGCGCCTCGATCAATTCGAGGCCCTTGTTCATCAGGGTGGCGCTGTCGAGGCTGATCTTGCGCCCCATCGCCCAGTTGGGATGGGCCACCGCCTCTTCCACCGTGGCAGCCTTCATGCGCTCCAGCGACCATTCGCGGAACGGCCCGCCCGAGGCGGTGATGGTCACCAGCTCGGCTTCGCTGGCGTCGCCCGAACCCAGCACCTGGAAGATGGCGTTATGCTCGCTGTCCACCGGCAGCACGCTGGCGCCGGACTTCTCCATGGCGTCGCGGAACACCGCGCCGGCCGCCACCACGCATTCCTTGTTGGCCAGCGCCACCACCACGCCGCGGCGGATGGCGGCCAGCGCCGGCTCGATGGCGGCGGCCCCCATGATGGCGACCATGACGAAATCGCTGTCGCGCGATGCCGCATCGATCACCGCCTGGCGGCCCGCCATCACTTCGATTCCGGTGCCGGCCAGGCCGGCCTTCAGTTCGCCGAACAATTGTTCATTGCCGATCACCGCCAGCTTCGGCTTCATCGCCCTGGCCTGCTCGATCAGCACCTTCACATTCTCGCCCGCCGTCAAGGCAGTGATGGGCATGGCGCCTTCGCCATGGAGCTTTCGCACATGGGCGATCACATCCAGCGTGTTGACGCCGATGGAGCCGGTGGAGCCCAGCACGGTGATCTTGCGCGCCAGGACCTCGTCCATGGCGGGCAGTTCGTCCCAGATTTTCGTGGCCGCAATCGCCTTCATGTCACTCAAGAATGTCCACCAAACATCGGGTTGATATGCAGCCCGAACACCAAAAGCGCCAGCACCACGCTGCAGGCAACCATGGAATCCATCCGGTCCAGCACGCCGCCATGACCGGGGATCAGGCCGCCCGAATCCTTGGTGCCGAAGCGGCGCTTGACCCAGGATTCAAACAGGTCGCCCAGATGCGCCACCACGCTGAGACCCGCCGCGAACAGCAGCGCCGCCAGCACATTGAAGCTGAAGAAGGCGATATAGAGCGAGAACACCGTCACCGCCGTGAAACTGCCGCCGATGGTACCGGCCCAGGTCTTGCCCGGCGACACCGCAGGCCACAGCTTCTTGCCGCCGATCAGCTTGCCGAACACCAGCGCCCCGGTATCGGTCGCCCACACGATCAGGAACAGCCCCAACACCGTCAGAGCGCCCTGCGCCGCGAACATGCGGATGCCCGCCAGCGCCAGCGCCGGCAAGCCCAGATAGAACACGCCCAGCGCATGCCAGGCGGGATTGTCGCTGCGGCGCTGCGCCATCACGAAAGACGCCGCCGCGCCCACCACGAGGAGGCCCAGCGCAAGCGCCGGCTGGTCCAGGATCAGCGCCATCATCGCCAGCGCGATGGTGATGCCGGTTATGGATGTCTGCACATGCAGCGGCCGGCGCGCCGCGGCCTCGCGCTGGGCGGGATCGCGCACCAGCCGGTGCCATTCATGCGCCCCGAACAGGGCCACCAGCACCACCACCCCGGCGAACCATTGCGGGCTGAGGAAATCCAGCGTCACCGCCACGACCGCCAGGAAAACGCCGAACAGCACGCGCAGCGCCATCTCGCTGCCGCTGCGGGTCTTGGGCAGGGAACCGCTCATGCTCACGCCACAGCTTCCGAATCCAGCGCCCCGAAGCGCCGTTCACGGGCGGCGAACTGCTCCAGCGCACCGGTCAACGCGGCGCGGTCGAAGTCTGGCCACAGGGTGTCCACGAACAGCAGTTCGGCATAGGCCGACTGCCACAGCAGGAAGTTCGACAGCCGGTGCTCGCCCGAGGTGCGGATCACCAGATCGGGGGCCGGCAGCGCGCTGGTGAACAGGCGCTGGGCGAACAGTTCGGGGGTGATGGTCTCGGGATCCAGCCGTCCGTCCTTGGCGGCGCGCGCCAGTTCCTGGGCGGCGGCGGCGATTTCTTCCTGGCCGCCATAGTCGAAGGCGAAGGTCAGGTTCATGCCGCGATTGTGGGCGGTGCGCTTTTCGGAATCCTCGATCATGGTCTGGATATCGGGGGCGACGCGGCCGCGGTGGCCGATGATGCGCATGCGCACCTTGCGCTCCACCAGCTCGTCCATGTCGCTGCGGAAATAGGCGCGGAACAGTCCCATCAGCGCGCCCACTTCGGTCTTGGGCCGCTTCCAGTTCTCGGAGGAAAAGGCGAACAGGGTCAGGTTTTCCAGGCCCAGGTCGCAGGCGGCGCGTACGGTTTCGCGCACGGCGCCCATGCCGGCATAGTGACCCGCCTCGCGCGGCAGGTAGCGCTTCTTCGCCCAACGCCCATTGCCGTCCATGATGATGGCGACATGCTTGGGAAGATGTGAAGGCTCGCCCATCAGACCTGCATGATCTCCTGCTCCTTGGTATGGAGCGCGGAATCTATGTCCTTGATATGGCCATCGGTGAGCTTCTGCAGCTCATCGCCCTTGCCGTGCTGGTCGTCTTCGCTGATCTTGCCGTCCTTCTGCAGCCGCTTGAGCAGGTCCATGCCGTCGCGGCGCACATTGCGCACCGAGACGCGGGCGGCTTCGGCATATTTGGCGGCGAGCTTGGAGAGCTCCTTGCGGCGTTCCTGGTTCAGTTCCGGCAGGGGAATGCGCAGCAGCTGGCCATCCATCTGCGGGTTCAGGCCCAGGCCGGCGTCGCGGATCGCCTTGTCCACGGCCTTGGCCAGGCCCTTGTCCCACACCTGCACCACGATCATGCGCGACTCGGGGGTGGAGATTGAACCCACCTGGTTGATCGGCACGGCGTTGCCGTAAGCCTCGACCTTCACCGGATCGAGCAAGGCGGCGCTGGCGCGGCCCGTGCGCAGCCCCCCCAGATCGCTCTTGAGGGTGCTGACCGCGCCGGTCATGCGGCGGTCCAGTTCGTCTTTGCTAAAGGCTTCGGCCATGTCCGTGTCGCTCCAACGCACCCGGTTCGGGACAGTACCCCAAACCCAATAACGGCTTTTACTTTTCTTCGATGATGGTTGCCCGGCCGCGGCCCGCCAGGACCTCGGTCAGGGCGCCCGGCTCGGCCAGGGAGAACACCAGGATCGGGATTCGATTTTCCCGCGAAAGCGAGATCGCGGCCGCATCCATTACCTGAAGATTCTGCGCCAACACCTCGTGATAGCTCAAGGAATCGTAACGGACGGCATCCGGGAACTTCTTGGGGTCAGCACTGTAAACACCGTCCACCTGGGTCGCCTTCAGCATGGCGTCGCACCCCATTTCGGCCGCCCGCAGCGCCGCCGCCGTGTCGGTGGTGAAGAAGGGGTTGCCGGTGCCGGCGGCGAAGATCACCACCCGCCCCTTTTCCAGGTGCCGCATGGCGCGGCGCCGGACATAGGGCTCGCAGACATTGTTCATGGCGATGGCCGACTGGACCCGGCAGCTCAGCCCGGTCCGCTCCAGCCCGGCCTGCAAGGCCAGGGCGTTCATGACGGTCGCCAGCATGCCCATGTAATCGGCGGTGGAACGTTCGATGCCCTTGGCCGCCCCGGCGAGCCCGCGAAAGATGTTGCCGCCCCCGACCACCATGCAGATCTCGCTGCCGGCGTCCGAGGCCTGTTTCACGTCCCGGGCGATGCGGTCAATGACGCCGGTGTTGATGCCGTACTGGTCGTCGCCCATCAACGCCTCGCCGGAGACTTTCAACAGTACCCGGCGGTATTTCGGCGTGGCGGACATAGGCGCTCCCTGCTTCACCCTTCGCCCCTCGACAAGCTCGGGGTCTCAGGGTGAGGATTCTCCCTATTCCTCATGCTGAGCTTGTCGAAGCATGAGGGCAACAAACTCAGGCCTTGGTACCAGCCATCTGGGCGACTTCATCGGCGAAATCGGAATCGGCCTTCTCGATGCCCTCGCCCACCTGGAAGCGGACAAAGCCGTCGATCGCGACCGGCGCGCCGAGGTCCTTGCTGGCCTTTTCAATGAGCTTGCTGATGGAGGTTTCGCCGTCGATCACGAAGGTCTGCTGCAGCAGCACGGTCTCTTCGTAATATTTGCGCATCCGGCCTTCCATCATCTTCTCGACAACGGCTTCCGGCTTGCCCGACTGCAGCGCCAGGTCCTTCTGGATGGCGTATTCGCGCTCGACCACGGCCTTGTCCATGTGCTCGACGGTCAGGGCCAGCGGGGCGGCGGCCGCCACATGCATGGCGATCTGCTTGGCCAGGGCGGCCAGCTTGTCCTTGTCGGCGGCGCTCTTGATGGCCACCAGGACGCCGATCTTGCCCAGCTCGGGCGAGGTGGCGTTGTGGACATAGGCCGCGACCACGCCGGGATCGACGCTGATGGCGGCGGCGCGGCGGATCGACATGTTCTCGCCGATCCGGGCGACCAGTTCGGTCAGGGTCTGCTGCACGGTCGAGCCGCCCAGCGGATGGCCCAGCAGCTTTTCCAGGTCGCCGCCTTCCTTGAGCGCCAGCTGGGTGGCGGACTTCACGAAATCCTTGAAATCGTCATTGCGGGCGACGAAGTCGGTTTCGGCATTCACTTCCAGCAGCACACCGG
>JAQGLO010000164.1 GCA_028292825.1 Alphaproteobacteria bacterium | reverse complement strand
GGGTCAGGCGGCGGCGATCGTCCTGGCTGACAAAGGCGCCGTCGGCGATGCACAGCAGGGCGTCGTGCGCCTCATACATGTTGGCCTTGCCGAAATGCACGTCATTGGTGGCGACCAGCGGCAGCGCCAGCCCATAGGCCATGTCGAGCAACCCATCCTCGACGGCTCGTTCCTCCGGCAGGTTGTGACGCTGCAGTTCGACATAGAGACGGCCGGGAAACGCGGCGGCCATCTTTTCCAGCAGTGCCTGCGCAGCCTCGGCGTTGCCGTCCAGCAGCAGCTGGTTGACCGCCCCGCCCGGCCCGCCCGTGAGCAGGATCAGCCCTTCGGCGTGGGCGAACAGCTTTTCCGCCTTCACATGCGGCCAGTCGCCGGGTTCCACCTCCAGATAGGCGGCCGACAGCAGGCGGGTGAGGTTGAGATAGCCGGCCTCGTTCTGGACCAGCAGCGCCACATGCGGCGGCTTCTTGCGGCTTCCGGTCTGGATCGGACTGCGGGGCGCGAACTCCACCGACAGCAAGGTGCCCACGATGGGCTGGATGCCGGCCTTGAGCAGGGTCTCGGTGATCTCGAACACACCGAACAGGTTGTTGACGTCCGTCACCGCCACGGCGGGCGTCCCGGCATCGGCGCACAGGCCGGGCAGTTCGCTGGGCCGGACAGCACCTTCCAGCAGGGAATAGGCGCTCTTGACGCGCAGATGGACGAAGGACGCCATGGAAGGTCTCAAAAGAGTCAGGGCCGCACTATCGCGCGCCCGCTTCCGATATGGGGACTGGATCGGCCCCTATCCACAGCGTCAGAGCGCCGGATGCAGCATCAGGGCCTGGGCCCCGCTGGCCAGCACAAAGGCCGACACCATGAACAGAAGAAGCCCCGCACCCGCCGCCACATCCTTGATCCACATGACCGTCGTCTCCCGCTTTGTCGGGTTTTGTTCTACTTGTGTTCCACTCAGAACACAAGAACAAAAGGTGACCGAATTGCCAGCCACCTTGGTCGCGTGGACCCAGTAACGGGAATTGCGCTGATATGTCATGGAGTTGGTAACCGGGCAGCCATGGATCGGTTGCCCCGGTTCCCCGAGTTTTTCGGTACGTCCCCGGACAGAGGTCAGCGCGGGATCTGCGTGCCTTCGATCAGCCGGCCCTGGTGCAGCAGCAGGGCCCGGTCCATCCGCGACGCCAGTTCGAAATTGTGGGTGGCGATCAGCGCCGCAAGCCCTTCTGCCCGCGTGATCGCAATAAGTGCGTCGAACACCCCGCCCGAGGTGCGCGGGTCCAGGTTGCCCGTGGGCTCGTCGGCCAACAGGATGCGCGGCCGGTTGGCCAGCGCGCGGGCGATGGCGACACGCTGCTGCTCGCCGCCCGACAATTGCGACGGCAGATGCGTCAGCCGCTTGCCCAGCCCCATCACGGTCAGCAGCCGTTCCGCTTCCCTGGCGGCGGCGGCTTTGGACACACCGGCGATCATCTGGGGCAGGATCACATTCTCCAGCGCGTCGAATTCCGGCAGCAGATGATGGGCCTGGTAGACAAAGCCCACCTTGTCGCGGCGGATGCGGGTGCGTTCGGTGTCCGGCAGCGCAGATGTCGCCACGCCCTCGATAAAGATTTCGCCGCTGGTCGGCGCTTCCAGCAGGCCGGCGATATGCAGCAGCGACGACTTGCCCGCACCGCTGGGGCCCACCAGCGCCACGATCTCGCCCGGCTTCAGCGACAGCGCCAGGTTGGAAAAGACTTCCAGCTGCCCGTCGCCTTCCTTGAAGCGGCGGGTGATGGCGTCCAGCCGCAGAATGTCATCCATAGCGCAGCGCCTCGACCGGATCGAGCCGCGCCGCCCGCCATGACGGATACAGCGTCGCCAGGAAGGTCAGCACCAGCGCCATCACCACCACCGCCGTCACCTCGCCCGGATCCATCTGGGCCGGCATCTTGGAGAGGAAATAGATGGTGGGATCGAACAGGTTGGTGCCGGTCAGCTTGGACAGGTTCTGGCGGATGGTTTCGATATTGGCGATGAACAGCACGCCGATCGCCAGCCCCAGCAGCGTCCCCGCCACGCCGATGCTGGCGCCGGCGATGAAGAACACCCGCATCATGGCGCCGCGCGTCGCTCCCATGGTGCGCAATATCGCGATGTCGGACGACTTGTCCTTCACCAGCATGATAAGTCCCGACACGATGTTGAGCGTCGCCACCAGGATGATCAGCGACAGGATCAGGAACATGGTGTTGCTCTCCACCTGCAGCGCGGACAGGATATTGCCGTTCAGCTCCTGCCAGGTCACCAGCCGCATCATGGGGCCCGCCGCCTTGTTGATGGCGGGCAGCAGCTTCAGGTCGGCTTCGGGATCGGCGACCATGGCCTCGATCCCGCTCACGGTCTCGCCGGTGTCGAAATAGAGTTGCGCCTCCTCCAGCGGCATGAAGACGTAATTGTTGTCGTACAGCGTGTTGCCGATGTGGAAGGCGCCGACCACATGATAGGTCTTGATGCGCGGCGTGGTGCCGAAGGGCGTGACATTGCCCTTGGGCGCAATCAGCGTGATGTCGCCGCCCATGCGGATGCCCAGCCGGCGCGCCAGGCCGTTGCCGATGATGATGTTCTCGCCGGTGAAATATTTCAGCGCGTCCGGCGACAGCTTCTCGACCAGCACGGTCATGTTGGCGAGGTCGGCGGCGCGGATGCCGCGCACTGCCACGCCGGTATTGGCGCCGTTCTGGCTGGCCATCACCTGCCCGTCCACCACCGGCGCGGCGCGCACCACGCCCGGCACATGCCGGATGCGCGCCGTGATGGCGTCATAGTCGGCCAGGTTGCCCATCTGCGACTGGACCGTGATGTGGCCGGAAAGTCCCAGGATGCTGCGCAGCAGCTCGATGCGGAAACCGTTCATCACCGACATCACGATGATCAGGGTCGCCACCCCCAGCGCGATGCCGATCAGCGAGAACAGCGAGATCACCGAGATGAAGCTTTCCTGCCGCTTGGCGCGCAGGTAGCGGGCCGCCAGCATCCACTCGAAAGGCGTGAAAATGCCGGTTTTGGACGGAGCTTTTTGCGGTGATTCTGCCATGACGCCGCAGGTTAAGGGGCTGCGCGTGACGCGTCCATGACAAACCATCCATCCCCTGCTATCCCCCATCCCACATGCCCTCCCCCAGCGAATCCTTCACCCCCGGCCGCCGCCTCTATCTGATCCTGCTGTTCGGGCTGCTGACGGTCTTCACCCCCATCGCCATCGACATGTACCTGCCGGCGCTGCCCACCATCGCGCGCGAATTCGGCAGTCCCATCGCGGCGATCGAGCATTCGCTGGCCTCCTACTTCCTGGGCATCGCCATCGGCCAGGCCATGGTGGGGCCCTTGTCCGACCGTTTCGGGCGGCGCTGGCCCATCATCCTGGGCTTGGGCCTCTATGTGCTGGGCGCCACCGGCTGCGCCCTGGCGCAGGGCCCGCTGACGCTCGATGCTGCGCGCTTCGCGCAGGCGGTTGGCGGCTGCGCCGGCACCGTGCTGGCGCGCGCCTGCGTGCGCGACCTGTTCCCGCCGCGCGAGGCCGGTCGCATCTTCGCCCAGATGCTGTTGATCCTGTCGGTGTCGCCGCTGTTCGCGCCCTTCGTGGGCGGCTGGGTGCTGCCCTTGACCGGCTGGCGCAGCCTGTTCTGGATTCAAGGCGCCGCGGCCCTGGCGACCATGGTGCTGGTATTCCTGCAATTGCCCGAAAGCCATCCCGGCTCGGACCGCAGGCTGCATCCTTTGCATGTGCTGAAGGATTATTGGGAGATCGGCCGCGACAGCAATTTCTACCGCTACATCATCCCCGCCATCCTCACCGGTTCGGGACTGTATGTCTTTCTCACCGGCTGGCCGCATGTGGTGATCAATCTCTACCATGTCGCCCCGCAATATTTCGGCTTCACCTTTGTCCTGAACGGCGTCGGCCTGATCGTCTTCAGCCAGGCCACCGCCCGCTGGCTAAAGCACCGTCCGGGCGAGCCGCTGCTGTTCGCCGGCATTGCCGCCAATGCCTGTGTCGGTCTCGTGGCGCTGTTCTGCGGCCTGACGGGGTGGGGCGGCCTGCCGGCGCTGGTGGCCTGCATGTTCCTCTATTGCGCCATGATGGGTTCGACCAACCCAACTTCGGCGGGGCTGACCATGCACCATTTCGGCCATGCCGCCGGGATGGCCTCGGCCCTGATCGGGATTTTCCTGTATGGCGGCGGCGCCATTGCCTCGCTGGCCATGGGCGCCTTCCTGACCCCGGCCACGCCGCTGCCCATGACGGCGCTGATGTGCCTTTTCGGACTGTCCGGGCTGGCCACTTATCTCCTGTTCAGGCCCCGCGCGGCGGGGTAAACACGCTCGATTTTCCGCCGGAGCCTTTGCATGCAGCGCGCCCTCGACATCAACCGCACCCGGTTCGCCGACTGGTACCAGGCGGTGGTGCGCGACGCCGACATGGCCGAGACCAGCCCGGTGCGCGGCGCCATGGTGATCAAGCCCTGGGGCTATGGCGTGTGGGAGCAGATCCAGCAGGAGCTCGACCGCCGCATCAAGGCGACCGGGCACGAGAACTGCTACTTCCCCATGTTCATTCCGCTCTCCTTCATCGCCAAGGAAGCCCAGCATGTCGAAGGCTTCGCCAAGGAAATGGCGATCGTCACCCATCACCGCCTGAAGACTATCGACGGCAAGCTGCAGCCCGATCCGGATGCCAGGCTGGAAGAACCGCTGGTGGTGCGTCCCACCTCGGAAACCATCATCGGCGATGCCTTTTCGCGCTGGGTGCGCAGCTATCGCGACCTGCCGCTGCTGATCAATCAATGGGCCAATGTGGTGCGCTGGGAAATGCGGCCGCGTCTGTTCCTGCGCACCACCGAATTCCTCTGGCAGGAAGGCCACACCGCCCATGCCACCGCCGAGGAAGCGGTCGCGGAAACCATGAAGATGCTGGAAGTCTATCGCAGCTTCTCCGAAGACTATCTCGCCATGCCGGTGATCGCGGGCGAGAAGCCGGAAAATGAACGCTTCCCCGGCGCCGAGGCGACCTATTCCATCGAGGCCATGATGCAGGACGGCAAGGCGCTGCAGGCCGGCACTTCGCATTTCCTGGGCACGCACTTTGCCGAAGCGCAGGGCATCAAGTTCCAGGACGATGCCGGCACCATCACCTTCTGCAACACCACCAGCTGGGGCGTCTCCACCCGCCTGATCGGCGGCGTGATCATGACCCACGGCGATGATGATGGGTTGCGGCTTCCCCCGGCCATCGCGCCCAAGCAGATCGTCATCGTGCCCATGCTGCGCGACAAGCCGGAAGACGCCGACGTGCTGGCCTATTGCGAAAGCCTGGCGGCGGCGCTGTCCAGCATCCATGTGCTGGGCGCGCCTGTGCGCGTGCTGCTGGACACCAAGAAGATCAAGTCGGCGGAAAAGCGCTGGAACTGGGTGCGGCGCGGTGCGCCCATCATTGTCGAGATCGGTCCGCGCGACGCCGCCGGCGGCAATGTCACCTTCATGCGCCGCGACAGCCTGCGCGACGGCGACAAGGTCAAATCCATCGCCTGCACCCGCGCAGAATTCCTGGAGGAAAAGGCCGCGCAGATCCTGGCCGAGATCCAGCACAGCCTGTATGCCGAAGCCAAGGTGCGGCTGGACGCCAATATCAAGACCGGCGTCACCGACTGGGCCGGCGTGGAAGACTATTTCAAGGGCAGCGATGACGAGTTCAAGGGCTGGCTGAAAGTCAGCTGGTCAAAGCCCAGCGGCGCGGAGCTGGAAAAGGTCGATACGAAACTGAAGGCGCTGAAGCTCACCATCCGCAACGCGCCTTTGCAGCAGCCGGATTCGTTTGCCCCCTGCCTTTTCACCGGCGCGCCCGGCGTGCAGGAAATCCTGATCGGCCGGGCCTACTGAATACTTTGCCGGTTTTGTACGGTTTGGGCCAATCCAGCCCCGCCCTTTTGTCGTATAGAAGTCCGGAACAGGCGCGGCCGTGGGGGCGGCGCCTATGATTTCCTGAAAAGACGAAGTCGATCGCGTGGGCGAAAACCTGCTCCTGGACGCCATGAACCGCGAACTCGCGGCCGCCAATCCTGCGCTGGTGGGCAATGGCGACCTGCTGCGCGGCATCCTGTCGGGCTGCGGCGACTGCATCAAGATTCTCGATCTCGACGGCCGCCTGCAATTCATGAGCGACGGCGGCAAGCGCGTGATGGAAGTGGACGATTTCAGCGTGCTCAAAGGCTGCCCCTGGCCGGATTTCTGGGCCGGCGAAGGCAATACCCAGGCGACGGACGCGGTGGCCACGGCGAAGGCGGGGCGTATCGCCCGCTTCCAGAATGCGGCCAACACCGCCAAGGGCACGCCGCGCTACTGGGATGTCCAGGTCTCGCCCATCTTCGCCCCGGATGGCGAGGTATCCCATCTGCTGTCCATTTCGCGCGACATCACCGAGGAATGGCGCGCCGCGCAGACCCGGAAGGAAAACATGGAGCGCCACAAATTTCTCACCGAGGAACTGACGCACCGGGTCAAGAACACGCTGGCGACCGTGCTGGGCATCGCCCAGCAGACCTTCAAGGGCGATGCCCACAGGGCGCCGCGCGAGGTCTTCACCGCCCGCATCAAGACCCTGAGCGACGCCTACAACATCCTGGCGGAAGACAGCTGGACCTCCACGGCCATGCGGCCGGTCATCGAAAGCGCGCTCCTGCCCTATCGCATGGGCAGCGGTCGCTTCACTGTCTCGGGGCCCGACCACACGCTGCTGCCCAAGCAGGCGCTGACCCTGGCGCTGGCGCTCAACGAGCTGGCGACCAATGCGATGAAATACGGCGCGCTGTCCACGCCGGACGGCGAGGTCAATGTCGTCTGGACGATCGAACCGTCAGACGGGGTTTCGCTGCTGCAGTTCGAATGGCGCGAGTCCGGTGGACCGACTGTGGCCACGCCGACGCGCTTCAGTTTCGGCAGCCGCCTGATCAAGACCTTGTTGCCGGCCGATTTCGGCGGCGCGGTGGATGTGCGCTACGAAACCGAGGGTCTGGTCTGCCTGCTGCGCGCGCCGCTGCAATAGCCTTCAGAAGCGGCTGAGCGCCTCGAACACCGCCACGGCGGCAGCCAGCAGGGTGAGCAGCGGCAGGGTGACGGACCGCTTGCGGGGATGGAAGATCCGCCGCCTGGAATAAGGCGCCTCGTAAAGACCCCAGCTCTCCTGAAACATCGCCCTGCCCTTTGCCCGTTATGCCACAAGGCTAGGATTGTTCCGATTACGGACAACTTAACGCGGCCGCTAAAATCCGCTGTTGTCCAACACCCCAGCGATTTATTTTCACCTGCCCGGTCCGCAACTTGCCCGCGAAATGCGGGACGCACTTATCCCCACGCGCTTGCACGCCGCTATTATGGCGCGATGAAAGCAAAACAGACACCCGAAGACCTGCTGCAATCCTGCCTGGCGCGCTGCGCCGAAGGCATCGCCCAGCGCATGGCCTATGCCGATGCCGCAACCAGCTATCAGGCCCATGACCGCGAACTGAATGCCGCCGTCGCGCTGCTGGGCGCCAGCGCCCGGCTTGGCGAGGCGCTGGCCCGCCTGCGCGGCACCACCACCCAGAAAATACAGGTTACCCGGGATGGGGGTACCACGAACGAAGGTTCAAATGGGCAGACGAACGGGAAATCCTAGGGGCGCGCCGCGCGGCAACCAGAACCGCCTGATCCACGGCCGCTACAGTGCCGCCGCCAGGGCCGTTCGCGCCGATACCCGCACCCTGCTGCGCGACTGCCGCCGCGCCATCGCGTTGGCGCGCATCAGTTCAGCGATTGCCGGTTGTCGCCCGGATAGCGCTGCACGAACGGCGTCCGCCCCGGCATCGACAGGATCAGGCCGCGAATATCCACGTCCTGCGGCCCGCCGGTCAGGCCGGCATCGCGGTCCACTTCATGGCGCGCCGCCTCTTCCACCGCATACCAGCGCCGCTTGCCGCTCTGGTCAGGGCAGCCCCCACTTCCATTATTCAAGATATCCTCGCCCCAGCGCAATTCCACGCAGTGATAGGGATCGAACGACATGGCGAACAGGCGATGGGAGATGTCATCGAAGCTCAGCGGCACCGGATGTTTGTCGCTGGACAGGTAGGTGATGGCGCAACCCGCGCTCTGCCGGTCATAGGCCGCCAGCAGGTCGCTTTTTAGGTCCAGCCCGTCATAGACGATGCGCGGATCGCGGTTCAGCCACAGCTGGATCATCCGCGCCAGGTCGCGGCGGAAGGCAACAAACCCCGCCTTCAGCCGCGCATCGCGGGCCGGGGTGGCATAGCTTTCCCAGGTGCCGTCCTCGCTGTTGTAGATGTTGGCGGGGATTTCCGACGGATGCAGCTTGGCGGAGATGCCGTTGGCCACCGCCTGGTCCACCGCTTCGCGCCGGTCCTCCAGGTCGTTGCACAGGGTGCCCATGGTGGCCTGCAGCTCATAGACGGGATTGAAATCGCTGCGCCCGCCCGAAACGGCAACCCGGGCATATTCGTAATAGCCCAGCGAGGCGCCGTTGTAGCGCCAGCGCGGCGGCGCCCCGCCTTCGGTGCCGAGATACTGGACCAGCGAGAAATCCGCGATCTGGTTGTTGCGGGCAAAGGCGTAGTGGCCGCCGACCAAGGCGCCGCCTTCGCGGTGTGCGTCCACCAGCTGCAGCGGCCGCCAGTTCTTGAGGCCACCGCCCAGGGCCGCGCTGCTGGCGCCGAACTGCGCGCCATAGACGCTGCGGCTGATGGTGAAGTCGGGATGGGCATCCATGTAATAGATGCGCCCCGAGGCATCGACGCGATAGACGATGCCGACATGGGCATTGGTGTCATAGATCACCGTGCCGGGGCGGATGCTGCCGGGCTGCAAGGCGGGCGCATAGAAATCCGCCGGGATCGCCCCGTCACGCGCCGCATCGGTGCGGAAGGTGCCGGAATAGACATTGTCGATCATGGCGCGGATGGCTGTCGGTGCATCGATGCCGTTGCCATGGTCGATCATCCCGGTGCGGCTGACGATCCGGTTGGCGCTGTGCCCGAAGCGCGAGCCCGAAACCCCATCGACATAGGAAAAGGGCAGCGCGTTCTTCCAGGCGTAATAGGCGCGCAAAAGGTAAGGCAGCTTGGCGCAGTCCACATCCACGTCCAGGAAATGCCGGTCGCTGCCCCTGTAGGGATTGGCCGGGTCGCGCAGGCAGCTCTGGGAGGAGTTGCAGCCACTGTCACCCAGGGCGGTGACGAAGCGGCCGAACCCGGCCTCGTCGCCGGCGTCCCAGTGATCCTTGGCGATGTGCCATGGCGCGGCGGGCGCGGCATGGGCCGCCCCGGACAGGCACAGGATCAGGGCGACCAGGAGCGCACGCATGGCCGGACCCTAGCAGCCGTCCGGGCAGGGATCAGGGCAGGATCACCGGCCTGGTTAATGGCAGGCGGGCGGGTTCAGCAGGGGCGCCAGCTTGCCTCCGTCCAGGGTGACGTAGGGACGGTCGCTCGCCCCAGTCGCCGGGTTCTGGCGACCACGCTGTCCACCCGCTCCATGCAGGGGAATCGCGATACTCTCCGGCAGCGGCACCGGGCCTGCGCCCACGTCGGCAGGGGCCACGGCATGGCCGTCGGCATCGGTGCCGGCGGCATAGTCCGGGCCCGCCGCCAGCCCGGCGCACGGGCCGAGGGTGGGGTTCAGCAGCGGGTCGGGCGCGGACGCCTTGGCTATAGTCCCGGCCAGCGCCATGTTCGCCGCCAACAACAGCGCAGTAGCCGTCAACACCGCCAGACGGCGATTTGCGAAACTATGTTGCGCATGTTGCATTGCAATATAACCAAATATGTCGTGACAGGCCCCGCGAAGCACTATATCAAACGACCCCATAAAAGAACGTTGACCGCAAAAGAACGGCCAAGTTCGGGGAGAATATCCGCCAGTGCGGGCAAGGCCGGAAGCAACAGCTTCCGGCCTTTTCGTTTGTTGGCATTTGCCGTGCTGGAAAAGCTTTTCGGATTGCGGGCAAACGGTGTCACGGCGCGCGGCGAGATCGTCTCTGGCATCACGGCGTTCCTCACCACGGCGTACAGGCCCCGGCGTGGCGATCATCGCACCGGCCTTCGCGGCGAAAGTCGCGTTTCCTTAAAGCTGCAGTACGCCAAAATGGATCAGGGCGTAGAAGCCGATCCAAAGCACTGCCGCAACCACCAATGCGATCAGCGCCTTCTTCTTCAGCATCGGATTGAGCGGCGCGCCGCTTTCCGGATCGCGCTCGGATCCCAGGCCCACCGGCAGCAGGCAGAACAGGCACAGGAACGCCAGCACCGCATAGGCGCTGAACAGCACGACATAGTGCAGGAAGACGGGCATGCTCATAGCTCGGTCACCAGCACGCGGGTCATGGGCTTCTTGCCCCAGGCATCATGGGCGGCGCGGCGCGCGGCGCGGCGCACATTCTCGGCCAGGTCGTCGGGATCGCTGCGCTTGTTCTTGGCCAGCGTGTCTTCCACCGCCTTCAGCACCGCCTCCTCCACGGCTTCGGGCATGCCTTCACCCAGCACCACCGGCTCGGCGGCGATCCGACCCTTGTTGTCCACCACCAAACTCACCACCAGAAGGCCGGCAAACGCCATGGCGCGGCGGTCCTTGGCCAGGCCCTCGCCTTCCGCCACCAGCACGCGGCCATCCATATGAATGCGGCCCGACGGCACTTCATCGATCAGTTCGGGTCTTCCTGGCGCCAGGCGGAACATCTGCCCGTTCTGTGGCACGATGGCCTGCGGTACCTGCAGCTCGCGCGCCAGCGCGGCATGGGCCACCTGGTGGCGCATTTCGCCATGCACCGGCACCGCCAGCTTCGGGCGAATCCAGCGATACATCTGGGCCAGCTCGTCGCGGCAGGGATGGCCGCTGACATGGACGAAGTGATCCTCGGCCGTCAGCAGCGCGATGCCATTGGCCGCCAGCTTGTTCTGGATCTCCGCGATGGCGATTTCGTTGCCGGGAATGACGCGGCTGGAAAAGATCACCGAGTCGCCCTTGGACAGGCTGACATTGGGATGGTTGCCCGCGGCGATGCGGGCCAGCGCCGCGCGCGGCTCGCCCTGGCTGCCGGTGCAAAGATACAGCACCTTGTGGGCCGGCAGGTCCGCGACCTCGGCCTCGTCCAGCACCGGCGGCATGTCCTTGAGGTATCCGGTCTCTCGCGCCGCGGCGACCATCTTCTGCATCGAGCGGCCGACCAGCGCGACGCGGCGGCCATGCACCTTGGCGGCCCGCGCCACGGTGTCCAGCCGCGCCACATTGGAGGCGAACCCCGTCACCGCCACGCGGCCTTTCAGGGTGCCGATCAAGGCTGTCAGGCTTTCACGCACCTTGGCCTCGGAACCGGAACTGCCGGGCACCAGCGCATTGGTGGAATCGCACACCAGCGCCAAGACGCCTTCATCGCCCAGGACTTCCAACGCCGCTGTGTCGGTCGCCTCGCCCACCATGGGATCCGGATCGATCTTCCAGTCGCCGGTATGCGCCACCACGCCCAGCGGCGTGCGGATGGCGAGCAGGTTGGGTTCCAGGATGGAATGGGTGATGGAAATGAAGTCCATGCTGAACGGACCCAGAGTGAGCTTCCCGCCCACCGGCACTTCCCTGACCTTCAATTTCGATGTCAGGCCCGCTTCATCCAGCTTTCCCATGATCAGCCGCGCCGTGAAGGGCGTGGCATAGACCGGGCAGCGCAGCGACGGCCACAAATGCGCGATAGCGCCGATATGGTCTTCATGGGCATGGGTGGCGACAATGCCCAGGACATTCTCGCGCTGTTCGGCCAGGAAGCGGATGTCCGGCATGATCAGGTCCACGCCGGGCGAGCTGCCCTCCCGCCCGAACAGCACACCGCAATCCACGATGATCCATTGACGGTTGTTGGGCGGGCCGAAGCCATAGGCATTGAAGTTCATGCCAATCTCGCCCGAGCCGCCAAGCGGCAGGAAGACCAGTTCATCCGGCAACGGCATGCTTTTGGGCATCTAGGCGCGGACGTTGCGGGCGTGGATCAGCATCAATCCCCGCATGGTGAGGTCGGGATCGACATGATCGATCAGCGGGATATCGGGACGGAACAGATGCGACAGGCCGCCGGTCGCGACCACGGTCATGGCCTTGCCATATTCCGCCTTGATGCGTTCGATCAGGCCCGAGATCAGGCCGACATAGCCCCAATAGACGCCGGACTGCATGCTGGAGACGGTGTCGCGGCCGATCACCTTCTGGGCGCGATGGATGGCGACACGCGGCAGCAGCGCGGCGGCCTGATGCAGCGCTTCGATGGACAGGTTCGCGCCCGGCGCGATGACGCTGCCGTCAAAGGCGCCGTTCTCCGCCACAATGTCAAAATTGGTGGCGGTGCCGAAATCGACCACGATCACCGCGCCCTTGTAGGTGGCATGCGCGGCAACGGTGTTGCAGATTCGGTCCGCGCCGACCGTTTCGGGGCGATCCACGGTGGGTTTGGGGCCGATGTCCAGCGCAGGATCGCCGACCCGCAGCGGTTCGGTCTTGAGGTATTTCCGGCACATGTCGCGCAGGTCGAACAGCACTGCCGGTACGACGGTGGCGATGATGGCGGCGTCGAGATCGGCAAAGGAAAGCCCCTCCAATGCCAGCAGCTGCGACAGCCACACGGCATATTCATCGGCGGTACGCGACACCTGTGTCACGGCGCGCCACTGGGCACGCACGGTCGTGCCATCATAGATGGCGAAAACGATGTTGGTATTGCCGGCGTCGATGGCGAGCAACATCAGAAGAAAACCTCGCCGGCGGTGATGGCGCGCACGGTGCCCTGCTCGTTCAGCAACAGAGCGCCGGAGGCATCGATCCCCTCGAATACACCATGGCGTGTTTCATGCGGCAGCCGTGCCCGGATCGTCGCACCAAGGCCGCCGGCCCGCGCCAGCCAGGCCGCGCGCAATGTCTTAAAGCCCTGCTTCATCCAGGCATCATACCAGTATGCGAAGCGGGCGGCGAGGATGGTCAGCGCCTGCTCAGGTGACGGAGGAGTCACAAAGGCCAACAGGGACGTGGCGGGAAACTCCGTGCCGTCGGGATGGCCGGCCAGGTTGATCCCGACGCCGATGGCCAGCCAGGTTCCTTTGGCATCCTGCCCGCTCTCCAGCAGGATACCGGCGAGTTTCCTGCCGCCGGCCAGCACATCGTTGGGCCATTTGACGGCGATACGAACGGACGGCGCGAAATGTGCCGCCGTATCCGAGACCGCCAGCGCGGCGGCAAAAGACAGTTGCGCGAAATCGGCGGGCGGGCGCAGCAGCAGCGTGGCCGCCAGATTGCCGCTGCCGCTGTCCCATGTGCGTCCGCGGCGTCCACGTCCGGCGGTCTGGCGATCGGCGGAAATCCAGACCGGTCCGGTCTCGCCTGCCTCGGCCAGCCGGCGCGCTTCGCTGTTGGTGGAATCGATCTCACCATGCCGGATGAGGCCGTAGCCCTGTGGCCAGATCGAGGACGCAGAACTCAAGGAAGCAGAGAGCGCGCCGCGGCATCGGCGGCGGTAATGATGGGAGAAGCCGCGAAGATGAACAGCAGTGCCACGGCCGCAGACAGTGCCAGGATGGCCTTGGAGCCAAATCCCGTCACGATATCGAAGCTGGGCGCGGGTTCGTCAAAGAACATCACCTTCACCAGCCTCAGATAATAGACCAGGCCGATGGCGCTGGTCAGAACGCCGATGACGGCTGGCCAGACCAGGCCGGCCTGCATGGCAGCGAGGAAGACATAGAATTTGGCGAAGAACCCGGCCAGCGGCGGCAGGCCCGCCAGGCTGAGAAACAGCATGGAGAAGACCACCGCCAGTTTCATGTCGGTGCGGGCAAGCCCGGCCAGATCCGAAATGCTTTCCACCGCCTTGCCGCCGCGTTGCATCGCCTGGATGGCCGCAAAGACGCCAAGATTGGTGAAGACATAGATCGCCAGATAGATCAGGACACCGCGCACACCCAGCGACGAGCCGGCGGCCAGTCCCAGCAGCGCATAGCCCATGTGGCCGATGGAGCTATAGGCCATCAGCCGCTTGATGTTGGTCTGGCCGATCGCGGCAATGGCACCCAGCGCCATGCTGAGCACCGAGATGAAGATGATGATCTGGCGCCACTGATGGATGAGATCCGGAAACGGCGTCAGGATGGCGCGCAGGAACAGGCACAGGGCAGCGACCTTGGCGGCGGTGGCGAAATAGGCGGTGATCGGCGTGGGGGCGCCTTCATAGACGTCCGGCGTCCACATGTGGAACGGCACAGCGCTGACCTTGAAGGCCAGGCCGGCGATCAGGAAGACAATGCCGAAGATCACGCCCAGGCCGGCGCCGCCATGCGTGACCGCAGCGATGGCAGCGAATTCGGTCGTGCCGGTGAAGCCATAGATCAGCGAGATACCGTACAGCATCATGCCCGACGACAGCGCGCCCAGAACGAAATACTTCAAACCCGCTTCAGTCGATCGCAGATGATCGCGATTGAAGGCCGCCAGAACGTAAAGTGCCAGGGACTGCAGTTCCAGACCCATATAGAGCGACAGAAAACTGGCAGACGATACCATCAGCATCATGCCCAGACTGGCGATCAGCATCAGGACCGGAAGCTCGAAACGTGACAATTGGATGGAGGCGAAGAACTCATCGGCGAGCAGGATTGACAGCGCCGCTGCGCAAAGGATCAGAAGCTTGGCAAAACGGGAAAATCCGTCGGCGACGAAGGCGTTGTGAAACGCCATGGCATGATCCGGACCCATCACCGTGGCGGCACCCGATATGGCCAGCAGCGCGATGGCGCCCCAGTTGATCAACGAAGCCGTCTTCTCGCCGCCAATGGCGCCCGTTAGCAGCAGCGCCATGGCGCCGATCGCCAGGATCATCTCAGGAAGCAGAACCACGAGGTCGGTCTGGAAGCTCACTGGCCGGCCCTCTTCTGGATTTCCGCAACCTTCTTGGCATGATCCATCGCCAGCGCGGTCTTGTTATCGGCGATGAGCTTGGCAACGGCGGGCGTGGTGACGTCAAAGACCGGCTTGGGATAGATGCCCAGCAGGATCGTGATCACCACCAGCGGGGCCAGCAGCGCGATTTCGCGCGGCGTCAGGTCCTTCATCGTCTTCAGGCTGGGCTTGACCAGCGCTCCAAAGATGACGCGGCGATAAAGATACAGCGCATAGGCCGCCGAGAGGATGACGCCGGTGGCGCTGAAGATGGCGATCCAGCTGTTGTGCAGAAAAGCGCCAAGCATGGTGAGAAACTCGCCGATGAAGCCCGAGGTGCCGGGCATGCCGACATTGGCCAGCGTGAAGACCATGAAGAAGGCCGCATAGAGCGGCATGCGGCTCACCAGCCCGCCATAAGCCGCAATGTCGCGGGTGTGCATCCGGTCATAGACCACGCCGACGCACAGAAACAGGGCGCCCGACACCACGCCGTGGCTCAGCATCTGGAAGATGCCGCCCTCAACGCCCTGATGGTTCAGGGTGAAGATGCCCATGGTGACGAAGCCCATATGGGCCACCGATGAATAGGCAATCAGTTTCTTCATGTCCTCCTGCGCCAGCGCCACCAGCGAGGTGTAGATGATGGCGATGACCGACAGGGCGAACACCAGTGGTGCAAACATCTCGGTGGCCGACGGGAACATGGGCAGCGAGAAGCGCAGAAAACCATAGCCTCCCATCTTCAACATGATACCGGCCAGGATAACGGAGCCAGCCGTCGGCGCCTCGACATGCGCATCGGGCAGCCAGGTATGGACCGGCCACATCGGCATCTTGACCGCGAAACTGGCGAAAAAGGCCAGCCACAGCCAAGTTTGCATGGCGGCGGGAAAATGCACCCCATTGATCAGGGTGTCGATGTCGGTGGTCCCCGCATACCAGTACATGCTCATGATCGCGAGCAGCATCAGCACCGAGCCGATGAAGGTATAGAGGAAGAACTTGAAGCTGGCATATACCCGCCGCTTGCCGCCCCAGATGCCGATGATGAGGAACATTGGGATCAAGCCGCCTTCGAACAGCACGTAGAACAGCACAAGATCCAGCGCGCAGAACACGCCGATCATCATGGTTTCCAGCACCAGGAATGCGATCATGTATTCGGCGACGCGGGTCTGGACGCTTTCCCAGCTGGCGACAATGCAGAAAGGCATCAGCCCGGCGGTCAGAACCACGAACAACATGGAAATACCGTCCACACCCATATGGTAGGAAATGCCGCCGCCCAGCCAGTTCAGCTTCTCGACCATCTGGAAGCCGGAATTGGCGTTGTTGAAATTCGCCCACACCACCAGTGACAGCGCGAACACAAGAACGGTCGTGGCCAGCGCAATCCAGCGGGCGTTGTTGGCACTGGGCATCAGCAGGATGGCGGCAGCGCCCAGCAGCGGAACGAAGGTACAGAGGGAAAGAATGGGGAAGCTCACTTCACGCCTCCCGAAACCATGAACCAGGTCGCCAGCGCAACCACGCCCAGCAGCATTGCCAAGGCGTAATGATAGACGTAACCAGTCTGAAGCCGCACAGCGCCACGCGTCGCATGCAGAACGCGGGCCGCTATGCCATCGGGGCCAAGGCCGTCGATCACGGTGCCGTCACCGCGCTTCCACAGGAACCGGCCCAGCTTCAGCGCGGGGCGGACGAACAGGAAGTCATAGGCTTCGTCGAAATACCATTTGTTGTAGAGGAAGAGGTACAGCAGCCCTTGGCGCGCCTGCATCGCAGCGGCGATGGCCGGATTCAGGATGTAGAAGTAATAGGCGACCAGGAAGCCGATGATGGTGACGGCCAAAGGTCCGAACTCGACCCACAATGGCAGCGCCCCCTCTTCGCCATGCGCCACCACCAGTGAAGCACGCCAGAATTCATGGGCACCCTCGCCTATGAAATAGTGATTGAAGGCCATGCCAGCGAACACCGCGCCCAGCGCCAGGATGGCCAGCGGCACCAGCATGATCAGCGGCGATTCATGGACTTCAGAAAGTTGGGGAAGGTGATGTTGAACATGGTCTTCGCTGTGATGATCGTCATCTTCCGCCAACGGCTCATCGGAATGCTCATCGGCATGATGTACCCCATCCGCGCCGCGATAGCGGCCATGGAATGTCAGCAGGAACTGCCGCCAGGAATAGAAGCTGGTCATGCCAGCCGAAACCAGCAGCAAGGTAAAGGCATAAGTGCCGATACTGGTATGGGCGGCGAAGGTCGAGTTGATGATGGCGTCCTTGGAATAGAAACCGGCAAAGCCGATGCCCAGCAATGGCAGGCCCACGCCGGTCAACGCCAGGTTGCCGATCAGCATCATGGTGTAGGTGAAGGGAATGGCCTTCCACAGCCCGCCCATCTTGCGCATGTCCTGCTCGTGATGCATCGCGTGGATCACGCTGCCCGCACCCAGGAACAGAAGCGCCTTGAAGAAGGCGTGGGTGAAGAGATGGAACATGGCGGCGTTGTAGGCCATCACGCCCGCGGCGGCGAACATGTAGCCCAGCTGCGAACAAGTCGAGTAAGCAATTACGCGCTTGATATCGTTCTGGAACAGACCGACGGAGGCGGCAAAGAACGCGGTCGTCGCACCGATAACCGTGACGAACGTCAGCGCCGTAGGCGAAAGCTGGAACAACGGCGAACACCGGCAGACCAGGAAAACGCCCGCCGTTACCATGGTGGCGGCATGGATCAGCGCGGAAACAGGCGTGGGGCCTTCCATCGCGTCCGGCAACCATGTGTGCAGGCCAAGCTGGGCCGACTTGCCCATCGCGCCCACGAATAGCAACAGGCACAGCGTGGTCAGAATATCGACGCTGTGGCCGGCAAAGATGAACTGCTTGCCGACCAGCGCCGGCGCGGCCTTGAACACGGTATCGAAATCCAAGGTATGAAACACCGCCCATATGCCGAAGATGCCCAGCGCGAAGCCGAAATCGCCCACGCGATTGACGATGAAGGCCTTCATGGCCGCGGCATTGGCCGCCGGACGGGTGTACCAGAAGCCGATCAGCAGGTAGGAGGCGAGACCCACGCCTTCCCAGCCGAAGAACAGCTGCAGGAAATTGTTGGAGGTCACCAGCATCAGCATGGCGAAGGTGAACAGCGACAGGTACGAGAAAAAGCGCGGTCGCGACGGGTCCTCATTCATGTAGCCGATGGAATACAGGTGCACGAGGCTCGATACGCCCGTCACCACCACGAGCATCACGGCCGTGATGGTGTCCACGCGCACTGTCCAGTCCACCGAAAAATCACCGGACTGGATCCAAGGCAGAATGGGAATGATCTGGGTCGCTCCGCCACCCAGCGCAACGGTCACGAATGCCATGACCGACAGCGCGGCCGACAGAAGAAGCAAGCCCGTGGTCACAAGCTCGCTGGGGCGAGCGCCAAGAACACGGCCGAACAACCCCGCGATGGCGGAACCGAGAAGGGGAAGAAAGACGATCGCGGCGTACATCTCAGCCCTTCATCAGATTGACGTCCTCAACCGCGATGGTGCCGCGGTTGCGGAAATAAACGACCAGGATGGCCAGGCCGATGGCCGCTTCGGCGGCCGCCACAGTCAGAATGAACAACGCAAAGACCTGTCCCACCAGATCGCCCAGATAGGCGGAGAAGGCGACAAAGTTGATGTTCACGGCCAGCAGGATCAGTTCCACCGACATTAGGATGATGATGACGTTCTTGCGGTTCAGGAAAATGCCCAGCACCCCGATGGTGAACAGGATGGCGGCGACGGTCAGATACTGGGTGAGCCCAATGGTCATCTACGCGCCCTCCCCCGGCTTGAGATCGTGCATGTCTACCGCCATGGCGGCCGTACGTGCGTTCTGCACGGAAATCACTTGGCGGCGCACGCCGGGCCGCGAACGCAGGGTCAGGACAATGGCGCCGATCATGGCCACCAGCAGCACCAGGCCCGCGATCTGGAAGTAGTACACATAGTCGGTATAGAGGATGCGCCCCAGCGCAACCGTGTTGGTCACGCCGGCCGGCGTGGCGCTGGCCTTGGCGGCAACCACAGCAGGCTTCAGCACCCACACGCTGCCGGCCATCACCAGTTCGGCCACCAGGATCAATCCGACAAGGGCGCCGAACGGCAGATATTGCAGGCTACCGCGCTTCAGTTCGGCGAAGTCGATGTCCAGCATCATCACCACGAACAGGAACAGCACGGCGACGGCGCCGACATAGACCACGATCAGGATCATCGCCAGGAACTCCGCCCCCAGCAACACGAACAGGCCGGCGGCATTGAAGAAGCTGAGGATCAGGAACAGCACCGAATGCACGGGATTGCGCGCGGCAATGACCATGACCGCGCTTGCGATCAAAATCGCCGAGAAGAAATAGAAGGCTATGGCCTCGAACATTCGCTTTTCCTGCGCCTAACGGTAAGGCGCGTCCAGTTCCAGATTGCGGGCGATTTCCCGTTCCCAGCGGTCGCCGTTCGCGAGCAGCCGGTTTTTATCGTAATAAAGTTCTTCGCGTGTCTCGGTGGAGAACTCGAAATTCGGCCCCTCCACGATCGCATCCACCGGGCAGGCTTCCTGGCAGAAACCGCAATAGATGCATTTCACCATGTCGATATCATAACGGGTGGTGCGGCGTGAGCCATCCTCACGCGGTTCGGCTTCGATGGTGATGGCCTGGGCTGGGCAGATGGCTTCACACAGCTTGCAGGCGATGCAGCGCTCTTCACCATTGGCATAACGGCGCAACGCATGCTCGCCGCGAAAACGGGGCGACAACGGGCCTTTTTCGAAGGGATAGTTCAGGGTGGCCTTAGGCGCGAAAAAGTAGCGCATCGAAAGCCTGAAGCTCTTGATGAATTCCCAGAAGAATATCTGACGCGCAGTGCGGTCAAAACTCATGGCAAACCTCTAGAGATGGGGGCGGACGAAGAGCACCCAGCCCGCCGTCAGCACCACCCACAAAAGCGACGTCGGCAGGAAAACCTTCCAGCCCAGACGCATCAACTGGTCGTAGCGATAGCGCGGCACCATGGCCTTCACCATCGCAAACATGAAGAAGAAGAAGCAGATTTTCAGCAGGAACCAGATGATGCCCGGCACCCAAGTAAAGGGCGCGATGTTCAATGGGGGTAGCCAGCCACCCAGGAAAAGGATCGAGCACATCGCGCACATCAAGACGATGGACAGATACTCACCCAGGAAAAAGAGCAGGAACGGGGTGGAAGAATATTCCACGAAGAAACCTGCCACCAGTTCGCTTTCCGCTTCCACCAGATCGAAGGGCGGACGGTTGGTTTCCGCCAGCGCTGAAACGAAAAAGATTGGCAACATGGGAAAGAGGATGGAGAAGACGTACCAATGGGGGAGGATGCCCGTGCCCGCTTGTGCCCGCACGATATCCGAAAGGTTCAGCGAACCGGCAAACAGCAACACGGTAATGATGACAAATCCAATGGAGACTTCGTACGACACCATCTGGGCTGCCGCGCGCAGCGCCGACAGGAAAGGATATTTCGAGTTAGAAGCCCAGCCAGCCATGATAATGCCATAGACGCCCAGCGACGACATAGCGAACAGGTACAGGATACCAACATTGATGTCGGAGACTACCCAATGCTCCTGCATCGGCACCACTGCCCAACCCGCGAATGCAAGCGTGACGGTAATCAACGGAGCGATCATGAAGATGACCTTGTTGGCACCGGCCGGAATGATCACTTCCTTGAAAAGAAACTTGAACAGATCGGCGAAGGTCTGCAGCAGGCCGAACGGACCCACGACATTCGGGCCCCGGCGCATCTGCACCGCCGCCCAGATCTTGCGATCCGCCAGCAGCAGGTAAGCGATCATCACCAGCAGCACGACATCGAATATCAGGATAAGCACGAACTGGCTGACAAACCATGCCAGCGAATGATTCCAGCCCAGACCCGAAAGAAAATTCGCGAGCTGCATTATTCCGCCGCCATCTTCGAATGCCCGGACACGAATTCCTGGCTGCATTTGGCCATGGTCTCGCTGGCTCGTGCGATCGGGTTGGTGAGATAATAGTCGCTCATCATGGCTGCCACCGGTGCAGGATCCAGTGTGCCGATTTCGCCGATACCGCCCCAGGTCGCCGCCGATGTATCGGCATGCACGGGTGCGATGTTCAGAAGCGCGAAGTGAGTGACGTCCTTCTCGATCGCGGCCACTAGAGCCGCGCGGTCGTCATAAGGCAGCTTCACGCCCAGCACGTCTGACAGGGCGCGCAGGATGGCCCAGTCTTCCTTCGCCTCGCCTGGCGGGAAAGCGGCGCGGCGGCCACGCTGCACCCGGCCTTCGAAGTTCACGTAAATGCCGTCCTTCTCAGTATAGGCGGCGCCCGGCAGAACCACGTCTGCATGATGGGCGCCTGCATCGCCATGGCTGCCCTGATAGACGATGAAGGCACGGCCAAGATGGGCAACGTCGAATTCGTCGGCGCCCAGCAGATAGATAAAGTCGATCTCGCCCTTCTGGGCGCCGTCCACGATGCCCGCCACGTCACGGCCACCGGTCCCTGGCAGGAAACCGAGATCGAGCGCCGCGACACGTGATGCCGCGGTGTGCAAGATATTAAAACCATTCCAGCCACCTTCGGCATGGCTACCGGCCGGGCCGATCATGCCGGTGTCGCCGGCAATTCGGGCGGCAAGCGCCAGGATCGCGGCGCCGTCTGCGCGCGTGAGGGCACCCGAGCCCAGAATAATCATTGGGCGCTTGGCGTCGCTCAATACCTTGGCGAAGGCATGGCTGCCATTGGCGATCGAACCCAGCATGGAGATGTCGGTACCCAGCTGTTCGGCGGGATAGGTCAGATCCACGGCGGGACCGATATTGGCCACCTTCACGCCGCTGGCCAGCCACGCCTTGCGGATGCGGGCATTCAGCACTGGCGCGTCCCAGCGCGGATTGGCGCCCACCAGCAGGATGGCGTCGGCCGCTTCAACCCCCGCAATGGTGGAGTTGAACAAATAAGTCTGGCGCGGACCGGCAGCAATCTTGGCACCATCCTGACGGCAATCGATGTTGGTGACGCGCAGCGCCGCCATCAGATCCTTCAGCGCCTTGATTTCTTCAGCCGCGGCCAGGTCGCCGACAATGGCAGCCATCTTTGCGGGGGTGGTATCCTTTACCTTGGCGGCGATGGCCGCGAAGGCTTCGGCCCACGTCGCGGGCTTCAACTTGCCGCCCACGCGGACATAGGGACGATCCAGCCGCTGGCGCGAAAGGCCATCACACGCGTGGCGCGCCTTGTCCGAAATCCACTCCTCGTTCACTTCTTCGTTAAGGCGCGGCAGGACCCGCATCACCTGCGGACCGCGCGCATCGACACGGATATTCACGCCTTGCGCATCCATCACGTCGATGGATTCCGTCTTGCGCAGCTCCCAAGGGCGCGCATTAAAGGCATAGGGCTTGGACGTCAGCGCCCCTACGGGGCACAGATCCACCACATTGCCGGATAGTTCGCTCGCGAACGCCTTTTCGAGGTAAGTCGTGATTTCCATGTCTTCGCCGCGCCCGGTGGCGCCCAGGTCCGGCACGCCCGCCACTTCGGTGGCGAAGCGCACGCAGCGGGTGCACTGGATGCAGCGGGTCATGATGGTCTTGACCAGCGGGCCCATATACTTGTCTTCAACGGCGCGCTTGTTCTCGTTGAAACGGTGGAAGGCGGCGCGGCCATAGCCCATGGCCTGGTCCTGCAGGTCGCATTCACCGCCCTGGTCGCAGATCGGGCAATCCAGCGGATGGTTGATCAGCAGGAACTCCATCACGCCTTCGCGCGCCTTGCGGGCGTAGGGGCTGGTGGTGTTGATCTTGGCGGGCGTGCCGTCCTTGTTGGGAAAGATATCCTTGACCTGCAGCGCACAGGACGCCTGCGGCTTGGGCGCCCCCACCCATTCGACCAGGCACATGCGACAGTTGCCAGCCACTGACAGACGTTCATGAAAACAGAAGCGCGGAATTTCCGAGCCCGCTTGCTCGCAGGCTTGCAGCAGCGTGAGGGTTTCCTCCGCTTCGACTTCCTTGCCGTCAACGATCAGCTTGCGGGTGGCCATGTCTTACTCCGCCGCCATGCGCGAAAAATCGGCGATGCGTTTTTCAATCTCGGGACGGAAATGCCGGATCAGGCCCTGGATCGGCCACGCAGCCGCGTCGCCCAGAGCGCAAATGGTATGACCTTCGATTTCCTTGCTGACTTCCTGCAGCAGATCGATCTCGGACACCCGGGCATCGCCCTTCACCATGCGGGTCATCACCCGCCACATCCAGCCGGTGCCTTCGCGGCACGGCGTGCACTGACCGCAGCTCTCATGCTTGTAGAAATAGGCAAGACGCTGGATCGCCTTGATCACGTCCGTGGACTTGTCCATCACGATCACGGCCGCGGTGCCAAGACCGGTCTGCGCCGCCTTCAGGCTGTCGAAATCCATCAGGACATCGTCACAAATAGATTTGGGCAGCAGTGGTACGGATGCGCCGCCGGGGATCACCGCCAGCAGATTGTCCCAGCCACCACGCACGCCGCCGCAATGCTTCTCAATCAGTTCACGCAGCGGAATGCCCATTTCCTCTTCGACATTGCAGGGCTTGTTTACATGGCCGGAGATGCAGAACACCTTGGTACCGGTGTTGTTCGGACGCCCGATACCGGCGAACCAGTCGGCGCCACGGCGGATGATGGTCGGTGCCACGGCAATGGATTCGACGTTGTTAACGGTGGTCGGACAACCGTAAAGACCGACATTGGCCGGGAAAGGCGGCTTCAGACGCGGCTGGCCCTTTTTACCTTCCAGCGATTCCAGCAGCGCGGTTTCCTCGCCGCAGATATAGGCGCCGGCGCCATGAACGACATAGAGATCGAAGTCCCAGCCATTGATGTTGTTCTTGCCGATCAGCTTGGCGGCATAGGCTTCGTCGACGGCGCGCTGCAACGCCTCACGCTCGCGGATGAATTCGCCGCGCAGATAGACGTAACAGGCGTTCGCCCGCATCGCGAAGCTGGCGACCAGGCAACCCTCAACCAGGGTATGCGGATCGTGGCGCAGGATATCGCGGTCCTTGCAGGTGCCGGGCTCGGATTCATCGGCATTCACCACCAGGTAATGCGGACGCTCCTTCACTTCCTTGGGCATGAAGGACCATTTCAGGCCGGTCGGAAAACCCGCGCCGCCGCGGCCGCGCAAGCCCGACTTCTTCATGATGTCGACAATGCCTTCGGGACCAAGTTCGAGGATGGACTTGGTGTTGTCCCATTGGCCGCGCTTCTTGGCGGCTTCAAGACCGGGGTCCTGAAGGCCGTACAGATTGGTGAAAATGCGGTCCTTGTCGGCGAGCATCAGGTGGCCGCTCCCGGCGGTTTCTGTTTGGGCGATTCACGGTCGCTGGCGGCCTGGGTCGGCTTCTTGGCTTCCGCGTCAGTCAATGCGGGCTGCGGCGGTGCGGCGACCTTGTACTTGCCGATGATCGAACCATCATAAAGGGCCGTGTCGGTCAGACTGGTGGCGCCGCCTTCCGGCTCGGACGAGCGGCGGCTGTTGGCGGGGCCAGGCTTGATGTCCTTGCCGGCGCGCAGGTCCGCGATCATCTGTTCGGTGATTGGACCGTCAATATCTTCATAGAAGTCGCTGCCGATCTGCAGCATGGGGGCATTCACGCAAGCTCCCAGGCATTCCACCTCCATCCAGCTGAACTTGCCGTCGGCCGACAGCGTGTGTTCGTGGGGATGGATGTGCTTCTTGCAGGCATCGACCACGGCGTCGGAGCCGCGCAGCCAGCAGGGCGTCGTGGTGCAGACCTGGATCAGCGTCCCCACCGGCTCCAGGTTGAACATGGTGTAGAAGGTCGCCACTTCCAGCACCCGAATGAAGGGCATGCCCAGCATCCTCGCGACGCTTTCGATCATCGGATGGGTGACCCAGCCGTCCTGCTCCTGCCCACGCCACAGCAGCGAGATCACGGCACTGGCCTGACGGCCCTGCGGATACTTCGCGATCGTGGCCTTGGCCCATTCCGTATTCTCCGCATTGAACGCGAAGCTGGCGGGCTGGACTTCCGGCGGGGCAAGGCGGCGCAGCGACATGGTTCTACTTTGCGAAATCCACGCGGCTGATCAGGCCGTCGCGGAAGCTGTAAATGGCAATGACGTCGAAG
>JAQGLO010000136.1 GCA_028292825.1 Alphaproteobacteria bacterium | reverse complement strand
CGCCCGCCGCATGCGCGGCGCCCGGATCGGCGAACAGCCGCGCCGCCTCGCGCGCGATGTCGGCGCTGGTGGAGACGCGGCCAAAGCCCTGCGCCTCCAGCACCGCCGCATAGGCGCTTGCCGCATTCGCGGTGTGGGGTCCCGCCAGCACGGCGCAATGCAGCGCCGCCGGCTCCAGCACATTGTGCCCGCCCAACGGGACAAGCGTGCCGCCCAGGAAACAGAAGGGCGTCAGGCGATAGAACAGCCCCAGTTCGCCCATGGTGTCGGCGATATAGATGGCAGTCTGCGCCGTGATCACGCCGCCAGTGGACCGGCGCTTGCTGGCCCGCGCCCCGCACAGCATCTCGATTTCGCCGCCACGCGCGACATGGCGGGGCACCAGGATGGTCAGCAGGTCGGGAAACCGCGCCCGCAGCAGGTCATGCGCCGGCAGCACGGTTTCATCCTCGCCGGGATGGGTCTGGGCCGCCAGCAGCACCGGGCGGTCCCCGATCACGGCGCGCATGGCGGACAATTTGGCTTCATCGACCGGCAGCGGCGGGGCATCGGCTTTCAGGCTGCCCACCACCTGCACGTCGTGCGCACCGAGAGTGCGGAAGCGCGCGGCGATTTCTTCGTCCTGCGCCAGCACCACATCGAACGCGCCCAGCAGCGCCGCGCCGCTTTTGCGGGCCCAGCCCCAGCGCTCGGCCGAACGGGCCGAGATGCGGGCATTGACCAGCGCAAGCCGCACGCCGCGCCTGGCCGCGTCCAAAATCAGGTTGGGCCACAGGTCGGATTCGACGAACAGCCCCACCTCAGGCTTCCAGTGATCCAGGAAGCGCGCCACCGCACCGGGCATGTCCAGCGGCACGAACTGATGTATCGCGCCCTGCGGCAGCCGCTGCGCCAGCATGGCGGCGCTGGTGACAGTGCCGCTGGTCACCAATACCTTGACACCGCCATCGGCCAGCAGACGTTCGATCAGGGGCAGCGCCGACAGGCTTTCGCCCACACTGGCGCCATGCACCCAGACCAGCCGGCCCGGCGGCCGCGGCGTGGTGGTGATGCCCAGCCTTTCATTCAGCCGGGTATGGTCTTCCTTGCCGCGCGTGGCGCGCTGGCGAACATAGAGCGACGCGAAAGGCGCGATGGCGGCGGTCAGCAGCCGCCAGGCTGTCAGGCCCGGCGTCATCGGCCGTCTTCCTGACTGAAAGGGGCTTCCAGATTGTGCCGGTAGAGATTGGCGTACAGCCCGTCCACCGCCGCCAGTTCGGCATGGGTGCCCGCCTGCGCCACGCCGCCTTTTTCCAGCACATAGATGCGGTCGGCATCCACCACGGTGGAGAGGCGATGGGCGATGACGATGGTGGTGCGGCCCTTCATCAGGCGCGACAGCGCCTCCTGCACCTGGCGTTCGCTCTCGGCATCCAGCGCGCTGGTGGCTTCGTCCAGCAGCAGGATGGGGGCGTTGCGCAGCATGGCGCGGGCGATGGCGATGCGCTGGCGCTGGCCGCCCGACAGCTTGAGCCCGCCTTCGCCCACGCGGGTGTCATAGCCGTCCGGCATGGCGGCGATGAAGTCGTGCGCGGCGGCGTTGCGGGCGGCGGCCTTGATCTCGCCCAGCGAAGCGCCCGGTTTGCCCAGCGCGATATTGTCGGCGATGCTTTCGTCGAACAGCAGGGCCTCCTGCGTCACCACGGCGATCGCCGCGCGCAGGCTGTCCAGCGTCACCGACTGGATATCCTGGCCGTCCACGGCGACCGTGCCGCTCTGCGTGTCATAGAAGCGCAGCAGCAGGTTGAACACGGTGCTCTTGCCCGCGCCCGACGGGCCCACCAGCGCGATCTTGCCGCCGGCCGGAATGTCGAGATTGACATGTGACAAAGTCGGGCCGGCATCGGCCTGGTAGGCGAATGAGACATCGCGGAAGCTGACGGCGCCGCCTTCGGGCCGCAGCGGCGCGGCGCCGGGACGATTGACGATGGTGGGGCGCGCATCGATGGCGTCAAAGATGCGGGTGGCGGCGGCGAAGCCGGCGCTGGCGGTCGGCCATAGCTGGCTGAGATTGCGCACCGGCTGCTGCGCCAGCAGCAGCGCAGTGAGGAAGCCGAAGAACGCATTGATGGTGATCTGGCTGTGCAGGATCTGCCAGCCCGCGACGAACAGCACCAGGCCGAAAGCGGCGCCCAGGAACAGATCGGTGACCGGGGCGGCGGCGGCGCGCAGGCGCACCGCCTTCAGCTGGATCGCCAGCCGCGATTTCAGCCGCGCATCGACGCGGGTGATGCTGTGCGCCTCCAGGCCGTAAGCCTTGATGATGCGGCGGCCGTCCATCGCTTCGGCCAGCGCCACCGACAGGTCGCCGGTCTCGCGCATGCCGCGGGTGGCGGCGCGGCGCATCGATCCGCCCAGGCGTTCCATGGCCCAGGCAATACCGGGCAGCATGACCAGCATGAACAGTCCCAGCTGCCAGTCGGCCACCAGCACATAGGTGACATAGACGACCAGCTGCACGGCCTCCAGGAAGATGGCGGCCATCCCCTGGGTCAACGCATCGCGCAGCAGGGTGGCGTCATAAAGGAAGTTGGAGACGAACTGGCCGGAATGCACCGCGTTCAGGTCCGCGAGGTCCCGCCGGATCAGTCGCGTGAACATGTTGGCCTGCGCCTTGGCCACCACCCGCTCGGCCAGGGAGTCCAGCCACATCCGGCCGCAGAACAGGGTCGCCGCCCGGATCGCCACCACCCCGGTGACCGCCAGCGCCAGCGGCAGCAGCAGGCTCGCATTTTTCTGCAGGAAGATCAGCTTGATCTCCCAGTTCACCATCAGCGGCACCAGTCCGCTGATGGCGCTGGTGAACAGCATGCAGAGGATGGCCAGCAGCAGCAGGCCCCATTCGCCGCCGACATAGTCCCGCAGCAGGCGGCGGATCACCGCGCCGGTATTGACGTTGCTGGGCCCCGGTTGGGGCGCCCCGGGAAGGCCTGTGGAACTCATGCCGCGCTGATCTAGCATGGCAGGGAAGGGGCCGCGAGGGCCAAAAACCCCAATTACGTCAGCAGCTTAATGGTGATGATCTTCGTCCGGCTCCATCAGCCGGTGCATATGGACCACGAAGTAACGCATCTGGGCATTGTCCACCGTGGCCTGGGCCTTGGACAGCCAGGCTTTGCGGGCCTCGGCGAAGTTCGGATACATGCCCACAAAGTCCAGCTTGGACAGGTCCTTGAACTCGATATCGGCGGTGGATTTCAGTTCGCCGCCGAACACGAAATGCAGAAGCTGCTTGGATTCAGGCATGACGTCTCCGCTGCGTTGCGCGCCCGCATTGAAGCCTAACGGGCGCAGGACCCTAAGCCCTCTTATTGTCGCAGCAAATCGAGGATGGCTGTATGCAGCCCGGGATTGGCCGCCACCAGGCTGGATTGCAGGGTGCTGGGGCGATTGTACTGCAGCAGGTTGCCGCGCGCGTCGGTCAGCCGCCCGCCAGCCTCATGCAGGATGACATCGGCGGCCGCCAGGTCCCAGTCGCGCTTGGGCGTCAGGCTGACGCTGGCATCGGCGCTGCCATCGGCCACCAGCATGACGCGATAGGCGACGGAGTTGCGGTTCTGCACATGCATGGCCGGCCACGGTGCGGCGGTCAACTGGGTGCGGTCGCCCAGCATGGCGCAGCCTTCGATGGTTTCGCGTGAACCCACATGGATGGCCGCGCCGTTGCGGGTGGCGCCTTCGCCCAGGCGGGCGGCATAGAGTTCGTCGCTGGCGGGATTGTAGATGGCGCCGCAGCAGGGCCGCCCATCCACCACCACCGCGGCGCAGATGGTGAAATGCGGACGGCCTTTCAAAAAGGCGACGGTGCCGTCGATCGGGTCGACCACAAAGACATGGCTTTTGGGCAACCGCGCCTCACCGTCGGCGCTTTCCTCCGACAGCCAGCCATAATCCGGGCGCGCCGCCGTCAGGGTGTCGTGCAGATAGGCGTTCACCGCCAGGTCGGCCTCGGTGACGGGGCTGCCGCCTTCCTTGCTCCAGCGCTTGTAGTCGGTCTGATAGTATTTCAGCGCGATGGCGCCGCCGGCGCGGACCGCGTCTTCGAGAAGCGCGAGATCCTCAGGCGCCGGCAAGGGTCATGCCCTCGACGCGCACGGTGGGCGCGTTGGTGCCGTGGCGGAATTCCAGGTCGCTGGCCGGCGTCAGGGCTGCGAACATGTCCTTCAGGTTTCCGGCGATGGTGACTTCCGACACCGGAAAGGCGATCTCGCCATTCTCGATCCAGAAGCCCGCCGCACCGTGGCTGTAGTCGCCGGTGACGCGATTGACGCCCATGCCCATGGTTTCGGTGACATAGAAGCCCTGGCGGATGTCGGCGATCAGCTCCTTCACTGTCAGCTTTCCGGCCGCCATGTGCAGGTTGGTGGTGGAGGGCGAAGGCGGCCCGCCGGTGCCGCGCGCGGCATGGCCGGTGGTTTCCAGACCCAGCTGCCGGGCGCTGGCGCAATCCAGCAGCCAGCTTGTCAGAACGCCGTCCTCGATCAAAGCGCGGCGCGCATTGGCGACACCTTCGCCGTCGAACGGCTTGGAGCGCAGGCCGCGCACCCGGTGCGGTTCGTCGATGATGGTGATGCCGGGGGCGAAGATGGGCTGGCCCATGCGGTCCTTCAGGAAGGAGACGCCGCGGGCGATGGCGGCGCCGGAAATGGCGCCGGCAAAATGGCCCAGCAGCCCGCCGGCTTCGTCGGGATGGAACACCACCGGCACGGCTTGCGACTTCATGCTGCGCGGGTTCAGCCGCCTGACGGCTTTCTCGCCGGCGGTGCGGCCGATCTCTTCGGCGCCGCGCAGGTCGCCGGCATGCCGGGCGCTGGCCTGGTCATAGTCGCGTTCCATGCCGGTACCTTCGCCCGCCAGCACCGCGACGCCGATGCCATGGCTGGTGCCGGCATAGCGGCCGTAGAATCCGGTGGAGGTCGCCAGCGCCACGGCGCTGCGCGAGAAGGAGGCGCCGCCGCCTTCGGAATTGGTAACGCCCTTTACCGCCAGCGCCGCGCCTTCCGCATCGCGGGCGCGCGCGATCAGCACTTCGGGTGCGGGTTCGGCCCTGTCTTCGAGGTCGAGTTCGGGAATGATGGTCGCCAGCCGGTCCTTCGGCGCGAGACCAGCGAATTTATCCTCGGGCGCCAGCCGGGCCATCTTCACGGCCCGCTCCGGCAAACCCGCCAGGGCATCGGCCGAGAAATCGGTGGAGGAGACGAACGCCACTTTCTGGCCGACAAAGACCCGCAGGCCCATGTCGTAATTCTCCGCCCGTTCGACATCCTCCAGCTTGCCCAGCCGATAGGAGACGCTGGAGGATACGCCCTCCACATACAGCGCATCGGCGGCGTCGGCGCCCGCCTTCAGGGCGGCATCGAGCAGGGACCCAAGAATCGTCTGGGGATCGCGGGCCATGGCGTTCCGATGCCGCGAAACCGCCTCCGGGTCAAGTTTGACGGCCCGGCGGGGCCTATCAGTGCACCGAGGCGGGGGCCTGGCTGAATCCGGCACTGGACTGGACCGGCACCGGTCCGGTGGCCGGGCTGATATAAAGCTTCTTCTCGCCAAAGGCGATGTAGAGCCGCAGTTTGCGCAGCACATCCATGCCGATGGTGATCTCGCCGCCGATATTGTCGTCGATCATTTTCACGCGGCTGTCGGTGCGGCTGGAATTGTTGGGGTCCTTGCTGCCCACCAGGTCCGGCACCACGGTAAAATGCGGATTGGTGATGGTCACGGTGTCGAAGGTGAGGCTGCCGAAGGTATGGGTGAAGACCGGATGCGCCGGGTCGCCGTCCAGCGTGCCCTGCGCCACCGATCCCGGCGAGGCGGCATCGACGCCGAAGATGAATTTGGCGGTGCGGGCGCTCATGGTTGAGCGCTGCGAGCCGGTGTCCAGCATCATCTGGAAGGTCTTGCCGTCCAGCGTCACCGGCACATAGATGTGGGCGTCGCGATAGGTATAGTTGCGAAAGCCGGTGCGCGAGCTGTCACCCGTGGCCAGCTTCAGGGCGATGGGAACGATCGCAATCGCGGTGGGATTCCAGTACAGCACATGGCCGGGGCAGTGATCCTTGGCGAAGAAGTTCAGCTTGCGGCCGGAAAAATCCATCTCCACATCGTAAAGCGACAGGAAGTCGCCCGCCAGCGACCCGACATAGGGAATGTCGGTCGCGGTTCCGGGCGACACCATGAACTGCATGTTCCGGGAGTGCACAGGGCCCAGCGCAAAATCATCCACCTGCACGAATTTCTTGGAGGCGTTGCCGGCGCTGTCCAGCATCTGGATGCGGCTGTTGTCGATGCCGTGCAGGCCCAGCTCGTCCAGGCGGGCATTCTCCATGTTGGAAATGCCGCCGCCGGTATTGACCAGCATGGGCGCAGCCTTGCCGTTGAACAGGGCCGGCACCGTCATAACCGCCGTGCCGGGCAGGGGCGTCATGTCGATGGCGGATATCAGCTTGAGCGGCCCGCAATCCTGCGCGAAGGCCGCGCCGCAGGTCATGAATGTCAGAGCAAGTGAAACTGTCGCGAGCCGCATTTCCCACCCCTTGTTGTTTTGGCCCAGCTTAACGGCGGCGGCCGGTCCTTGCCAGATGGGCCGGACGCCGGTCGCGACCGTCGCTAGTGCAGGGCGACAGGGGCCGCAGCCCCGGCCGGCGCCGCCGCCGGCGTGATGTAGAGCTTGCGTTCGCCAAAGGCGATGTAGAGATGCAGCTGCTTGATGACATCCATGCCGATGGTGATCTCGGCGCCGATATCGTCGTCGACGCGCTTGATATGGCTGTCGGTGCGATAGTCATTGTCGGGGTCCTTGCTGCCGATCAGGTCCGGTATGATGGCGATATGGGGATTGGTCACCGTGACGCCATCGAATGTGAGCGTGGAAAAGACATGCCCGAAGATCTTGTGGTCGGGATTGCCACCCACGGCGCCCAGCGGCACCGAACCGGGGGTGTCGGCGGTCACGTCGAAGACGAACTTAGCGACCTTCGCGCTCATGGTGGAGCGCGCCGCCCCGGTGTTGAGCGCCGCCTTGAAGCTCTTGCCGTCCAGCGTCACCGGGACCCAGATATGGACGTCGCGGTCGACATAGGTGCGAAAGCCGGTGCGGGAATCGTTCGGCGTGGGTTTGTGGAACGACACCGGCACGACGGCGACCGTGGCCGGATCGGGATTCCAGTACAGAACATGGCCGGGGCAGTGGTCCTTCAGGAAGAAGTTCAGTTTGCGGGTCGCAAAGTCCATCTCAACGTCATAATGCGACATCATATCCCCCGCGAGCACGCCCACGAACTGGCCGTTTGCGCCTGCATTGGGGTTCGGCGCCACCATGAACTGGATGCCCTTGGACTGAAGCCCGCCCAGTGCGAAATCCTGGACCGCGACATAGCTGCGCGAGGCATTGCCCGCGCTGTCCAGCGCCTTGATGCGGCTGGCGTCGATGGCGTGCAGGTCCAGCGTCTCCACCGCTTTGTCGGTCAGGCTGGAAATTCCGCCGGCGGTGTTGACCAGCATTTTCTGCTCGGCGCCGTTGATGGTGACCGGCACCAGCATCTGCCCGCCATTGCCCAGCGGCGTCATGTCGAGCGAGGCGACCTGCTTGAGCGCGCCGCAGTCCTGCGCGAAGGCCGCGCTGCTGGTCAGGATTGTCAGAGCGAGTGAAATCGATCCAAAGCGCATGTCCCATCCCCTGTTATTTTTGTGCAACCTAGCGCCGGCAAAAGGGCCTTTCCAGATAGGGCGCTGTCGGCCGTGCCGACATTTCCTTTTTGTAATCCCGCCGCCGTCCGGGTGATTTTATTGGACCGGGGTCGTGGCGGGGGTCACGTAAATCTTGCGTTCGTCGAAGGCGATATAGAGGCGCAGCTTGTTGAGCACGCTCATGCCGATCAGCATTTCGGGTTGGCCGTCCAGGTCGTCCACCCGCCTGGTGCGCGATCCCGTCACCATGCCGTTGCCGGCATCCTTGCTGCCGACCATGTCGGGGATGACGATGACATGGGGATGCTGTACCGCCACGCCTTCAAAGCCCAGTCTGTCGAAGATGTGCATGAATTCCTTCTTGCCGTCATAGTCATGGATGACCTCATCGTCCGTCCCGGCGCCGTCCATGCCGAATACGCGCCTGGCCGCCGATGCGGTGATGGTGCTGTAGGGCGCGCCGGTATCGATGATGGCCGTAAACGTATGGCCGTTCATCGTCACCGGTATGCGCATGGTCTGGTCGCGAAACGTCATCGGTACGATTGCGGCAGCGGCGGCAGGCCAGTAGATGACATGGCCGGGACAATGGTCGGAGAGAAAGTAGTTCAGCTTGCCGCCGCCGAAATCCAGCTCGGTATCGTATTTGCCCATGTAATCCGTCGCGAACAGGCCCGCATAAGGCCCCTTGCCGAGATCGGGATTGGGGGACACGAACAGCGTGGTCTTTGTGTCCTTGAGCCGGCCCAGGCCGAAGCTGGCAACACGCACGGCAGAGTTCGAGGCATGACCGTACAGGTCCAGAATCTTTCCGGTGGTTTCATAAGCCGGGAGCTTGAGGTCTTGTGCCACCGACGCCCCGATCTGGGTGACGGTGCCGCCGGTATCCAGCAGGAATGGTTCGTCGGTGCCGTTGATCGTGACATGGATCAGCGTCCTGAGGCCGCCCGCTGCCATCTGGAGGGATACGGTATTGACCTGCTTGAGGGGGCCGCAGTCCTGTGCGAAGGCCGGCGCGATGGCGGCGACGCCCGCCAGGGCAAGCGCTCCCGCAATTGATCCCAGACGCATTCGGCCCCACCGCTTTTGCGAAGGAGACTAGCGCCGGATTCCCGCGCTCGCCAGACCGGCGATGCCGTCTATTTTTTCCAGATGGGTTTGCCGTTGCCCGGAAGTCCAAGCCTTGACCATTTGTCAGTGACCTTGCGGATCACGTCTTCGTCCATGGCGATCTTGCGGCCCCATTCGCGGTTGGTTTCCGGCGGCAACTTGTTGGTGGCGTCGAGCCCGATCTTGGAGCCCAGGCCTGATTGCGGCGAGGCGAAGTCGAGATAATCGATCGGGGTGTGTTCGATCATGGTCACGTCGCGCGCCGGGTCCATGCGGGTGGAGACGGCCCACATCACATCCTTCCAGTCGCGCGCATTGATGTCGTCATCCACCACGATCACCCATTTGGTGTACATGAACTGGCGTAGATATGACCACACCGCCATCATCACGCGCTTGGCATGGCCGGGATAAGCCTTCTTCATCGACACCACCGCGATGCGATAGGAGCAGCCTTCCGGCGGCAGCCAGAAATCCACGATCTCGGGGAATTGCTGCTTGATCAGCGGAATGAAGACCTCGTTCAGCGCCTCGCCCAGAATGGAAGGTTCGTCCGGCGGCCGCGAGGTGTAGGTCGAAAGATAGATCGGGTTCTTCCGCATGGTGATCGCCGTCACCGTGAAGACCGGGAAAGGCTCCACCGAATTGTAATAGCCGGTGTGATCGCCGTAAGGGCCTTCGTCGCGATAATCCGACAGCGACACCTCGCCCTCGATCACGATCTCGGCATTGGCAGGCACCTTCAGCGGCTGCGACACGCAATCGGCCAGTTCGACGCGCTTGCCGCGCAGCAGTCCCGCGAACTGGTATTCCGACAGCGTCTCCGGCACCGGCGTCACCGCGGCCAGGATGATGCCGGGATCGGCGCCGATCACGCAGGCGGCGGGCAGGGGTGCGGTTTTCTCCGAAGCCCAGCGCTGGTGATGCTGCGCCCCGCCGCGATGCTTCAGCCAGCGCATGATGGTCTGGTTCTTCGACAGTACCTGCATGCGGTAGATGCCGAGATTGAAATTGTCCTCGCGCGCATCGGTCGGACCTTTTGTCACGACAAGCGGCCAGGTTATCAGCGGCGCCGGCTCGCCCGGCCAGCAGGTTTGCACCGGCAGCTTCGCCAGATCGATATCGTCACCGCGCAGCACCACCTCCTGGCAGGGCGCGCGCGACACCGTCCTGGGCTTCATCGCCAGCACGGTTTTCACCAGCGGCAGCAGCTCGGCGGCCTCGCCGAAGCTGCGCGGCGGCTGGGGCTGGCGCAGCTGGGCCAGCAGCTCGCCCACCTCGCGCAGGTCGGCGCCGGTGGTGCGTTCCTTGCCACCCATGGTGACACCCATGGCGACGCGCTTGACGGTGCCGAACAGGTTGACGATCACCGGCATGTCGCTGCGGGTGCCGTCGGCGCGGATGGGATTTTCAAAAATCACCGCCGGGCCACCCTCGGCGATCAGGCGGGTCTGGATCTCGGTCATCTCCAGCACGGTGGAGACCGGCTCCTTCACGCGCACCAACTCGCCATCTTTTTCAAGACGGGTCAAAAATTCACGCAGGGAGTCGTAGGGCATGCGGCTGTCTATAACGGAATGCGCCTGCTTTTACACGCCGGGCCCTATTTGACCGGGATGGGCGGCTGGTCCTCATTGTTGCCTTCCTGCAGGCCGCGGCCGACATGGCTGCGCTTGCGGCTGTAGAGGAAATAGACCGTCAGCCCCACCGCGCCCCAGATCGGCAGCACCAGGATCGCCATCAGCGGCAGCGACAGATACAGCCCCAGGCAGCCGATGATGGCCAGCGGCGCGATGATATAGACGCCGGGCACGCGGAACGGGCGCTTGCGGCCGGGATCGGTCCGCCGCAGCACCATCACCGAGATCGCCACCATGGTGAAGGCGAACAGGGTACCGGAGTTGGAAAGGTCGGCCAGCTTGCCCACCGGCAGCACCGCCGCCGCGATGGCGGCGCCGGCGCCGGTCACCATGGTCACGATGTGCGGCGTGCGGTAGCGCGGATGGACCGAGGCGAGCTTTTCCGGCAGCAGGCCGTCGCGCGCCATGGTGAAGAAGACACGGGTCTGGCCGAACATCATCATCAGCACAACCGAGGGCAGCGCCAGCACGGCGGCCAGGCCCACCAGCCGGCCCAGCGCCGGCCAGCCGATGGAGGCGAGCACATGCACCAGCGCTTCCTTGGAACAGACCAGCGGCTCCAGCGCGCCGCCCGCCACGATGG
>JAQGLO010000113.1 GCA_028292825.1 Alphaproteobacteria bacterium | reverse complement strand
CAGCGTTGGTTTCATCGGACCTGGCTGGCTTCCTGGAGCCGCTTCATGCGGCAGGGGCTGGCTTGGCGGGACGGCAGACTGACTATTTCGTCAGGATCAGCTTGCCGTTGCTTGTGAGACGCAGCCGGTACTCGGTGCCGTCATGCACCAGCACAGCTTCGCGTCCGCCGGCCATGAGATCGCTGATGGCGATGCGCTTGACCGGGCGGGCGGGCCGCATGGATCGCTTCGGCGCTTTGTCCGGGCCTTCCATGACAGTTCCCTCACTTGCGGGGCCGTTGAAACATACCCCCCACCTATTTGCAAGTGACTTGCAACTTCATTCGCAGTCCTGGGGTCGGTTCAGCAGTTTCAATAGGTTAATGCTGGCGGACCCAACCCGCGGGTGGCACGTTTCCAACCCATGGGGCCCCTCATGTCTAGCTTTCGCCAATTGCTGCGCAACACACCGGAAGGGCTCTACTGCCCGCCAGGCGATTTCTATGTGGACCCGGTGCGGCCGGTGGACCGGGCGGTGATCACCCATGGCCATTCCGACCATGCCCGTGGCGGCCATGGCAGTGTGCTGGCGACGCCCGAAACCCTGGCGATCATGGCGGCCCGCTATGGCCAGGACTTTGCCGGTGCGACCGAAGCGGCGCCCTATGGCAAGGCGATCGCGCGCGGCGGCGTCAACGTCACCATGGTGCCGGCCGGGCATGTGCTGGGATCGGCGCAGGCCGTGCTGCGCTGGAAGGACATCACCATCGTCGTCAGCGGCGACTACAAGCGCCGCCGCGATCCCACCTGTCCGCTCTTCGAACCGGTGCCGTGCCATGTTTTCGTCAGCGAAGCGACCTTCGGCTTGCCGGTGTTCCGCTTTCCCGACGCAGCGGACGAAGTCGCCAAGCTGCTGAAATCCGTGGCGCTGTTTCCCGAACGCACCCATCTGGTGGGTGCCTATGCCTTGGGCAAGGCGCAACGCATCATCTGCCTGCTGCGCGATGCGGGCTATGACAAGACACTTTATATGCATGGCGCGCTGGCCAGCATGAATGCGCTGTATGAACAGCATGGCGTGGCGCTGGGGCCGACCGCGCCCGCCACCGACGCGGCGCGCAATGCCTTGCCCGGCGAGATCGTTATCGCACCGCCTTCGGCCATCGCCGACAAATGGGCCCGGCGCTTCGCCGATCCCATTCCCGCCTTCGCCAGCGGCTGGATGACCGTGCGGGCGCGCGCCCGGCAGCGCCATGTCGAACTGCCGCTGGTGATCAGCGATCATGCCGATTGGGACGAGCTGACCGAAACCATCACCGAACTGAAGCCGGAAGAATTGTGGATCACCCATGGCAGCGAGGACGCGCTGCTGCGCTGGTCGGAACTGAACGGCATCACGGCGCATGCGCTCGAGATCATCGGCTATGAGGACGAGGACGAATGAAGGCCTTCGCCCGCCTCCTCGACCAACTGGCTTTCACGCCCTCACGCAACGCCAAGCTGACCTTGCTGCGCGACTATCTGGGCCATGCGCCCGATCCCGAGCGTGGCTGGGCCCTGGCCTCGCTGACGGGTGCGCTGACATTTGATGCCGCCAAGCCGGCCTTCATCCGCAAGGCGGCGGAAGCGCGGCTGGATCCGCTGCTGTTCTCTCTATCCTATGATTTCGTGGGCGATCTGGCAGAGACGGTGGCGCTGGTCTGGCCTGCAAGGCCCGGTGCCAACCGCGAGCCGGAATTGCCCGAAGTGGTCGACGCCCTGCGCACGGCCTCGCGCCGCGAAGTGCCGCAACTCCTGGAGCGATGGCTCGACGCGCTTGATTCCAATGGCCGCTGGGCGCTGCTGAAGCTGCTGACCGGCGGCTTGCGCGTCGGCGTGTCGGCACGACTGGCCAAACAGGCGCTGGCGCAGATGGGCGATGTGCCGGTCGCCGATATCGAGGAAGTCTGGCACGCGCAGACGCCGCCCTATGGCGACCTGTTCGCCTGGCTGGAAAAGCGCAGCGCGCGGCCCGGCAGCGATGCACCGGCACGATTTCGTCCGGTGATGCTGGCCCAGGCGATCGACGAGGCCACCGACTTTGTGCGTTACGCGGCGGCGGATTATGCGGCGGAGTGGAAATGGGATGGCATCAGGGTGCAGGCCGCGAACGAACAGGGCCAGCGGCGCCTCTACAGCCGCACGGGTGAAGACATCGCCGCTGCCTTTCCCGATGTGCTTGAGGCGCTGGAATTTGAAGGCGTGATCGACGGGGAATTGCTGATCTTCAACGATGGCCATGCCGCGCCATTCGGGGACCTGCAGCAGCGGCTGAATCGCAAGGGGGCGGATGCCAAGCTGATGGCGAAATTCCCCGCCGGCATCCGTGCCTATGACCTGCTGATGGACGGCGAAGAAGATCTGCGCGCCCTGCCTTTTGCACAGCGGCGCCAGCGATTGGAAGTCTTCATCGCGCGTCTCACCAGTTCGCGTATCGACCTGTCGCCGCTGCAGCCTTTCACAAGCTGGGAGGAACTGGCACGGCTGCGCGCCGATCCGCCGGAGGGCGATCCGCGCATCGCCGAAGGCCTGATGCTAAAGCGCTGGGACTCGCTGTACGAAGCGGGCCGCCCCAAGGGACCCTGGTTCAAGTGGAAGCGCGATCCGCATCTGGTAGATGCGGTGCTGATGTATGCCCAGCGCGGTCATGGCAAGCGCAGCGGCTTCTATTCCGACTATACCTTCGGGGTGTGGCGCGAGGACGCCAATGGCGATCGCAGCCTGACGCCGGTGGGCAAGGCCTATTTTGGCTTCACCGACGAGGAACTGAAACGGCTGGACAAGTTCGTGCGCGACAACACGGTGGACCGCTTTGGACCGGTGCGATCGGTGCGCGCGGACAAGGACTTCGGCCTGGTGCTGGAGATCGCCTTCGAGGGCCTGCAGCGCTCCAGCCGTCACAAGTCCGGCGTCGCCATGCGCTTTCCGCGCGTCCACCGCATCCGCTGGGACAAGCCCGCGCGCGAGGCCGACGAACTTCCCAGCCTGGAAAAACTGCTGGACTAGTCCTGCTCGAGTATCAGCCGGTCGCAAGCCTCCAGCAACACCGTCATATCCACCGGCTTGCCGAAGAACAGGCTGCCCGGCGCCCGCCGCGTCAGCAGGTCGGGATTTGCCGAGACATAGATCACCGGCGCGCCCGCATGCACGGCACGAAAGCGCTCCGCCACACCCCAACCGTCCACAATGCCAGGCAGGCGAATATCCGTGATCAGGAAGTCGATCCTGGGCTCGCTGTCAGTGATCGCCAGCGCCTCTTCGCCTGTGCCGGCTTCCAGAATCTGCCAGCCGGCATCCGTCAATTCATCGACCAGATGCATGCGCAGGAGCCATTCGTCTTCGACCACCAGGCAACGATATTGGGTACGCTTTGAACTCATGAGCCGGTCCGCCCTCCAGGCTGACCTAACCCGCGGGAGAGCCCGTCGTTCCCCCAAAAAGGCCTGCCATAACAAGGGGAACCAAAAGTTCCTTTGGATCGTTCTGTTGTGGGGTGCTGCAGAAAAACGACGGGGAATGCGCGAAATTGCGACTCGACGGACAGGATCATACGGGACAGGGTGGGCTGCGGATCGGCCCAAAACAAGCAGAAATGCCCGTTTTCGTACAAAAGGGATTTTCGGAAATGTCTGCGCTGGCCTATGGGTTGGACCCTTCGTCGCGCATCGTCCTGGCGGCACTGCCGGTGGCCATCTACACCACCGACGCCGATGGCCGCATCACCTTCTACAATGAAGCCATCGCCCGGCTCTGGGGCCGCGAGCCGGAACTGGGCCAGGAGCGCTGGTGCGCCGCGACCCGGCTGATCGGGCCGGACGGCGAGGTCATCCGGCCGGAAGACAGCCCTGTCGCCGCGGCCCTGAAGACCGGCAAAGTGGTCCGCGCCGAGGCCATCCTGAAACGGCCCGACGACAGCCAGGTCGACATCATTGCCCACTGCACGCCCCTGTTCGACGAGCGTGGCCGGCTGACCGGCGGGGTCAACATGCTGGTGGACGTCACCGAGCAAAAAGCGCTGGAGCGCGCCCAGGCGCATCATTCGGCCATCGTGGAATCCTCCGACGACGCCATTCTTTCAAAGGGCCTGGATGGCATTATCCGCAGCTGGAACAAGGGCGCGGAGCGCCTTTTCGGCTACAGCGCCGACGAGGCGGTCGGCCAGCCGGTGCTGATGCTGATCCCGGAAGATCGCCACAATGAAGAACCCGGCATCATTGCCCGTATCCGCCAGGGCGAGCGGGTGGACCATTTCGAAACCGTGCGCAGCCGCAAGGACGGCAGCCTGATGGAAATTTCGCTGACCATTTCGCCGGTGCGGGACAAAAGCGGCGTAATCATCGGCGCCTCCAAGATCGCGCGCGATATTTCCGACCGCCGCCGGGCCGAGGAAGCCAAGGACCTGCTGCTGCACGAGATCAAGCATCGGGTTAAGAACACGCTGGGCACGGTGCAGGCCATCGCCTCACAGACCTTCCGCGGGGCGCCGCGCGAGGAACGCGATGCCTTCGGCGCCAGGCTGCGCGCCATGGCGGAGGCGCATGACGTCCTGACCAACCGGGAATGGGGTGATGTCACGGTGACCGACATCGTCATCCGCGCCGTGGCACCTTTCAATCCCGCGCGCTTCACCTTGCGCGGCGATGACAGCACGCTGTCCTCCGCCAAGGGCCTGCTGTTGGCCATGGCGGTGCATGAACTGTGCACCAATGCCGTCAAGTATGGCGCCCTGTCGAACGGCGAGGGCCGTATCGCCATCGACTGGCACGGCACGGCGGACCGTCTGGTGCTGGGCTGGCAGGAAAGCGGCGGCCCGCATGTGGAGCCGCCGACCCGGCGGGGCTTCGGCACCAACCTGATCCAGCGCGCCATGGCGGGCGAACAAGGTGGGGCGCAGTTCGTCTACGCCCCCGATGGCCTGAAGGGCACCCTGGAAATCCGCTTCTGACCCGCCTTACTTGGCCGGCACAAGCCGAATGATCGAACCGCCCTTGGGATCGCCATTCTGGTTCTGCAACAGCGCGTACAGATAGCCGTCCGGGCCGGTCTTGGCCTCGCGCACCCGGCCGTAATCGGCGAACACCGCTTCCTGCGACACGATCTGGCGATCCTTGATCTCCAGCCGGATCAGCTTCTGGCCTACCATGGCCGAAACGAACAGGTTGCCCTTCCATCCCGGGAACTTGTCGCCGGTGTAGAAGTTGGTGCCGCTGGGACCGATGGACGGATTGTAGAAAGTGATCGGGTCGGTCATGCCGGTGGCCGACTGGCGCATGATGCCGGGCTCCAGGCCCTTGGAGGCCACGCCCCAGCCGTAATCGTGGCCCGGCTCGATGATGTTGACCTCGTCGCCGCCGGTGGGGCCGTGCTCGGTTTCCCAGAACAGGCCGGTGGCGGGATCAAAGGTCAGGCCTTCGGGATTGCGGTGGCCATAGGTCCAGATCGAACCCAGCGCGCCCGGCGTGTTCACGAAGGGATTATCCTTCGGGATCGAGCCGTCATCGTTGAGGCGATGGATCTTGCCCAGCGGCGAAGCCAGGTTCTGCGACATCTGGAAGTCATGGCGTTCGCCCATCGACCAGAAGAAATGCCCCTTGCCGTCGAACAGGAAGCGCGAGCCGTAATGATCGGCGCTGGTGCGATAGGAATCCTCCGGCGGCTGGAACAGCACCTGCTGGTCCACCCATTCATTGGCGGCATTGACCTTGCCGCGCACGATCCAGGTCATGGTCGGCGCCGACAGGTTGGGCGCCTTGTCCTCGCCCGGCTGCACGGCATAACCCGGCGGCACGGTGGTGTAGGAGAGGTAGATCCAGCCATTCTTCGCGAAATCGGGATGCAGCGCGATGTCCAGCATGCCGCCATCCTGGCGCACGAACACGGTGGGCGTCCCCTTCACCGGCTCGGACAGCTTGCCGGCCTTGTCCAGGAAACGGATGCGCCCGGCGCGCTCGGTAAAAATCATGCGGCCATCGGGCAGGAAGGCGAAGCCCCAGGGCTGGTCCAGCCCCTTGGCAAGCGTCTCGACCTTGAAGGTAGCTTTCTGGGTCTTCAACACCTTGCCGGTGATGTCCGGCACCGCGCCCATCTTGCGGTTGAGATTGCCCGACACGATGCGCAGATAGGACGGCATCTGCAGAATCTCGTCCGGCGTCAGCAGAGTCTTGAAGCCGTGACCCGTAATGCCCGTGCCATCCGTCACCGCATTCACGATCTGTGCGTCGCTGCGGCTGTCGAGATAGCTGGCGGTGAACAGGCTCTTGGCCTTGGCGCCCGGCTCAAGCGTCTGGCCGTGGCAGCCTGAGCAGGTGGTGGTGAAAATTTCAAAGGCGCGGGTCTGGCGCAGCGCCGGCACCGGCACGGCCATGCGATGCGCCGGCAGCTTGATGTCGGTGGGCGCCAGCGGCGGGGGCGGCGGCGGCGTGAAAGACTGCGCCAATGCGGCGCCACACAAAGCGGTCAAAACAGCGGCGGAAACCAGATACTTCTTCACGGGACCAACTCCTACCAGAGAGATGCAACGGCGGATTCGAACTGTTCGAGCGTGTATTGCACATCCGCATCCGTATGGGCAGCGGAGAGTGAACATTGCTTGGTGGCAATGGGGACAAAAAACACGCCGCGCTGAATCAAGGCTCGCCGCA
>JAQGLO010000057.1 GCA_028292825.1 Alphaproteobacteria bacterium | reverse complement strand
TGATCGGCCCGGCGGAAATCGAATTCACCCGGATATTCTTCTTGCCCAGGTCCTCGGCCATGTAGCGCACGCTGGCTTCCAGCGCCGCCTTGGCCACACCCATCACATTGTAGTGCGGCATGTTCCGTTCGGCGCCCAGGTAACTCAGGGTCACCATGCTGCCGCCATTGGTCATCAGCTTTTCGGCGCGCTGCGCCACGGCGGTGAAGGAGTAGCAGCTGATGTCCATGGTCATGCGGAAATTCTCCGCCGTGGTGTCCACGTAACGCCCCTTCAGCTGGTCCTTGTCGGAAAAGGCGATGGCATGAACCAGGAAGTCCAGGCTGCCCCAGACCTTCTTGAGTTCGGCAAAGCCGGCATCCAGGGTTTCGGGCTTGGTGACATCGCAGTCGATCAGGATGGCGGGCTTCAAGGGCTCGACCAGCGGCAGCACGCGCTTCTTGAACAGGTCGCCCTGGTAGGAAAAGGCCAGTTCCGCCCCCGCGCCATGCAGCGCCTGGGCAATGCCCCAGGCGATGGAGTGGTGGTTGGCGACGCCCATGATCAGGCCGCGTTTGCCCTTCATGAGTCCTTCAAATGACATGCGTAATCCCCGGTCTTCTGGCGCGAACTCTAGTCATTTACCCCGAATAAGCCAGTTTCCAAGCCTGAATTTCCGGACGGCAAAAAACGAATAGTTGCAGTACTTTACCGCATCCTTGCGCGGGGGTCATAGTTCCCCTGCCAGCCTTCCAGGAAGGTCTTCAGGGACTCGTCGGGCTCTGGCGGCAGCGACACCACCAGCCGGACATAGAGATCGCCGGTCCCGCCCACGCCCTTGCCCTTCAGGCGCAGGGTGGTGCCGGTGTTGGAGCCGGGCGGCACGCTTAGCGACACCGCCCCGGTCAGGGTCGGCACCGGCACCTTGCCGCCCAGCACCGCTTCCTTCAGCGATACCGGCAGGTCCATGCGGATATTGTCGCCCTCGCGCACCATGAAGGGATGCACCGCCACCGACACTGTGAGCAGGATGTCGCCATTGGGCGCGCCGCTGCGTCCCGCGCCGCCGCGGCCCTTGACGCGGATGGTCTGGCCGTCTTTGACGCCAGCCGGAATCTTGACGTCGATCTGCTCGCCATTCTGCAGCACCACGCGGCGGGTGCCGCCATTGACGGCTTCCTCGAAGCTGACGGTGACGGCGGCGGTGAAGTCCTCGCCCTTCTGGGCGCGGGCCTGGCGTGCACCGCCGCGCCGTCCGCCCATCAGGTCGGAGAAGATATCCTCGAAGCCTGCCGCCTGGCCCGGCTCGTCATCGAAGCTGAACTTGAAACCGCCGGCATTGCCGCCGCCAAAAGGGCTGCCGCCGCCGCCGAAGGGATTGCCCTGGCGAAATCCCTGGCGTGGATCGAAGCCCTTGGGATTGCCGTCGGCGCCGATGGCGCCGGCATCGAACTGGGCGCGCTTGTCCTTGTCGCCCAGGATGTCATAGGCGCCGCTGATCTCTTGGAATTTCTTCTGCGCCGCCGCGTCGCCCTGATGCTTGTCGGGATGATGCTTCTTGGCCAGGCCGCGAAAGGCCTTCTTGATCTCGGCCTCGGTGGCGGACTTGGGCACGCCGAGGATTTTGTAGGGGTCTTCCATCATGATCCTTTGGGCGGATTCGCCCCTGGGCCCAATATAGGCGGTGAAACCCGGCTTGCCAGTGTTGCCTGTGGGCTGCCTCAGTGGGCCGGCTGCGGCGCTTCCTGGGTGTTCTGGGTGGCCGGTCCGGGTGGACCCACGAACGCCAGCCGGGCGGCCGCCTCCTTCATGCCATGGCTGGCGGCGGCGGCATAAAGCTGGCGGGCCAGATCCAGGTTCTGCACCACCAGCGGCGGCGCGCCGGTCTCGTAAAGCTGGCCCAGCTGGAACTGCGCCACCGGATGGTTGGCGGCGGCGGCGGCCTGCAGCAGGGGCAGGGCGCTTTCCAGGTCGGGCGGCCCGGCCTCGCCTTTCAGCAGCATGTCGGCCAGGTCGGCCTGGGCCGTGGGCAGGCCCGCTTCGGCCGCCCGCTGGTAGATTTCCTCGGCCCGCTTGGGGTCTTTGGCGGTGCCCTGGCCCTTGCGCAGCATCATGGCGATGTTGCGCATGGCGGCGATGTCCTCATACTGCAGGTCCCACCAGATCCTGAAGGCCTGCTGGTAATTGCCCGCGTCATAGGCGGCCACACCGGAATCGAACAGCGCGGCGATTTCCGGACCCGTCCGGGCCAGGGCGGAAGAAGCCGAAGCCAATGCGAGGCAGGCGCAGAGCGTAACAATCGCCATTTTCTTGTGCATTTGCGAAAGCTACCGCGCCCCCGGCCAAACTGCTAGGAGGGCGTCATGACGATGGAGACAGGTGGACCCTTGGACGATGGCGGCATCACGCCGCGCCCCGATCCCTTTGCGCTGTTCCAGGACTGGATGGCCGAGGCGCAGGCGGCCGAGCCCAACGACCCCAACGCCATGGCGCTGGCTACCGCCGATGCGGACGGCACCCCCAATGTCCGCATGGTGCTGCTGAAGGGCGCCGATGCGGGCGGCTTTGTCTTCTTCTCCAATGCCCACAGCATCAAGGGCGAGGAACTGGCCGCCAATCCGAAGGCGGCGCTGAATTTTCACTGGAAAAGCCTGCGCCGCGCCGTGCGGGTGAAGGGCGGCATCGCGCAGGTTTCGGACGCCGAGGCCGACGCCTATTTCGCCACCCGCCCCAAGGACAGCCAGATCGGCGCCTGGGCCTCGCCCCAGTCGCGCCCCATGGAAGGGCGGTGGATATTCGAGAAGGCCATCGCCCAGTATGCGCTGAAGTATGGCCTGACCACCGTGCCGCGCCCGCCCCACTGGACCGGCTGGCGCATCACGCCCCTGCGCATCGAATTCTGGCGCGACCGTCCCTTCCGCCTGCATGATCGGCTGGTCTATGCCCGCGCCGACGCCGCCTCGGCATGGACGACCGAGAGACTGTTTCCTTGAGCGACCCCATCCACTTCCACCGCGCCGGCAGCCTGATGAAGCGGGCGGCCATCGCTTCGGTGTCGGTGTCGCTGTTTTTGGTGCTGATCAAGACCTTCGCCTATTTCGCTTCACATTCGGTGGCGTTGCTGGCGAGCCTGGCGGATTCCGCGCTGGATCTTTTCACTTCGTCGCTCAACCTGTTCGCCATCCGCCAGGCGCTGACCCCCGCCGATGACGAGCATCGCTTCGGCCATGGCAAGGCCGAGCCGCTGGCGGGCCTGGCGCAGGGCGCCTTCATCGCCGCCTCGGCATTGTTCCTGGTTATCGCGGCGGTGGGCCGCATCCTCGCGCCCGAGCCGATCGATCATTCGGTGCCGGCCCTGATCGTGATGTGCGTCGCCATCCTCTGCGCCATCGGGCTGATCCTGTACGAGCGTCGGGTGGTGGCGAAAACCGGCAGCGTGGCGGTGGATGCCGACCAGGCGCATTACCTCGGCGATCTCGTCACCAATGTCGGCGTGGTGCTGGCCATCGTGCTGACCACCTGGATGGACTGGCCCCTGGCCGATCCCCTGATCGCCATCGCGGTGGCGCTGGTGATGGTCTACACCGCCTGGGGCGTGGCGCGCGTGGCGCTGGACCAGCTGATGGACCGCGAACTGCCCGACGCCGAGCGTGACCGCATCCGCGTCATCGTGCGCGGCCATGGCGCGGTGCGCAGCCTGCACGAACTCAAGACGCGGCAGGCCGGGCTTTCCACCTTCATCCAGGTGCATCTGGAAATGGACCCCGCCATGACGCTGGCCGACGCCCACACCGTCAGCGACGAAGTGGAAAAGGATCTGATGGCCGCGTTCCCCGGCGCGGAGGTGATCATCCATCAGGATCCGGAGGGGCTCGAGGTCATCCCCCCGGGGCACTAGCGCGAAGAGATTGGGTATCTTTAATTTTCCCGACCCGCGCATTTGCGTGTCACTTGCACACCTGGTCACGCGACCATCGTAGCGTGCGCGCCAAACGGGGAGACACCTGCATGGCTGCGCGCCTATCGTCCGGCAACTACAATCCGGTCGCCAAGCTTTTCCACTGGCTGATATTTGCGCTGCTGCTGGCGCAATATGCCGTGGGCTCGATCATGCCGCATATCGGCCGCAAGACGGTGAACGAGGGCTGGGTGTCGTGGCACTTCTCCATCGGCGCCGCCATTCTGGCCGTGATCGTGGCGCGATTCCTCTGGCGGTTGTTCAATCCCGTGGCGCCCGCCATCGGCCTGGCGCCATGGGAAGCGGCGCTGTCCAGGTTCACGCATGTCGCGCTTTACGCGCTGGTCTTTGCCATGACCGTCCTGGGCTGGATGGCGACCAATGCGCGCGGCTGGGACGTCAAGCTGTTCGGGGTCATCCCCTTTCCGGCGCTGGTGCCCAAGGGCAGCAAGCTCGGCCATCAGGCGGGCGACATCCACAATATCCTGGTCTATGTGCTGCTGGGCTTCATCGTGCTGCACGTGGCCGGCGCGCTGTACCATTATTTCATCAAGCGCGACCGGGTTCTGCAGCGCATGCTGTTCACCGCGCGATGAGACGATTGCTTCTGGCCGCACTGCCGCTGACGCCGCTCCATGCGGCGCAGGCCCTGACCGATGAAATCCAGGTCTATACCGGCGACATCGCGGCGCCGGGCGTATTCAACCTCACCCTGCACAACAACTATACGCCCGACGGGTTGAAGACGCCTGATTTCCCCGCCGGGCTGGCCGACGACAGGTCGTACAGCGGCGTCGCCGAATGGGCCTATGGCGTGACGCCCTGGTTCGAGGCGGGGCTGTACCTGCCGCTCTATGCCGTTTCCAGCAATCGCGGGGCGCAGCTCAACGGCTTCAAGCTGCGCGCACTTTTTGTCAGCCCCGACAATGCGAGCAGCAATTTCTATTACGGCGTCAATTTCGAATTCAGCGACAATGCCCGCCACTGGGACGAGAACCGCCTGACCGGCGAGATCCGCCCGATCCTGGGTTATCGCCTAGGCGCGTGGAGCTTCACCTTCAACCCCATCCTGGACAACAGCTACAAGGGGGTGTCGCGCCTGGACTTCGCCCCCGCCACAAGGCTGGATTATGCCGTCACGCCGCAATGGACGGTGGCGGTGGAAGAATATGACGATTTCGGCGAACTGCGCGGCTTCATGCCGGCGTCCCGGCAATCACACCAGCTCTTCGCGGTGGTGGACCACGCCATCGGACATGTGTCGGTGGAGGCCGGCGCGGGCTTCGGCCTGACTGCGGCGACCGACAAGCTGACCTTCAAGCTGATCCTGTCCAGCGACCTGAACGGGCCGGAGGGGCTGCTTTAGCCATGGCCGGGCAAGGGCCATCAGATTTTGTGCATCATGCAGGCGGGGATGATAGACTCGCTGGATGGCAGAACCCAATCCCGAAGAAAAACACACGCTGATCCTGACCGGCGCCAGCCGCGGCATCGGCCACGCCACCGTCAAGCGCTTCTCCAGCGCCGGCTGGCGGGTCATCACCTGCTCGCGCCACGCCTTTCCGGAAAACTGCCCCTGGGCGGCGGGGCCGGAGGATCACATCCAGGTCGACCTGTCCGATCCCGCCGACACCCAGCGTGCGGTCGCGGAGATGCGCGAGCGGCTGACGGACGGCAAGCTCCACGCGCTCGTCAACAACGCCGCCATTTCGCCCAAGACCGATTCGCGTCTCAGCGCGCTGGAGTCGTCGCAGGAACTGTGGCGCCAGGTGTTCGAGGTGAATTTCTTCTCAACCATCTGGCTGGCCCAGGGCCTGCAGAACGAGCTGGCCAAGGCGCATGGCGCCATCGTCAACGTCACCTCCATCGCCGGTTCCCGCGTGCATCCTTTTGCGGGCGCCGCCTATTCCACCTCGAAAGCGGCGCTGGCCGCGCTGACGCGCGAGATGGCGGCGGATTTCGGGCCCAGGGGCGTGCGCGTCAATGCCATCGCGCCGGGCGAGATCGACACCGCCATTCTGTCCCCCGGCACCGACAAGATCGTGGAGACCATTCCCCTGCGGCGCCTGGGCCTGCCCAGCGAAGTCGCAAAAGCGATATACTATTTGTGTACGGATCAGAGCTGCTATGTCACCGGCGCGGAACTGATGATCAATGGCGGACAGCACGTCTGATATTGCAAGATGCGCCGGCCTGGTCTTCGGCTTCCTGTTCCATGACGGCGCGGCCGTCCGCGTCACCGACGAGACGCTGGGCGATCACCTGGATCACACCCATGACTGGGCCTGGCTGCATCTGAGCCTGGCCGATCACCGCGCCCGGCGCTTCCTGGAAAATTTCGCGCCGCTGTCGGCCGAGGCCCGCGACCTGCTGCTGGGCACCGAGGACCGCATCCAGCTGCATCTCACCGCCGATGGCGGCTGGGGCATCCTGCCCGACATCGAGCGCGACTTTGCCGATCACAGCCTGGGGGCCGGGCGCTTCTATTTCTGGATGGACGGCACACGTCTGATCACCGCCCGCCGTCATTCCCTGCGGGCCGTCGAGCATGTGCGCCGCCAGGTGGAAGGCGGCCTGGCGCCGGACCGCCCCGCCCATGTCATCGCCCTGCTGCAGGATGAATTCGTCGTGCTGGTGGAAAACCGCCTTGCCGTGCTGACCACCGAACTGGGCCACTTCGAGGACGAGGTCCTGGCCGAGCACAGCAATGACCAGGCGCGGCTGGGCCCGGTGCGCCGCGAGCTGTCGCGCTATTCCCGGGAATTTTCCGCGCTCACCCGCGCCGTCAACCGCGCCACCGGGGCGCGGCGCGGCGACACCGGCTCGCCGCTCGCCGCCTATCTGCCCGGGCTGCTGCAGGACGCCGAGGATTTCGACCGCGATGCCGGCGCGCTGGCCGACCGCGCCCGGCTTCTGTATGAGGAGATCGAGACCCGCATCGCCTCCACCACCAACCGCAACCTGTCCGCCCTGACCGTGATTTCCACCCTGCTGCTGCCGCCGACCTTTGTGGCCGGGGCCTTCGGCATGAATGTCGGCGGCATCCCCTGGGCCACAAACAGCCACGGCTTCTGGGCGGTGCTGGGCTTCTGCGTCGTGCTGATCGCGGTCAGCTATGCCGTGCTGCGGCGCTTCCGCATCCTGCCGTAGCGGAACTTCGCCCGCCCCGCGGCATTACCTCTCCCATACAGAGAGGAAATTTCCATGTCCCTGATTCTCATCATCCTGATCGTGCTGCTGCTCGCCGGCGGCGGCTTCGGCTATTCGCGCTTCGGCATCGGCGGCGGCTCCGGCATTGTCGGCACCATCCTGATCATCATCCTGATCCTGTACCTGCTGGGCCGACTCTAGACGGCCGACTATGGGCGCAGGCTTCCCCTGACCTGAAAACCGGGTAAAGTTCCCCCGCTTGGGGGCTGGGATGACTCCGCGTCGGATTGCGATTGGGCTGTTGATCGGCGCGGTGGTGGCCGCGTGCGTGATCGCCTGGCAGCTGCTGAAACCCCTGCCGCCGCCCGAGCATGAGGCCTTTTCCACCCTGGGCACCACCGGGGTGGTGGAGGGGCCGGGTGGCCATGCCTATCAGTTCATCGCCGCGCCCAACCTCACCTGGACCGCCGCCCGGGACGCCGCCGCGCGTCTGACCTGGCACGGCCATCACGGCTATCTCGCCACCATCACCAGCGCCGCCGAGCACAGATTCGTCACCGCCAAGGTGTTCGGCCAGGCCTTCACCGACGTCACCTATCTGGGCGGCCGCCAGACCGCGCCGCGCGAGTGGCGCTGGGTGACCGGGCCGGAAGGGCGCGAGGACGGCGGCAAGGGCCGCCTGTTCTGGACCGGCGACGAGAACGGCCACGTTGAAAACCACCAGTTCGCCAACTGGCAACCCCCCGCCTTCCAGCACGGCGGCCGCTGGGACGCGCGCAAGGTCTGCTGCGTGACCATCTACAGCTACGGCTTCCCGCAGTTCAGCACGTCCACAGGCGACGGATACTGGGAAGAGGGCGTGGCGGGGTATCTGGTGGAGTGGGGCGGCTGAATTTCACCCTCCCCCTGAGGGAGGGTCGAAATTTGCAAGGCAAATTTCGGGGAGGGGTCATGCCACCAAAGGCCAACATCAACAATCGCCGCGACTTCAAGCGCGATTTCGCCAAATCTCTCCGCACCACCGCCACCGACGCCGAACGCATCCTCTGGTCCCTGCTGCGCACCCGCCAACTCGGCGGCCTGCGCTTCCGCCGCCAGCAACCCATCGGTCCCTACATCGTCGACTTCTTTTGCCCGTCCGCGAAACTGATCGTCGAACTGGACGGCAGCCAGCACGGCACAGATCAGGCCGTGTCCAATGACGGCGACCGCACCCGCTTCCTCCAAGCCCGGGGCTACCGTGTCCTGCGCTTCTGGAACACTGATCTGATGAAAAACCGCGACAGCGTCCTGGCCGCCATCCACCGCACTGCCACACAACCCTCCCCTTGAGGGAGGGTCGAAATTTGCAAAGCAAATTTCGGGGAGGGGTCATACCGCCAACCGTGATGCAGATCGCCGCCGGAAACAGCACAGCCCCGACCCCTCCCCGAAGCTGTCTGCGCGCTGCCGCGCGCACCCACCTTCGACCCTCCCTCAAGGGGAGGGTGAAACGTAAGCCCATTCCGAGCGATGCTCCTGCTCAGGCCGCAAAACCCTCGCGTCTGAAAATCCAAGCGTCAATGATCAGCTTGATGTCGAGCAGGTGTGCGTTATGGGATTATCCAGTAGGCGGCGGTGGCAGCTTTATGTCTCGTTCCAGTCGATACCTTCGCCGGGCAAGCGAAGCCTGTCATAGTTGAAAGCTCCAGTATCCGGGAAAATGAGATTCAGCACTGTCGCATTAGGCAAATACTGGCGTCCAAAACCGGCTCGATGTCGAATACCGAATTGGTCTATGTAGTCGGCGTACCCATAAACAATCAAACGCTCTGCACCGCTTTCAACGAGATTTCGCTCGCTGGCTGCGATATCAGCGTGGGGATGCTGATAGAACTCGTCGTCGCGAACGAGAAAGGCGCGTGTTTCTTTGGGAAATTCGTGCCGCACCGATTCCGGTATTTCGTCAAAGATCATATTTTTTGGGGCGACAATGGCGTTGGATATAACGTCTGTAACCCTAGCCGGGGTGCTTCCGAAGTTTTTTATGCGCCACGCGATAGTGTAGCCGCCAGCGATATCGCCGTCCCACTTTATGCCAGGATCGACCGGGGAAACTTTGACATAAGCTCGCTCAGTGACACGGAAGTGTTCACCTCCACGATCTGTGGACCGCCACAGGGTCCAAGTGAATATTCCGATCAGGATTGTTGCGAGGGCGGTAATAAGGGCACTGCCCGCATCAAGCCCTTTGTAGATATGCCAGAGAAGGACCGTAACGGCGTTATAGCTGCCGCATTCTTTGTGTTCGGGATGTTCGTAATAGGTGCATATTTCGCTGTAGCCGGGCTCAAGAATTGAAACGGCAATAAGCACAACGACCGCTGAAATAATGAAGGCTAATAGCCGTTTCTTGCGAGTGTCCAAGCCGCGCCCCCACGCCTAAAGGTTTTCTAACCGTACCCCTTCGGCCTCAAGTGCCGCAATCGTAGCAAGCAAGAATGTTGCGCTGAAAGTGCCACGTTTCAGCTTGTTGGTAATGCTGGCTTCCGTCTCGTCATTAAAGCCGTGCTTTTTCTACCTTTTGGTCAGTTCAAAATACCCGACATCACGCCGACCAATCGCACCCTGTTTGTCAGCGGCAAGCCACGCCTGCGGGGCTATAGCCTTCTATCCACAGTCGTTTAAAATAAAAGCGTCAAATTTTCTGATTGAAAATCAGTCGAATGGGCCAGTTCATCCTTTAGATGCAGCGGCGGATTTATCCACACGCCACTTACCTCGGCGATACTGTCGCCATGAAAACACAAACCATCCTTCCGCCCGTCGACCAGGATCCCACCGAAGCCCTGTTGCAGGGGCTGATTGCCGAATGCCAGGCGATCATCCGCGAGGCCGTGTTGCCGGGGTTGCGCGAGACCACCGATCCCTACCATCGCCGCCTCTACATCCAGTCCGTCACCAACATGGTGGACGGCGCCACCCGGCTCAGTGACGCCATCGGGCGGCTGCGCGGCACCGCGCCGGCGCCGGAGTTTCGCCAGCGCATCACGGTGGAGAAAATCCAGCGCCTGTCCCCGCCCGAGGGGGAGGGGGGATGAGCCCATTCATCAAAACGACTGTTCCGCAACCCACTGGAATCCCTCCACGCCGCCGCGGCGGCGGGCAGTCGGGCAACCAGAATGCCGCCAGGCCTATCCCCACCTTGTCCCGCCGCCTGCGCGACCTGAAGCGCCGCATCCGCGCGGCGCTGAAGGCGGTGCCGTGACAAGGCGCGTGCAAGATGGATCGGGGCGGCTACCCGGCGATCGCCGGCTTCGCGCCCAGCCGGCGCAGGAAGCGGTAATGGCTGCCCAGCGCGGCGCCATAGGTCTCGAAGTGGTAATAGGGCAGCCCGAACTCCGCCGCAGTGTCGCGCACCACGCGGTTGATGGCGACATAGCGGGTGTGGCTCATGTCCGGGAACAGGTGATGCTCGATCTGGTGATTGAGGCCGCCGGTGTACCAGTTCCATGCCCGGCTGCCGGTGGCGAAGTTGG
>JAQGLO010000219.1 GCA_028292825.1 Alphaproteobacteria bacterium | reverse complement strand
GTACGCAAGCTGGACATGCCCCGTTCGGCCGATGTGAAGGGCATGATGGACGGCGCGCTGATCGCCACCCTGCGCGACGATTACACCGTGGACGGTACGCGCTTCGCCAAGGGTGCACTGGTGGCGTTCCGCGATGGCAAGGCGCCTCGGACCATCTTTGCACCCCATGCCCGCCAGAGCGTGGAAAGCGTCGCCACGGGGCGCGACAAGCTGTTCGTGGTGATCAACGACAATGTGATCGGCGCGGTGCACGTCTTCACGCCCGGCGCTTCCGGCTGGAGCGATAAGGTGCTGGCGCTGCCCGGCAGCGGCGCGCCGGACATTGTCTCGGCCAATGACTATGGGCCGGAAGCAATGTTCAGCTTCCAGAATTACCTGACGCCCACCACGCTCTATTTCGACGGCGGCGATGACCATCCCAGGCCGATCAAGTCGCTGCCGGCGCGGTTCGATGCGTCGGGACTGGTGACCGAACAGTTCGAGGCGACCAGCAAAGACGGCACCAGGATTCCGTATTTCGTCACCCGCCCCAAGAACCTCACCGGTCCTGCGCCCACCGTGCTGTACGGCTATGGCGGTTTCGAGGTGTCGCTGACGCCCGGCTACAGCGCCAATTTCGGGCGGCTGTGGCTGACGCATGGCGGCATCTATGTGGTGGCCAATATCCGCGGCGGCGGCGAGTTCGGGCCCGCCTGGCATGACGCCGCGCTGAAAACCAACCGCCAGCGCGCCTATGACGATTTCGAGGCGGTGGCCGCCGACCTGGCAGCCCGCAAGCTGACCACGCCGAAACAACTTGGCATCATGGGCGGCTCCAATGGCGGGCTGCTGGTCTCCACCGTGATGGTGCAGCGGCCGGAGCTGTTCGGCGCCGTGGTCTGCCAGGTGCCGCTGATCGACATGATCGCCTATACGCACATTGGCGCGGGCGCGAGCTGGGTCGGGGAATATGGCGATCCCGCCATCCCGGCAGAGCGCGATTACATCCTCACTTATTCGCCGTACCAGAATGTGAAGCCGGGCGTGAAATATCCGCCGGTGTTCTTCGTCACCGCCACCAGCGACGACCGCGTCTCGCCGGTGCATGCGCGCAAGATGGCGGCGAAGATGCTGGAGCAGGGCCATGCGGTGCTGTTCTACGAGAACACCGATGGCGGCCATGCCGCCGCCGCCGATCACCGACAATCCGCCGAGATGTGGGGCCTGAGCTTCGTCTATCTGGCGCAGAAGCTGGGGCTTGGCCGTTAAGCAATTAACCCGGATTTTCTCGGCGCGGGGGGAACACCACGCTACATCGCGACTGTCCCATTTTGAGGCAGTTGCCCATGCGCAAGATGATTGTGAAGTTCGTCACCAATACCGATGCCGCCACGGCCATTGAATACGGCTTGCTGGCCGGGCTGATCGCCGTCGCCATCATCAGCGGCGTCACCATGGTCGGCACCAGCCTGTCCACCACCTTCAGCACGGTGGCGGACGCTTTCAAGTAAAGCCGTCACGGCCTTCGCTGGCCCCAGGGCCCAGCTACGGCCACCTCCCCATTCAAGCGCGCTTACGCGCGCGGGGGAGGTGATGGTTTGCGAGGTAAGAAAAAGCAAAAGGCCCGCCGGGATCGGCGGGCCTTTTTGTTTTGAACTGACGCCTGAACTTAGCGGCCCTTGGCGATACGCGGCTTGGGCGGGGCGGCCGGCATTTCCTTGGGCTTGGAGGCCTTGTAGATCTTGGTCAGGGCTTCGCGACTCTTGATGCTGGCGGCGGACATGTCGGGCAGTTTGGGCATGGCGGGAACTTTCGGACGGGAATTTCTCCCCCTCCTTTAGCCCCCGCCAGCCCTTCCGTAAACTGACAGAAATTTCCTTGGTAAATCAGGCGATTGCCGCGCCTTGCACGCCAAGCCTGACCAGATAGACCGACTGCGAGGCGCACATCCACAGCCAGTCGCGCTTGGGACCGCAGAAGGTGAGGTTGGCGCAGGTCTCGGGCAGGCGGATTCGGCCGATGCATTTGCCGGCCGGATTCCACACCGTGACGCCCATATAGCCCGGCACCGAGGTTGAACCCGACCAGACATTGCCGCGCACATCGACCCGGTGGCCGTCGGGGCCGCAATGCACGCCATCGACATTGCAGTCGGTGAAGGGACGCGGATTGACCAGCTTGCCGCTCACGACATCAGCCTGGGCAATGCCATTGCCCCAGACATAATAGACCTTGGTCTGGTCGGGCGAGAAGGCGATGCCGTTGGGCACCAGCCCCAGCTTGCCTTCCAGCATCACCTCGATCTTGCCGCTGGTATCGACGCGATAGATGCAGGGCGGGCGCACCTGCTTCTGCGAACCGATGATGCCGGCACTGCCATTGCCGATGTTCGGATTGGCCCAGCCGCCGGGATTGAAGATGGCATTGCCCGGATCGGGATGGCCTTCGGCCAGCTGTGCCCCGTAGTAGGGATCGGTGAACCAGATCGAACCGTCCTTGTGCACGGCGATGTCGTTGGGCGAGTTCAGCGGCTGGCCGTTATAGCTGTCGGCAATCACGGTCATGGAGCCGTCATGCTCCCAGCGTACGACGCGGCGCAGGTAATGCTGGGCGCTGATCTGGCGGCCTTCATAGTCGAAGGTGTTGCCGTTGGAGTTGAAGCTCTGCTGGCGGAAGGCGCTGATCTCGCCGGTCTCCCACAGATAGCGGTACTGGATGTCGGCCGAGACATCGCTGAACACCACATACTGGCCTTCGCCCGACCAGGCCGGGCCTTCGGCCCACTGGAAACCGGTCTTCACCCGCTTGATGGAGGAATGGCCGATGAAGATGTCGTTGGCGCTGGGGTCCAGGATCAGAATGTCGGGATCGGGATAGATGTTGGGCGGCGCATCGGGGCCATAGGTGCGGCCATTGAGAATGGAGCTCTGCGGCGCGAACTGCGCCTTGTCGGCAGCGAAGGCCAGTGTCGGCAGGCTCGCGGCGGCGCCGGCCAGCATCAGGCGGCGTGACAGAATATCGGTCATGAAAGTCTCCCAGCGGTGTTTTTGTTGGGAGGAAGGGGAACCTGACTGCGCCGGGCTGTCAACGTTTTCGAATTTCCGCAAATGCGAACAATCACCCCGGCGCCGCCCCTTGGATGTTCAGCCGCAGCATGTAGATCGACTGGGTCGCGGTCATGAACAGGTGGTCGCGCTTGGGGCCGGCGAAGCAGAGATTGGCGCAGGGCTCCGGCAACCGGATGCGGCCGATCAGTTTGCCGTCCGGATTCCACACCGTGACGCCGGCATAGCCCAGCACCGAGGCGCTGCTGCACCAGATGTTGCCGGCGCGGTCGGCGCGCATGCCGTCGGGGCCGCACTTGATGCCGTCCACCATGCAGTCGGTGAATTGGCGCAGGTTGGTGACCCTGGTGCCGGCGATGTCGCCCACCGTGATGCCGCTGCCGCGGATGACATAGACCTTTGTGTAATCGGGCGAGAAGCAGATGCCGTTGGGCGCCAGGCCTTTCTCGAACGGCACCGCCACGTCGATCTTTCCCGACGGGTCGACGCGATAGACATTCATTGGCAATTGCTGGTGCATCGCTCCGGCCTTCTGGATGCCGACGCCGGTATTGCCCACCGATGGATCGCGCACCCCGCCCGCATTCATCGGGCCGTCGCCGTCATCGGGATGGCCCTCGGCCAGGTTGCCGCCATATTGCGGATCGGTGAACCAGATGCTGCCGTCGCGGTGCGGCGCCACATCGTTGGGCGAGTTCAGCGGCTTGCCGTCATAGCTGTCGGCGATGATGGTCAAGGCGCCGTCGATCTCCCAGCGCACCACGCGGCGGAAATAATCCTGGGTGGAAATCTGGCGGCCCTGGAAGTCGAACGTGTTGCCGTTGGTGGAATAGCTGGGCTTGCGGAACGCCGTAACCTGGCGGGTTTCCCAGATGTAGCGGTACAGGGTGTCGTTCTTCACGTCGCTGAAGATGGCGTACATCCCGTTGCTGCTCCAGGCGGGACCTTCGGCAAGATGAAGCCCGGTATGCAGGCGCCGGATCACTTCCTGGCCGATCAGCAGGCTGCCGAACTGGGGTTCGATGCGCAGCACATCGGGATCGGGCGAGAAGGCGGGCGGCGCGCCCGGCGAGAAATCGCGCGGCGGCTCGCTGATGACCGAGCGCGGCGTGCCCAGTGCGGCTTTCACATCGGCGGCGCGCGCCAGTGCCGGGATCGTGCTGGCGGCGCCCGCCAGCATCAGGCGGCGATTGAGGTGCTGCATCAAATCCTCCCGTGATTTTTGCCGGGAGCATGAAGCAGCCTTGCGGCCTGTCAATCCTTGGTGGCTTCCGCCACCTGCTGCGCCAGCTTCTCGGCGCTGGCCTGCATCTCGCGCACGATCAGGGCGCCGCGTTCGTTCAGCGGCGTCTTGGCCAGCAGCCGCGTGCCGGCTTCGATCGCGGCCAGGGCGTTGCGCATGTCATGGCCAAGACCTGCCTTGAAGCGCTCGCTCCTGCGGGCATGGTCGCGCTCGGCCTGGGCCAGCTTGTGGTGGGCGTCGAGATGGAAGGCGATCAGCTCCGCGAACAGCTTGAACATGCCGGTGACGGTGGGATTGTTCAGGGTGTTGGGATGGGGATCGATGGAACACAGCGTGCCATAGAAGCTGCCATCGGCCAGCGTGATCGGCATCGAGATATAGCTCTGGAAGCCGTACATGGCCGGGGTGGGATGGTCGCGGAATTCCGGGTTCTCGGCGACATGGTCGATGGCGACGCCGACCCGGCTGCCGCGGATCTCCTCGCAGATGGTGGTTTCCAGCCACAGCTCGCTGCCCGGCACCAGGCCGAAGGCGAGATCATCCTTGGAGGCGCAGCAGACCCAGCGTTCGTCGGTGACGCGGGCGATGGCGGCAAAGCGCATGCCGGTGGTGCGGCAGATCACTTCCAGAATGCGAGGAACCGCCGGAATGGCGGCGATGGCATCTATATCGGCCTGAAATTCATGGGGCATGGCGGGCGAGAGCAAATGGCACCTGGGGAAAGACGGCATGATATACCGGGGTGGACAGCGGCAACGCCAATTCGGACTTGGTACGGTTGTGCACGTTTGACAGACCATGGCGCGGAGCCTAAAACCCGCGCCAGTTCCGGAAAGCCCAAGGTTTTCCGGTCCCCTGCCTGGCGCGGGGGATCGCCCCCAGGCAGCGCGTCGCGCCCCCTGGGGCGTAATGCGTTGGATAAGTGCCTGGAGCAATTGATTGTTTGAGTCCTTACAGTCCCGCCTGACCGGCGTCTTCGACAAGCTTCGGGGCCGTGGCGCCTTGTCCGAAGCCGATGTCGATGCCGCCTTGGCCGAGGTGCGCACCGCCTTGGTGGAGGCCGACGTGGCCCTGCCGGTGGTCAAGGACTTCATCGAAAAGGTGCGCCCGCGCGCCATCGGCGAAAGCGTCATCCGCTCGGTCTCGCCCGGCCAGCAGGTCATCAAGATCGTCCATGACGTCCTGGTCGAGA
>JAQGLO010000157.1 GCA_028292825.1 Alphaproteobacteria bacterium | reverse complement strand
ACGTATTGAAGGCGCTGGACCAGGTGGTGGACCCCGTCAGCGGCCGCACCGTGGTGCAGCAGGACATGATCCAGGGCCTGGTGGTGAAGGACGGCCATGTCGGCTTTGTGCTGGAAGTGGCGCCGGAACGCGCGCCGCAGTCCGAACCCCTGCGCAAGATCTGCGAAGCCATGGTGCTGGGGGTGAAGGGCGTGAAGTCCGTCACCGCCGTACTGACCGCGCATGAGGAGCATGGGCACGCCCATGACGACCATGCCGGGCATGCGCATTCCCACGCGCACGCTCCTGCCCCCAAGCCTGCCGTCGCGCGCCAAGCGCCGCCCGCACCGGCCGGCCTTCCCGGCGTCGCCGCGATCATCGCCGTGGCCAGCGGCAAGGGCGGCGTGGGCAAGTCCACCGTCGCAGTCAACCTGGCATTGAGCCTGTCGCGGCTGGGCCTGAAAGTCGGGTTGCTGGACGCGGACATCTATGGCCCGTCGCTGCCGCGCCTGATGGGCATCACCGAGAAACCGGAAAGCGACGGCAAGAAGCTGGTGCCCATCACCAAGCATGGCATCAAGACCATGAGCATCGGCTTCCTGGTCGAGGAAGACCAGGCGATGATCTGGCGCGGCCCGATGGTGCAGTCGGCCCTGACCCAGATGCTGCAGGATGTGCAGTGGGCGCCGCTCGACGTGCTGGTGCTGGACATGCCGCCGGGCACCGGCGACGCCCAGCTCACCATCGCCCAGCGCGTGCCGCTGAAGGGCGCTGTGATCGTCTCCACGCCGCAGGACATTGCGCTGATCGATGCGCGCAAGGGCATCTCCATGTTCCAGAAGACCCATGTGCCGATCCTGGGGCTGGTGGAAAACATGAGCGTGTTTGTCTGCAGCAATTGCGGCCACGAACATCACATCTTCGGCCATGGCGGCGCGCGCGAAACCGCCGCCACGCTGGGGGCGCCGTTCCTGGGCGAAATCCCGCTGGTGCCACGCATCCGCGAGACTTCGGATGCCGGAACGCCGGTCAGCGTCAGTGCGCCGGACGGACCGGAAGCGCTGGCGTTCCTGGAGCTGGCGAAGAAGGTGGCGGCGTCGCTGGAAACCGCGTCGAAGCCCGCGCCGAAAATTATTATTGAGTGACGCGCTCCAGGGTGACGAAGCTGTAGTACAGCCCGTCTTCCGTCTGGTGGCCTTCGCGTTCGGTCTCGTCCCATTCGCCTTCCAGCGGCGGCAGCACGGCATCGCCGTCGAACTCGGCATGGACTTCGGTGAGCTCGATGCAGGTCGCCAGTGGCATGGCCGCGGCATAGATCTCGGCGCCGCCGATCACGAAGATTTCGTCGGCCTCGCCCGCTTTCGCCAGCGCCTCCTCCAGCGAATGCGCTGTCACCGCACCCTCGGCGGTCCAGTCCGCCTGCCGCGTCACCACGATATTGGTGCGGCCGGGCAAGGGTTTCTTGGGCAGCGAGTCCCAGGTCTTGCGGCCCATCACGATGGGATAGCCCATGGTCAGCGCCTTGAAGCGCTTGAGATCGTCAGAGATGCGCCACGGGATGGCGCCATTGTCGCCGATGACACCATTCTCCGCCGCCGCCACCACCAGGGTAATATCGCTCACGATGCCATCTCCGCCAATGCGCCATGGTCCAGCCGGCAGGTGATCCATTCCGGCTTCAGTTCGGCGCCTATCCCCGCGTAGAAATCAATCGAGGGCGTGTTCCAGTCCAGCACCTGCCATTCGACATAGCCATCGGCCGCATGCGCGCGCCTGGCCAGGTTTGCCAGCAGCAGCTTGCCCAGCTTGCGGCCGCGAAACTCCGGCCGCACATACAGGTCTTCCAGGAAGATGCCGCGCGCGGCGCGAAAGCTTTTGTAGATCCAGAACCAGGTGGTGATGCCGGCCGGTTCGCCGCCGACAAAAAGGATATCGCACTTGCACACGGCTTCAGGCCCCAGCATGTCGCGAGAAATGATCGCTTCGGTCAGGTGAAAATTGTCCAGCAGCTTCTCATACTCCGCCAGCTCGCGCAGCAAATCGAGAATCAGAGCCGCATCTGCGGGGTTTGCGGGCCTCAAGGAAATTTCGCTCATGCCGGACCATAGAATCGGGTGATGGATAAGGGAACTTAACCTGCGATTACGGGTTACAGCACCGCCATATTCAGGAAACATTACCATGCGCAAACTACTGATCGCATCCGCCGCATTGGCCTTGCTGGCCATCCCGGCCCTGGCACAGCCTGAAGGACCCGGCACGCGCGGCAAGGCGATGATGGGCACACCCCAGCCGGCCCCGCAGGCCGCACCCGCAGCCCCCCAGGCCGCACCGGCCGCCGCGCCGCAGAATCGCGGTGGCGGTGATCGTGGTGATCGTGGCGCGCGCGGTGGTGATCGCGGCAATCGCGGCGGCGCAGCACCCGCGGCCCAGCCTGCACCGCAAGCCGCAGCACCGTCCGCGCAGTCGCGTGGCAATGGCTTTGGCGGCAACCGCGATGGTCGCGGCCAGAATGCCGACCGCAATGATCGGGGCGACAATCGCGGCAACTGGCGCGGCAATGACAATCGGCCGGGCAACAATGGCTTCGGCAACCGCCCCGGCAATAACGGCTATGGCAACAACGGCTATGCCAATCGCCCCGGCTATGGCGGCTCGCGCCACGACTACAGCAACTTCCGCGACTTCCATCGCAGCTTCAACGCCCAGCGCCGTTTCCGCGCCCCCAGCTATCGCCGCCCCGCCGGCTGGTATGACCGCCGCTGGGCCTTTGGCGACATCCTGCCCAGCCTGTTCTGGTCGCAGAACTACTGGCTGACCAGCTATGACGATTACGACCTGCCGCCGCCGCCCTATGGCGCGGTCTGGGTCCGCAACGGCAGCGATGCCCTGCTGGTCGACCGCGATTCCGGGGAAATCATCACCGTCGAATACGGCGTCTTTTACTGAAGAATCGGGCCTGAAGGTGCCGCATCCACAGGATGCGGCACCTTTGCCCTTACACATGCCCCGCACCCTGCTATAAGCCGCCACCGTGCCCGCTCCCTGCGGGTTGAGCATCAGGTACGGATAACAGCGACATGGCCAATGTGACGGTGATCGGCGCCCAGTGGGGCGACGAAGGCAAAGGCAAGATCATCGACTGGCTGGCGAACCGCGCCGACATGGTGGTGCGCTTCCAGGGCGGCAACAATGCCGGGCACACCATCGTGGTGGGCGACAAGACCTATAAACTGTCGCTGCTGCCGTCGGGTGTGGTGCAGGGCAAGCGCTCCATCATCGGCAATGGCGTGGTGGTGGACCCCTGGTCCCTGCTAGAGGAAATCGCCAAGGTCGGCGCCGCCGGAATCAGCGTCACGCCCGAGGTGCTGGTGCTGGCGGAGAATGCCTGCCTGGTGCTGCCGCTGCACCGCGAGCTGGACGCCCTGCGCGAGGATGCCTCCAGCCAGAAGATCGGCACCACCAAGCGCGGCATCGGCCCGACCTACGAAGACAAGGTCGGCCGCCGCGCCTTGCGCGCCATCGATCTGAAAGACCCCGCCTCGCTGCCCGGCAAGATCGAGCGGCTGCTGGCGCATCACAATGTGCTGCGCAAGGGTTTCGGCGCGGCGGAAGTCGATGCGGCGGCGCTGCTGAAGACGCTGACTGAAATCGCGCCGAAGATCGTGCCCTATCTGGGCTCGTCGTGGCGCGAACTGGACGCCGCCCGCAAGGCCGGCAAGCGCATCCTGTTCGAAGGCGCCCAAGCGGTGCTGCTGGATATCGACCACGGCACCTATCCCTTCGTCACCTCGTCCAACACCGTGGCGGGCCAGGCGGCGGCGGGCGCCGGCGTGTCGCCGCGCGCCATTGGCACCGTGCTGGGCATCGTCAAGAGCTACACCACCCGCGTCGGCGAAGGCCCCTTCCCCACCGAGCTGAAGGACGCCACCGGTGAAAAGCTGGGCGAGCGCGGCCATGAATTCGGCACCGTGACGGGCCGCAAGCGCCGCTGCGGCTGGTTCGACGCCGTGCTGGTACGCCAGACCTGCATCACCGGCGGCGTCGATGGCATCACCCTGACCAAGCTGGATGTGCTGGACGGCTTTGACGAGATCAAGGTCTGTGTCGCCTATGAACTGGACGGCGAGACGCTGGATTACCTGCCCGCCGACGCCAACCAGCAGGCCCGCCTGAAGCCTATCTACGAGACCTTCGAAGGCTGGCACGAAACCACCGCCGGCGCCCGCAGCTGGGCCCAGCTTCCCGCCCAGGCGATCAAATACGTCAAGCGGGTGGAAGAACTGATCGGCGCGCCGGTGGCGCTGCTGTCCACCAGCCCCGACCGCGACGACACCATCATGGTCAGCGATCCATTCGTGGACCGGTGACCATGATTTCCATTCGGCATGCTCTCGCGGCTTTGGTGATGCTGGGCACCGCCGCCGCTGCCCAGCCCGGCGAGCTGGCCTATGCCGCGCGGGCGGAGGCCGCCCGCCGTGCCGATGTCGACCAGCGCATTGCCTCGCGCTGGACGGCGCTGGCGCAGGACCCGGCCCTGCCGGTGATCGGCAACGTCTCCAATGGCTCCGGGGCCGACGTCACCATCGTCGAATTCTCTGATTACAACTGCCCCTATTGCAAGGCGATGGAGCCCAGGCTGGAAGCGCTGCTGAAGGTCGACCGCAAGGTGAAGCTGGTGATGGTGGAATATCCCATCCTGACGCCCGCTTCGCTGGTCGGCACCCGCGCCGCGCTGGCTGCCATGCGCCAGGGGAAATATCGCGCCTTCCACGAGGCCCTGATGCGGTTTGAAGGCAATGTCACGGTGGCCGATATCTTTGACGTCGCGAAGTCGGTCGGGCTGGACGTGACGCGGCTTAGGAAGGACATGCAGGCCCCGGAGATTTCCGACCGCATCATCGCCAATTTCAACCTGGCGCGCGGCATCCGTGCTTTCCAGACTCCGGTGGTCATCGTGGGTGGCCCGGCGGGCGTGCATATCACCGGCAGCGAATCCGCGGCAATCGATTTTCGCCGCGAAGTTGCTGTCGCGCGCGGGCGCTAGTCGTGCCCCAGCGGACCTGAACCGCCGCCCAGGCCGGGCGCGGTGCGGATCGCATTCTGCACATAAGCATGGGCGCGGCTGACCGCATCCGGCAGCGCGTAGCCCTGGGCCAGGCCGCAGGCGATGGCCGTGGCCAGGGTGCAGCCGGTGCCATGGGTGTGGCGGCTATCCTGGCGCGGGGCGTCGAAGCTGGTGAAATCGTCATTGCTCCACAACACGTCGCGAACCGTGTTGCCTTCGCCATGCCCGCCCTTGAACAGCACATGCCCGGCGCCCAGCAGCTTGAACACCATGGCGGCGTTGCGCAGGCGGTGCTCGCCGGCGGGCGGCATGCCGGTCAGCGCCTCGCATTCGGGAAAATTCGGCGTCACCAGCGCGGCGCGCGGGATCAGGCGTTTCTTGAGGATGACAATGCCTTCGTCATCCAGCAAAGGCATGCCGCTGCTGGACAGGATCACGGTGTCCAGCACCAGGGGAATGTCGTTGCCGTCCAGCGCATCGGCCACGGCGGCGGCGATGGCGGCGTTGCCCAGCATGCCGATCTTGATGGCGTCGGCGCCGATATCGCCCAGCGCAGCATCGATCTGGGCGCGCACGACCTGCGGCGAAACCGGATTGACGGAATAAACCTTGTGCGTGTCCTGCACCGTGACGGCGGTGATCGCGGTCTGGGCATAGACGCCAAAGGTCTGCGCGGTCTTGAGGTCGGCCTGGATGCCGGCGCCGCCGGACGAATCCGATCCGGCAATCACCAGCAGGCGTTTCATCAGGCGGCGACTTCCTCGATGGCGCTGGCGATCTGACGCACCACGGCGCGCACCAGCTTTTCGTCATCGCCTTCCGCCATGACGCGGATCAGCGGCTCGGTGCCCGACTTGCGCACCAGGATGCGGCCGGACGCGCCCAGTTTCGCATTGCCATCGTCGATGGAAGATTGCACGCGGGCATCGTCCAGCGGCGAGCCCTTCTTGTAGCGCACATTCTCCAGAACCTGCGGCAACGGATTATACAGATGCGCCGCCTCGGAGGCGGTCTTGTCTTCCTGCGCCAGCACCGCCAGCACCTGCAGCGCCGCGATCAGGCCGTCGCCGGTGGTGGAGAAATCCGACAGGATGATGTGGCCGGACTGTTCGCCGCCGACATTGAAGCCGCCCTTGGCCATTTCCTCCAGCACATAGCGGTCGCCGACCGCACTGCGCGCCAGCGACAGGTCCAGGGTCTTCAAATACCGGTCCAGCCCGGCATTGGACATGACCGTGCCGACCACGCCGCCGCCCTTGAGCTTGTCGTTCCTGGACCAGCTTTTGGCGATCAGGGCCAGGATCTGGTCGCCATCGATGATGTTGCCCTTTTCGTCGGCCATCACCACCCGGTCGGCGTCGCCGTCCAGCGCGATGCCGAAATCGGCGCGCATCTCGCGCACCTTGTTGCACATGGCCTGGGGCGCGGTGCTGCCGCAGTCCAGGTTGATGTTGGTGCCGTCGGGCGTCACGCCCAGGGGCACGATGTCGGCGCCCAGTTCCCACAGCACTTCGGGCGCGACCTTGTAGGCGGCGCCATGGGCGCAATCGATCACGATGCGCAGGCCCTCAAGCCTGAGATTGCGCGGGAAGGTGCGCTTGGCGAATTCGATGTAGCGCGCCTGGCTGTCATCGATGCGCTTGGCGCGGCCGATGCGTTCCGACGGCGCGAGGCCCTGGGCCAGGCCGGCATCCATCAGCTGTTCAATTTCCATTTCCACATCGTCGGACAGCTTCTGGCCGTCGGGACCGAAGAACTTGATGCCGTTATCCTCGAATGGATTGTGCGAGGCGGTGATCATCACGCCCAGGTCGGCGCGCAAGCTGCGGGTCAGCATGGCGACGGCGGGAGTGGGCAGCGGGCCGAACTGGAACACGTCCATGCCCACGGCGGTGAAGCCCGACACCAGGGCGCTTTCGATCATGTACCCCGACAGGCGGGTGTCCTTGCCGATCACCACCCGGTGGCGATGCTCGCCGCGGGTGAAGATGCGCCCGGCCGCCATGCCGGCCTTCATCGCCACTTCGGGCGTGAGCTTGGCGGTGTTGACGCGGCCGCGGATGCCGTCGGTGCCGAAATATTTGCGGGTCATGGAAAAGTCCTGGATCAGGCCGGGGATTTTAACACAATCCGGTTGCGGAAGGTTAACGGCTTTTCCCGATTTCCTTCAATACCTTGAGCCCGTCACGCAACGCCCCTGGGGCATGGGTGCGGATATGGTCCGCGCCCTGGGCCTCGGCGAACAGTTCGGCGGCCAGGCTGGCGGGGCCGGCTTCCAGCGCGGGGCGGTTGACGAGTTTGCGCAGGAAGCCCTTGCGGGAGACCGAGACCAAAAGAGGCAGGCCGTAGCGCGCTTTCAGTTCGGGCAGGCGGCGCAGCAGGATCAGGGAATTTTCGGGATCGGTGCCGAGGAACTGGCCCATGCCGGGGTCCAGGATCAGGCGGTCTCGCGCGATGCCGGCATCGGTCAGCGTCGCGATGCGCGTGTCGAAGAAGGCGCAGACGCGGTCGAAGATTTCGGCTGGCGGGACTTCGGTGCGCACGGCGACCCCGCGTTCCTGAACCATGTGCATCACGATCAGCTTTGCGTTTGACGCCACCAGATCGGGATACAGCGCGGCGTCGGCAAAGCCGTGAATGTCGTTGAGGTAGTCTACGCCCTGCCCCAAGGCCCAGCGCTGCACGTCGGTCGAGAAGCTGTCGATGGAAAGCGGCAAGCCCTTCGATTTCAAGTCCGGCACAACCGCCGCGAGCCGCGCGATTTCTACATCAGGCGCGACGGCCTGCGAGTCCGGGTTGGACGATGCCGCACCGATATCGATGACGTCCGCGCCGGACTGCGCCATGGCCTGGGCGTGAAACAGCGCCGCACCGGCATTCAGATAGTTCCCGCCGTCGGAAAAGCTGTCGGTGGTGATGTTGAGGATGCCAAAGATCTTCACAGATAGATCGCCGCGATCACAATCGACAGCGCCAGCGCCGTGACGCCGCCGAGAAAGGCCTTGTCCGCGATCTGGGTCTGCCATGTGCGCGCGCCCTGGTTGCGGATCGCCAGATAGGCGGTCAGCGTGCTGGTGAACAGCAGCAGCGCCGCCACCCAGGCCACTTCATCGGCATAGGAGCGGGCATTGGCGGACGCCAGCTTGAGCCCCGTAATGATGATGAAGCAGATGCCCAGGAGGTTGGTGGAGGCGTTGAGGATGTGCGGCGGGCGGTGCATGAGGCCGGACCATAGCGGCGGAGGCACAAAAGAAAAGGGCGGCACAAGGCCGCCCTTTTAAATCGTATCAATTTGCCATTACCGCGGCTGCGGCTCCGGGCTGATGATCGGGCCGGGGCCGGACGGACGGGGCTTGCCGGCCACCGGCACCGACGTGCCTTCGCCGCGAGTCGGCAGCACCGGGTCTTCGTAGGGCGTGCGCACCGGGGGAATACCCTTCAGCAGCGCGATGATCTCGTCGCCGGTCAGGGTTTCATATTCCAGCAGCCCGCGCGCCAGCACATTCAGGTCGCTCTGGCGGCTGACCAGGATTTCCTTGGCGCGCTGATAGGCTTCGTCGATGATGCGGTGGATTTCCGCGTCAATCGTCTGGGCCGTGGCTTCGGAGATGTTCTGGGTGCGCGACACGCTGTGGCCCAGGAACACTTCCTCCTGGTTCTCGGCATAGGCAATCGGGCCCAGCTTGTCGGACATGCCGAAGCGGGTGACCATGGCGCGGGCCATGCGGGTGGCCTGCTCGATGTCGCTCTGGGCGCCGGTGGTGACCTTGTCGTGACCGAAGACGATCTCTTCCGCCAGACGACCACCAAAAGCCACCGCAAGGTCCGCCAGCATCTTCTGGCGGGTCAGCGACAGGGCGTCGCGTTCCGGCAGGCGCATCACCATGCCCAGCGCACGACCGCGCGGGATGATGGTGGCCTTGTGGATCGGATCGCTGCCTTCCACCGTGATGGCGATCAGGGCATGGCCGGCTTCGTGATAGGCAGTGAGCTTCTTCTCTTCGTCGCTCATGGCCATGGAGCGGCGTTCCGCACCCATCATCACCTTGTCCTTGGCGTCTTCCAGTTCGCTCATGGTGACGACGCGCTTGCCGCGGCGGGCGGCCAGCAGCGCGCCCTCGTTCACCAGGTTGGCCAGATCGGCGCCACTGAAGCCGGGCGTGCCGCGCGCGATGGTGCGCGGGTCGACATCGGGGGCCAGCGGCACCTTGCGCAGATGGACGCGCAGGATCTTCTCGCGGCCGGCCAGGTCCGGGTTCGGCACCACGACGTGACGGTCAAAACGGCCGGGACGCAGCAGCGCCGGGTCCAGCACGTCGGGACGGTTGGTGGCGGCGATCAGGATGACGGATTCATTGGCTTCGAAGCCGTCCATCTCCACCAGCAGCTGGTTAAGGGTCTGTTCGCGCTCGTCATTGCCGCCGCCGAGGCCGGCGCCGCGATGGCGGCCGACAGCGTCGATTTCATCGATGAAGACGATGCAGGGGCTGTTCTTCTTGGCCTGCTCGAACATGTCGCGCACGCGGCTGGCGCCGACGCCCACGAACATTTCCACGAAGTCGGAGCCCGATATGGTGAAGAAGGGCACATTGGCCTCGCCCGCGATGGCGCGCGCCAGCAGCGTCTTGCCGGTGCCCGGCGGGCCGACCAGCAGCACGCCCTTGGGAATGCGGCCGCCCAAGCGCTGGAATTTCTGCGGGTCGCGCAGGAAATCCACGATTTCCTTCAGGTCGTCCTTGGCTTCGTCCACGCCGGCAACGTCTTCAAACGTGACGCGGCCCTGGCGCTCGGTCAAAAGCTTGGCGCGCGATTTGCCGAAGCCCATCGCCTTGCCGCCGCCCGACTGCATCTGGCGCAGGAAGAAGACCCAGACGCCGAAGATCAGCAGCATGGGGAACCAGTTGATGAAGATGGCCAGCAGGCTCGGCATGCCGTCATCGGCGGGCGAGACAGCGGTGTCGACCTTGTGGGCCTTCAGGGTGGGCCACAGGGTGGCATCATTGTTGGGGACGATGGTGGTGAACTGCGTGCCGCTCACCAGTTCGCCCTTCACCGCGTCGCCCTGGAAGGTGACTTTCTTGACTTGGTCCGCGATCACCTGCTCGGTGAACTTGGAATAGGTCATGG
>JAQGLO010000062.1 GCA_028292825.1 Alphaproteobacteria bacterium | reverse complement strand
CCACCAGCGTGGTCCATTGCGAGAAGGTCAGTTCCTCGTCCTGGAACATGGCTTCCATCTGCGGCAGCAGCCGGTTGGTGCAGATGCGCATCAGATAGCCCACCGAATTGCGCATGGCGTAATTCTTTTCGGTGTAATACGGCTTCATGAAAACCCCGTGTGCGGACAATTATTGCCCGGACAATACTTGCTTCGGCAAGCATATAGCCCCGCGCGGCATGCCCGGCAAGCCGTATTTTTGTATTGGACAGCCCTGCGCAAATCGCAGGACAAGAAGCGGCCGCCGGCGGCGCAATACCTAAGGACCGCGATGCCTTCGTTCGTCTATGTGCTGGCGTCACGCAGTCCGGATGGCCGGACAATCACTTATGTCGGCTGGACGCTCGACCTGGACCGTCGCCTGGCCGAACATAACGGCGCCCCGAAAGGCGCCAAGACCACCCGGGGCCGGACCTGGGCGCTGGTCTATGCCGAGAAGCACCGCACGCGGAAAGGCGCGATGCGGCGCGAATATGTCCTGAAGAATGACCGCGCCTTCCGGACGCTGCTGCGTCAGGGCTAGCCCGGCACACTGGGCGCGCACCGTCCAAACATGACTAATCCGGACCAGCGTTAGCTGGCCCGGACAATCATCGACAACACGCCCGCAGTTACGGCGAAGTTGTGGTCGTGGTCGTGGTCGTGGTGACCGGCGGTGTGACGGGAGAGGCGGGGTGATCCAGCCCACTCGACGCCGCGAGCGAAGCGGCAGCGGCAATCGCCACGGCCAAGCCGATCCAGATGAAGCTGCCGGCCTCAAGCTGGGCCCGCTGGACGCCAGCGGGCTTGCCCATCGGCAACGCGCCGGAGTTATCCGCAAGGGCGGGCGCAGTCAGTACGACAGTGGCAAAAGCGGCAGCCGCGAACGAAGAGATGAGAGAGCGCATTAATTATCAGTCCCCTAAAAAGCCAAATGGATGCTACGCGTTGCAGCGCACAATGGCAACATGGCCAGCCTGCAACCGGACAATTTTGCAGGTAAAATGCGCACACCCCTGCAAAATTCGCCGGGACGAAGCCCTAAAAATATGCATACAGCCCGCATAATGGGCACGACATATTGTCAGGGGCGACATGGTCCCGACGCAGCCGGCTCAAGCCTCCCGCGATTCTCCCAATGGTCCGTGCACACCATGCGCGCCTTGCGGATAGCCGCCTCCCCGTCCCTGCGGCATACTGGTTTTCATTTTGGGGCATGGGATGATCTTCGAACAGGTCGCCACCGGGGGCTGCCAATCCTATCTCCTGGGCTGCGAGGAGACCCGCAGCGCCATCCTGATCGATCCGCACCAGCAGCAGTCGGACCGCTATCTGGGGCTGGCGGCACGCGAGGGCCTGCGCATCCGCTATGTGCTGGACACCCACACCCATGCCGACCATTTCTCCGCCGCGCGCGAACTGGGAGAAAGCCTGGGCGTGCCGGTGGTGGCGCACCGTTTTTCGCCGGCGCCCCATGCACAGTTCCGGCTGGGCGACGGCGAGATCCTGAAAGTCGGCCAGATGCGACTGGAGGCGCTGCACACCCCCGGCCATACCCGCGATTCCCTGTGCGTGCTGGTGGAAGACCGCGTCTTCACCGGCGACACCTTGCTGATCGGCGGCACCGGCCGCACCGACCTGCCCACCGGCGATCCCGATGCGCTATATGACAGCCTGTTCCATCGCCTGCTGAAGCTGGATGGCGCATTGAAGGTCTTTCCGGCGCATGACTATAAAGGCCGCGCGCATACCACCATCGCCGCCGAGATCGCGGACAATCCCCGGCTTCAGGCCCGCAGTCGCACCGACTTCATCGCCATGATGAACCAGCTCAACCTTGACGCCCCGACGCACCTGACCGAGGCGCTGCGCACCAACATGAGCGGCGGCAAGACCGTGGCGCAGCTGCTGGCACAGGCCTCGGCGCAGGTGCCCTTCGTATCCATGGCCGAACTGGCGGAACGGGTAGCGCGCAATGACCTGGGCCTGGTGCTGCTGGATGTGCGCGAGAAGGACGCCTTCGCCGCCGGCCACATTCCCGGCGCCCAGCACTTGCCGCGCGGCCAGCTGGAACTGCGGGTGAACAGAGAATTGCCGGACCCGACCCTGCGCATCCTGACCTATTGCGAGATCGGACAGATTTCCACGCTGGCAGCCGCAACCCTGCGCGAACTGGGCTTCACCCAGGCGGCCGCGCTGGACGGCGGCATGAAGGCCTGGCGTGAGGCGCAGTATCCGGTTTCACAACTCTAGCAGCCGCGTGGGATTCTGTGACCTCGGCAGGAGCGTCGCGCGGAGCGGGCTGGAAGCCCGTAAGCACGCGCGACGCACTGAGGGCGCAAAAGACCCTCGCCGCTATTCTGCGGCGATGTTGTTGCGTTTGTCGAACTGCGACCAGACGCCGGCATCGCCGTTCCATGAGCCCTTGGAGGCGCCCTTGGAATATTCGGTGGCGCGCTGTTCGAAGAAGTTGGCGTGCTCGACCCCGTTCAGGATTTCCACAAGCCAGGGCAACGGATGGGCCTTGAGCTGCTTGTAGCCGCTCTCGGTCGCCTCGAAATTGCCGAACACCGGCTCCAGCTTGAGCTGGGTCAGGCGCCAGTCGGCGATGTAGCGGACATAGGATTTGATATCGCCCGGCGTCATGCCCTGGATATCGCCCATGCCGAAGGCCAGATCGACGAAATTCTCTTCCAGGTTGACCATGGTCGAGGCGACTTCGCGGATATCGTCGCGCACCGATTTGGTGACACAGCCGGTCTCGTCGTTCCAAGTGTGATACAGCTTGACGATGCCTTCGCAATGCAGGCTCTCATCGCGCACCGACCAGGACACGATCTGGCCCATGCCGTTCATCTTGTTGAAGCGGGGGAAATTCATCAGCATGGCGAAGCTGGCGAACAGCGACATGCCTTCGGTGAAGGCGCCGAACATCGCCAGGGTGCGGGCCACATCGGCGCAGGTGCCCACGCCGAAGGTGTGCATGTAATCGGCCTTGGCCTTCATTTCCTTGTAGTCGCGGAAGGCCTCGAACTCGGTCTGGGGCATGCCAAGCGTCTTCAGCAGCAGGGCATAGGCGTCGATATGCACCGTCTCCATGTTGGTGAAGGCGGCCATCATCATCTGCACTTCCAGGGGCTGGAACAGCGGGATGTAGCGCTTCATGTAATTGTCGCCGACTTCCACATCCGACTGGGTGAAGAAGCGGAAAATCTGGGTGAGCAGCGCCTTTTCGGAATCGGTCATGTGACCCGACTGCCAGTCGCGGATGTCCGAGCCCAGCGGCACTTCCTCGCCCATCCAGTGGGTCTGCTGCTGGCGCTTCCAGCAGTCATAGGCCCAGGGATAGCGGGTGATGTCATAGGTGCCGGTGGCGTTCAGCAGCCCGATATTGCCCTTGCCGATCAGCGTCCGCGGATCGATTTTTCCGATATCCATCACTGACATGCGAGGCACTCTTCATAATCGGTCTGAGGGGCGGCGGCGATCGCGCCCTTGTCTTTCTTCTCCAGCTGGCCGGCAAAGCCGGCGCGGCTGATGGACTTGGAGCGGCAGTAATACAGGCTCTTGATGCCGCGCTCCCACGCCGTCCAGTGCAGCATGTGCAGGTCCCACTTGTCGATGTCGGCCGGCAAGAACAGGTTCAGCGACTGGCTCTGGCAGATATAGGGGGTGCGGTCGGCCGCCAGCTCGATGATCCAGCGCTGGTCGATCTCGAAGGCGGTGCGGTAGACGGCCTTTTCCTCGTCATCCAGGCAGGTCAGGTGCGCGACCGAGCCTTCCAGCTCGACGATGGACTGCCAGGTGGCGTCGGTGTTCTCGCCCTTGGCCTCCAGCAGCGCCTGCAGATAGGGATTGCGGACCGAGAAGGAGCCGGACAGCGTCTTGTGGGTGTAAACATTGGCCGGGATCGGCTCGACACAGGCCGAGGTGCCGCCACAGATGATCGAGATCGAGGCCGTGGGCGCGATCGCGATCTTGTGGCTGAAGCGGGCCTTCATGCCCTTTTCCTGCGCATCGAGACAGGCGCCGCGCTCTTCGGCCAGATGATAAGACGCTGCATCCGCTTCCCGGCGCAACTTCTTGAAAATGCGCAGATTCCACGACTTGGCCATCGCGCTTTCCAGCGGGATGTTCTTTTGCTGCAGAAAGGAGTGGAAGCCCATCACGCCCAGGCCGACCGAGCGCTCGCGCAGCGCCGAATATTTGGCGCGGTGCATGCTGTCGGGCGCTTCCTCGATGAAGCTGGTGAGCACATTGTCGAGCATGCGCAGCACGTCCTCGACAAAGCCCTCCTCCTCGGCCCACTGGTCCCAGGTCTCGATGTTCAGCGACGACAGGCAGCACACCGCGGTGCGTTCCTTGCCGTCATGGTCCATGCCGGTCGGCAGGGTGATCTCGCTGCACAGGTTGGAGGTGTTCACCTTCAGCCCCAGCTCGCGCTGGTGCTTGGGCAAGGCCCGGTTCACGGCGTCGATGTTCAGGATATAGGGCTCGCCGGTCTGCAGGCGGGTTTCCAGGATGCGCTGCCAGAGCTGGCGGGCATCGACTTCGCGCATCACTTCGCGGTCCTTGGGGCTGCGCAGGGCGAACATCTTGCCCTCCTTCACGCATTCCATGAATTCGTCGGTGATGTTGATGCCGTGATGCAGGTTCAGGCCCTTGCGGTTGAAGTCGCCCGAGGCCTTGCGGATCTCCAGGAATTCCTCGATCTCCGGATGGGTGATGTCGAGATAGACCGCCGCCGAGCCGCGGCGCAGCGAGCCCTGGCTGATGGCAAGCGTCAGGCCATCCATCACATGGATGAAGGGAATGATGCCACTGGTCTTGCCGGTCTTCACCTTCTCGCCGATGGAGCGGACCTTGCCCCAATAGGTGCCGATGCCGCCGCCATTGCTGGCCAGGGCCACATTCTCGTTCCACACGCCCACGATGCCGTCCAGCGAGTCCGGCACGTCGTTCAGGAAGCAGGAAATCGGCAGGCCGCGCTTGGTGCCGCCATTCGACAGGATCGGGGTCGCCGGCATGAACCAGAGACGGCTCATGTAATCATACAGCCGCTGGGCGTGCTGGACATCGTCGGCATAGGCGCAGGAAACGCGCGCGAACATGTCCTGGAAGCTCTCGCCCGGCATCAGGTAGCGGTCGGTCAGGGTCGCCTTGCCGAACGGGGTCAAAAGGTTGTCGCGGGCGCGGTCCAGCACCAGGTCGGCCGGCTTGGGACGCGGCGCCAGCGGATAGGGCAGCGGCGGCTGCGGGCCGCCCTGCGGATCGGCCTCGAACAGGTCCTGGGCGACGGGCGCGGCCTTTTCAACCTTGGCGGCGGGCTCGATCACCTTGGTCTCGACCGTGCGGGTGACGACCACCGAACGCTCGATCACATGATCCTGCGGCGTCTGGACGACCATCTGGCCGTCGGTGTCGAAGTCGCCTTCCAGGACGTGTTTACCGAGTGCCGACATTGCAGTGCTTCCTTTGGTCCGGGCGTCGGGGAATCGGAAGACATTGGCGCGGGTCACGTTCCGCTCCTTTCTGCCCCCTGGGACGCCCCGCCCCACAAGTCTCAAATCCGTCGTTCGGCGGCGCCGTCTGCTGGCAGTTCCCCGGCGGCTGTCTGGCCCGATGGCCGTCCATGCCGGTTTTTGCCTTTAGTTTTTCGGGGGTTTTGCCCCGGATTCCGGCCCCACCAGACCAGTCCCGGAGTTCCCTGGAATCCCCTACTTAGAGCATCCGAAGCACCTTGAACGACTACATCTAGTGGCCCATTCGGGGACTCCGTCAAGCCGAAATACTTTCACACAGGCGTCATTTTTCGCTTGGGGACAGAAGTGTGAATGACCGCGAATCTCCCTGTCCGGTGGCCATGCTGCGCACACCGAAGGCCCTGTGGATAAGTTCGTCTGTGAGTGAATCCGTGTCGCCCGCCACCGCTCCATCCACAAGTACGACGACGCGCGCGGCATGGCGCGCCGCCAGCGTGAGATCATGCAGCGACGCGATCACCAGGGTGCCGCCGTGCGCGATATCGGACAGAAGGCGCATCGACGCCATCGCATGGCGCGGGTCCAGACCCGTGATGGGCTCGTCCACGATCAGGATTTTCGGTGCCGCCACGATGGCGCGGGCCAGCATGGCGCGGGCGAACTCGCCGCCCGACAAGGTGGTGGCGGGCTGGTCGCGTTTCCCCAGCAGATCGCACTGTTCTAACGCGCGCGTAATGAGCGGCGCGTAACTGTCCGGCAAGCCGCCCGTCGCGGGCAGCTTCGGCGTCAGCCCCAGCGCCACCAGCCGCTCGACACTGATGGGCCATTCCAGGTGGGGATTCTGCGGCAGGTAGGCGCGCAGCCGCGCCAGCTCCGAAACCCTGGCAATGGGGCGCGCGTCCAGCAGCACTTGCCCGCTGTCCGGCTTCAGCAATCCGGCGAGCACAGACAGCAAGGTGGACTTGCCCGCTCCGTTAGGACCCAGCACGGCGATGAACTCGCCGGCATGCGCCTGCAGCGAGACATCGCGCAGGATGGTGCGCCCTCCCCGGCTGACGGTGACATTCTCGGCTGCCAGCATGGTCATGGCGCCACCTTCCGGATGCGCACCACCAGCCAGAAGAAGAAGGGCGTGCCCAGCAGGCTGGTGAAAACGCCCAGCCGCAATTCGGGATTGGTATGCACCAGCCGCGCCGCGATGTCGGCGCACAGCAGCAGCAGCGCCCCCGCCAGCGTCGCCGGCAGCAGCACCCGGCGCGGCGCATAGCCGACAAACGGCCGCACCAGATGCGGCGCCACCAAACCGATAAAGCCGATCGCGCCCACCACCGAGGTGATCGCGCCCACGCTCAGCGCCGTGCCCGCCACCACCAGCGCCGCCAGGCGGGTGAGATTGATGCCCAGGCTGGCGGCCTGCGCCTCGCCCAGCGACAGCGCATCCAGCGCCCGGCCCGTCAGTGCCAGCAATCCGCCGCCGACAAGCACGAAGGGCAGCACCAGCACGACCTGGGTCCAGCTCTTGTCGGCCAGCGAGCCCAGCAGCCAGCTCATGATCTCGTAGGCGGCATAGGGATTGGGCGCGAAGTTCAGCGCCAGCGCGATGCCGGCCGCAGTGAGACTCGACACCGCCGCACCCGCCAGCACCAGCGCCACGGTGCCGCCCCGGCCCAATGCGAAAGTGAGCCCGCAAGCCAGCAGCGCGCCCACCATGCCCATCAGCGGGCCGGTGATGGGCGACAATGCCGCCAGACCGAAATAGATCGCGATGATGGCGCCCAACGCCGCGCCGCTGGAGACGCCCAGCAGCGCCGGCTCGGCCAGCGGATTGCGGGTAAAGCCCTGCAGCACCGCGCCGGACAATCCCAGCACCGCCCCCACCATCAGCGCCAGCACGGTGCGCGGCAGGCGGATATCGAACAGGATCAGGCCCGGCAGCGAGTCATGCGGCGACAGCAGCGCCGATGGCGGCAACCACACCCGGCCCGCCAGCAGCGAGGCGGCGAAGGCCAGCACGATCAGAAGCAGCAGCGACAGGTTCAACTTCATCGCCGCACCGCCTGCAGCGCCGCCTGCAATCGTTTCGCAGCCAGCGCCGTTTCCGGCACGCCGCAGCCATAGAGCGAGTCATAGCTCACCCGCCTGCCCGCATAGCGCGCCAGCAACGCCGGATGCATGTTCTGGTCATCGCGCAGCGAGGCGGTGCCGCTATAGGTCTCGGCATAGACCAGGGCATCGGGATTTTTCGCGACCAGGGTCTCGACATCGTAATAGCCGAAGGGGCCGGTCTCGACATTGTGCGCCCCGACCTCGGCCAGCATGGCATCGAACAGCCCGCCGCTGCCCGGCACGTAACCACCACCGCCCCAGCCTGCCACGGTCAGACCGTGCACCGGGCGATGCACCGCCATATCATGCAGGTCAGCATTCATGCGCGTGATCAATGCTTCGCCACGCGCCTCTTCGCCCACGGCCGCTGCGACCATGCGGGTCACGGCGCGTATCTGTTCAAAGGTCTCGGCCGGCGGCACTTCCACCACCCGCGCGCCGCTCCTGGCCAGCAGCGGCCGCAGCGACGGCGCGGTGAAGATATCGGTGAGGATCAGGTCCGGCTTGGTCGTCAGAATTTCTTCCGCCGTGTTGTAATTGACGGGAATGCCCGCCGCCTGCGGCCAGTATTTCAGCGCCGCTTTCTCACGCGCCAGGAAGGTCACCGACGCAATGCGCGAGGGCGGCACAAGGTCAAGCAACAGCGCGTCGGTGCACACTTTCAGGGACATGATATGCATGGGTCTGGCCGCCGCCGGTGCGGTGATCAGCAAGGCGGCGGCCAGAACCCGTGCTTTCATCTACAGATTGACCTTCAATCCCGCTGTGGCGCCGATGCCGGGGCGCAGGAAGCCTTGGGGACTTTGATAGGTCTCATCGAACGCGTTGTCGATCCGCCCGAATATCGACCATGTGTCCGTCAGCTTGTAGCTGGCCGCCAGATCCAGCACCGTGTGGCCACCCAGTTTCAGGCGCGCGCCGCTTTCGCGGTCGATGTCAGCCTGGGGGCCCGTCACCAGCAGGGTGGCATCCAGGTTCAGGCCTGGCATCGCCTGCCAGTCCCCCGTCAGGCTCAGCATGTTGCGCGGCCGGCGCGCCAGGGCCAGATGCGTGGTGGCGTCAATCGCATCGGTATAGGTGTAGTCGGCGCGCAGGTTCAGCGTATCCGTCGCCTTCCAGGAGACATAAGTCTCCACGCCCTGGGTGCGGGCGCGGCCGATATTGCCGAAGAGGAAGAATGGCGCCGGCCCGTTGACGATCAGGTTCTTGATGTCGTTGTGGAACCAGGTTGCACCGCCCGTCAGTTCGCCGCCGAGCAGCGACTGTTCCACGCCCGCGTCATAGCCGGTGGAGGTTTCCGGCTTCAGCAGCGGATTGGCGCCGAAACCACCGAACAGCTGCTGCAACGCCGGGGCCTTGAAGCCGGTGCCGAAGCTGGCCTTCAGCTTGGTGCCGGTATCCGCAATAAGCCAGGCGGGCGCGATGTGATACGTCACCTTGTTGCCGAAGCGGCTGTTGTCGTCATAGCGGATACTGGCGCTGTCATAGAGACCGCCGCCAAAGTCCGACTGGATTTCCCCATAGCCGGCATTGGTGGTGATGCCGGTCGCCGGACCGGTGGGAAAGCCGAACGACATGCCCGGCCGGTTGTTGTCCCGCGCGGTCTCCGCGCCCACCACCAGCGTCTCGCCGTCCGCGACGCCGATATTGCCCTGGTAATCCGCCTTGAACCGCTGGCCCTTGCTCAGGACATAGCCATTGTCTGGGTCCTGGCTGGAAGTGATGGCATCGGTGAAGCCGAAGCCCACCGTCTGGTCCAGCCGGCCGTCCCACAGCAGCAGGTGCGCCGTGGCGCGGCTGTCATATTGCTGGATGGCGTTACGGGTCTGGTTTGCCGCCGGCGACGACACAAAGGTGACGAAGTTGAAGGCGTCATTGGTGATCCGGCCCAGGCTGGAGCCGTAATGACCGACAAAGCCAAGATCGAAATTGTCCGTGACGTCATACCCCAGCTTGGTTGAAACCTGCAGGCCGTCATACAGATCGTCATTGCGCTTAACGCCCGGCGCCAGCAGCGACAGCGGCGTTACCGGCGTGGCGCCGGCATGCACATGATCGACGGTCAGCATGTAGTGCAAACCATCGGCTGAGCCGCCGAGCTGGGCACGCTGGTTGAAGGTGTCGAAGCTGCCGCCTTCGGCCTGGGCGCTCAGGGACAGCGGCCCGTCACCGGCCTTCGTGACGATATTGATCACCCCGCCAATGGCGTCGGAACCATACAGACCCGATTGCGGGCCGCGCAGGACTTCGATGCGCGCGATATCGCCGGTCAGCAATTTGCCGATGTCGGCGGCATTGCTGGGCGTGGAGGGATCGGCGATGTCGATGCCATCGACAATCACCTTGGTGTGGTTGGAATTGGTGCCGCGCGTGAACAGCGATACCGGCCCGCCCAGGCCGCCCGTCTGTTCCACGAAAAGGCCCGGCACGCTCTGCAGCGCGCTGGGCAGGTCACGGTTCTGGCGCGCCTCGATATCGGCGGCCGTGACCACGGTGACGCTGGAACCGACCTGCGAGATCGGCGTGGCGATGCGCGTGGCGCTGACGACAACGCCTTCATCGGCGACAGCGCCGGCATTGAAATTGGCCTGCGCAAAAGCCGGGCTGATCGCGACCATCGCGACGGTGGAATACAATATGGACTTCAACATGAACGTCTCCTGGCTCAGGAGCCGCCTGCCCGCGAATTTCAAAAAAAGGGATTTCAGGCCCCCGCAGCAAACGACTCCAACACTGTCGCCGCTGCGGTTTCTCCCGCTGCATCCCGCGCACCCCGGCAGGATCCAAGACGACGGTGCGAGGCAGGTCTCCTGGCTTCCGGGTCATCACGCTCGCCCGTCTTCCCAACC
>JAQGLO010000154.1 GCA_028292825.1 Alphaproteobacteria bacterium | reverse complement strand
AGAAGTTCGGCCGCGACTCAATCTGGGAAAGCCATCTGGCGACCGAACTCTGGTCCACCAAGATCGACATCGAGGCCATCCTGGACGAACAGACCATGCCCCTGAACCAGGTGATGAACCTGGAAGTCGGCCAGACGTTGATGCTGGGGGCTTCGCCGGATTCGCAGATCGAAATGCGCTGCCGCGGCGTGCCGCTGCTGACTGGCCGCATGGGCCGCGTGGGCTCCCATGTGGCAGTGCGGATCGACGATGCGGTGGAACGCACCGACGCCTCCCGCGCCCTTTAAAACCCGTACTTTTCAAGAGACACCATCATGACCATTCCCGCCAATCTGACGCTGTATCTGGAAATCGCGCTGGAAGTGCTGCTGGCCTTCACGCTGGGCTATTGCGTGCTGCTGGAGCGCCGTCTCGCCGCGGTGCGCAAGGGCCAGGAAGGCCTGTCGCGCACCATCGGCGAATTGAACATGGCGATTGCCGGCGCGGGCGCGAGCCTGCGGGCGCTGAAGTCGGCGGCCGGTGAAGCGGCCCAGACCCTGGACGAGCGCCTGAAGCGCGCCCGCCTGCATATTGATGAACTCTCCGTCCTCACCGCTTCGGGCGATCGCATCGCCGCCCGCATGGAAAGCGCCGCCGCCACCCCGCGCGTGGCCCGCGAAATCCCCGACATGCCGCTGCCGTCGTCTTCGATCATGAGCCGCCTGCGCGCCGAAAGCCTCGCCCAATGAAATTGCCCCGCTATCTTCGTCTGCTCCCCTCCGTCGTCATTGTCGGCGGTGCCCTGCTGGTGGTGAACACCTCGGGCCTGGTGCATGCGGCCTATGCCGAGGCCTCCGAACAGGTTGCCTCACTGACGGCCGATCCCCAGCCCGCCCATGAGGACTTTGCCGGCGGCGAGGACGACCAGATCGCCAGCGCCAGCGAAGTCGATGTGATCAACGCCTTGGGCAAGCGCCGCAAGGAGCTGGACGCCCGCGAAGGCCAGCTCTTCATCCAGGCCAACATGATCGCCGCCGCCGAAAAGCGCGTGGACGCCAAGATCTCCCAGCTGAAGACCCTGCAGGCCCAGATCGCCGCACTTCTGGTGCAGCGCGATGACGCCCAGAAGGCGCAGGTCGCCTCGCTGGTGAAGACCTATTCCACCATGAAGCCCAAGGATGCCGCGCGCATCTTCAACAACCTGCCCGACGATGTGCTGGTGCCGGTGGCCCATGACATGAAGTCGGATGTGCTGGCGCTGGTGCTGGCCAACATGAATGCCGACAACGCCAAGTCACTGACCGTGAAGCTGGCGAACAAGCTCACCTTGCCCCAGACCACCGACGCGCTCGCGCCCGTTTCGGCGCCGGTTACCGCCCCGGTCGCCGCCCCGGGCCCCCAGACCTCCGCTGCGCCGCCGGTGCAGGTGGCGTCTGCCGCCCCGGTGGACGACGCCCCGCTGGCTGCGCCGGTGAAGCGCAAGGCCCGCGCCAAGCCCGTGGTCACGGCATCCTCCAACCCATTGGAAAATCAGCCGAAACTTGCTCCGAAAGTCGCTCCGGTGTCAGCCCCGGCGACGGCCCCGGCCGCCGCGCCTGCCGCTGCTGCTCCGGCGGCGACGCCGGCCGCAGCCCCGGCACCCCCGCCGAAACTCTGAGTACCGCCGCAATCGGCGCCCGGACAATAAATTTACGCTTTACCAAAGGTTAACACCGCCCCGCGATAGTCCATCTGAGAAGGGGATTCTGGTGACACGCATTGCTCGCACGATCGGCCTGGCCATGGCGCTTTGCGCCACGGCTCCGGCATGGGCGGACAGCGTCACCGGCAGCACCCAGGGCGGTTACGGCCGGCTGAGCTTCACCACCGCTTCGAAGGTCAGCGCCACCACCACCGGCGGCGTGCTGGCCATCACCTTCTCGGACAAGGCCAGCATCGATCCCGCCGCCGTGGTCGCTGCCATGCCCCGCGCCATCGCCTCCGGCCATGCCGATGCCGACGGCAAGACCTTGCGCTTTGTGCTCAACCAGCCGGTCAAGCTGCATGTCAGCCAGCAGGGGGGCCGCGCCGTGGTGGACATGGCCGAGCCGAATTTCGCGGGCGTGATGCCCGATCTCACGCCGCCGGCAAAGCCGGTGGCCAAGCCGCTGGACGTGGCGGCGCTGCCGGAAATAAAACTGCGTGCCGGTTCCTATGCCAACTTCACACGGCTGGTGTTCGACTGGCCCAGGGATGTCAGCTACCAGGTCTTTCCCGGCGCCGGGAAGATGACCATCAAGTTCAACACGCCGGTGCGCGCCGATGTCTCGGTGATCGCGCGCTTCGCGCCGCCCTGGGTGAAGAACGCCGCCTGGCGCATCGATGGCAACAGCACCATCGTGGATTTCGACACCGATTCCGACTCCGGCTATCACGATTTCAAGGACGGCACCCATGTGGTGCTGGACATCCTGGCGCCCAAGACCGATGGCGCCGCCTATGCCCCGCCCGGCGTCGCCAAGCCGACCGTCAGCAAGATGACGCCGGTGGCCGGCGCGCCCAAGCCCGCCACTGTCAGCAGCGCCCAGTCACAGGCGATTGCCCAGACCGTGGCGCAGCTCGCACCCAAGACGATCGCCAAGCCTGCCGCAAAAGCGCCTGAAGCCAAGCCGGTTGAAACCAGGGTTGCGGACGCCAAGCCCGCCGAGGTGAAACCTGTCGAAGGCGCGCCCGCCGATCCCGGCATTCCGGTGGCGCCCATGCTTCCCACGGCAGAAGGCAAGCGCACCCGCGACGGCGCCATCATCACCTTCAAGAATGCCGGTGCGCTTCCGGCCGCCGTGTTCGTGCGCGGCCTCACCGCCTGGATCGTGCTGGAGAATGCGCCCAACTTCGATTCCAAGAATCTGAAAGCCGCGCTGGGCGATTTCTCACCGCAGCAGGAGGCGGTGTCGTCCGATGGCCTTGGTATCCTGCGCATCACCCTGAAAGGCGCCTACGAAATCGCCGCGCGTGAAGCCGGCGGCAACCTGCAGGTGGAAATCGCGCCGCATGTCGCGCCCGCTTTGGTCAGCATCGGCTTTGCCCGCAACCAGTCCGATCCGCGCCGCACCTCGCTGTCCACCCTGCTGCCTTTGGCCGATCACGCCTTCGCGATCACAGATCCCGCGGGCGGCGATGTCCTGACCGTAATTCCGGCCGCGCCCGGACGCGGCATCCTCAGCCCCCGCTATTTCGCCGACTTCGCGGCCCTGCCCAGCGCCAGCGGCCTGGTGATCACGCCCTATTCCGACGACCTGAAAGTGGAAGTATCGCAGGCCCGCATCACCATTGCGCGGCCGTCCGGCCTGGCCCTGACGCCGCCCCAGATGCCGGTGGCGCAATCGCCTTCCGCGCTGGCCCATTATGGCGACGGTCCTTCCTATCTGGATTTCGCCCATTGGGGTGTGGCTTCGGCCGGCAGCTTCCTGGCCACCGAGCGCAAGCTGACCCAGGCCTCTGCCAGAATGGGACCCGGCCAGGCTGGGGTGGCGCGGCTGACCCTGGCGCGTTTCTATCTCGCCAACGGCTTTGCCGCCGAGGCGCTGGGACTGATCAACCTGGTGCAGTCGGGCGATCCGGCGCTGGTGGGCGACACCCAGCTCACCACCATGCGGGCGGCGGCGGAAACCATGATGGGCCGCTATCGCGAAGCCCGCAACGAATTGGGCGGCGCCGGCTTTGATGCCGACCGCCACGCCGCCTTCTGGCGCGGACTGGCCGAAGCCGGGATGGAAGACTGGCAGAACGCCCATGCGCATCTGGAACAGGCCGGGCCGGTGATCGCGCGCTATCCGGCGAACTGGCAGGCCAATGCCGTTCTGGCCGACGCCGATGCGGCGCTGGGCTTGAACCGGCTGGATCTCGCCGATGCCGCCCTGCAGCGGTTGCCCAGGGAGCTGGACAGGAAACAGGCCCTCGCCGCCGACCTGGCGCGGGCGCGGATCATGGCGGCAAGCCGTTTCAGCGAAGCGGCGGCGCTGTTCAAGAAGATCGAAAATGGCGGCGACGAAAAGCTGGCCGCCAATGCGCTGTTCCACCACACCAATGCGGCGCTGGCGGGACATGCCATCACCACGGCCCAGGCGATCGAGCAGCTGGAGAAGCTGCGCTTCCGCTGGCGCGGCGACAAGCTGGAACTGAAGACCCTGCGCAAGCTGGCCGGGCTGTATTTCCAGGGCAGCAAATGGCGCGAAGGCCTCAAGACCCTGCGCATCGCCACCCAGAATTTCAGCGGCGAAGATTCCGCCCGGGTGGCGCAGGACGACATGCGCGGCGCCTTCGTCAACCTGTTCCTGAAGGGCGGCGCCGACAAGATGAAGCCGGTGGATTCGCTGGCGCTGTTCTATGACAATATCGACCTCACCCCCATCGGCGCCGACGGCGACGAGATGATCCGGCGCATGTCGGACCGGCTGGTGGCGGTCGATCTTCTGGGGCCGGCCGCAAACCTGTTGGCCTATCAGGTGGACAAGCGGCTGGACGGCATCGCCAAGGCCCAGGTCGCCACCCGGCTGGCGGCGGTCTACCTGATGGATCACAAGGCCGACAAGGCCGTGGCCACCATCCGCGATTCCCAGATCACCGGCCTGCCCGATGACGAGATGCACCAGCGCATGGTGCTGGAAGCGCGCGCCTTTGCCGCGCTGAAGCAGTGGGACAATGCCCTGGACCTGATTGCCGTGGACCAGACGCCCGACGTCAAGCGCTTGCGCGCCGATATCTATTGGGAAAGCGGCAACTGGGCGGTGGCCGGACAGAAGGCCGAAGAGATGCTGGCGGGCCGCGAGGCCGATCCGGCACCACTGACCGACATCGAGCGCGCCGGGCTGCTGCGCGCCACGGTGGCCTATTCGCTGGCCAGCGACGAAGCCAGCCTGGAACGGCTGCGCGCGCGTTTCGCACCCAAGATGAAGAACACGCCCGACGCCAACCTGTTCGCGGTGCTGTCCTCGCCGGTGGACCAGCACGGCCTGGCTTTCCGCGAGGCGGCGGCCAAGATCGCGTCGGTGGATACGCTGCAGTCCTTCATGAAGGATTTTGCCAAGCGCAAGGATGCGAAGAGCTAGAGCTTCTGCGCCTTCAGCCAGGCCAGCGCCTTGTCCGCCAGCACTTCCCAGCCCGGTTCGCCGATCAGCCAATGACCCATGCCGGGCAGCACTTCGGCGGTGGCGCGATCACCATAGCGTTCGGCAATGCGCGCGACCGTCGAAGGCGGATTGATGCGGTCGTCGCTGCCGGTGAGGAACAGCATGGGGCAGGTGACGGCATCGGCGTCCACTTCGCTGGCGCGGCTCATGTCCAGGCCCCAGTTCATCACTTCGAAGGTGGCGCGGCCGGATTCGGCGATCAGGCGGTCATAGACGGCGCCGCGCAGGTCGCGCGGCAGCTTGTCGAGCGAATGGGCCAGCGCCACGTCGCGATTGGGCTCCAGCAGCTGGTTCCAGTAGCCCGGCTGCAGGTGCATGGCATGCGCCGCACCGATCTCGAACAAGGTGGTGGGCGGCACGCCCGAAGGGGCCGACGGCGCCAGCCCGATCACGGCGGCGACCTTGCAGCGCGCCGCCAGCATCTGGGCAAGAAGTCCGCCCATGGAATGGCCGACCAGGATGGGCGCATTTTTCAGCGCGGCGATGTCTTCTTGCAGGTCGGCGGCATAATCGGCCAGCCCCGTGGTGCCCAGCGCCAGTGACGGCGGATTTTCGTCATGGAAGCGCAGGTAAGGCGCGGCAACCTTGTAACCGGCGGCTTCGAATTTTTCCTTCAGCCCATCCAGCGCCCAGGGCCCGCAGAAAGCGCCATGGATCATGAGTACGGGAGGCTTGGCCGTTTTCTGGGCCGCCTTCATGCGAACTGGCCCAGCGCGGCGATGACGGCGCGATAGGTCTCGCGTTTGAACGGCACGATAAGTCCCGGCAATTCTTCCAGGCTCACCCAGCGATACTCGGAAAATTCCGGCTCATGGGCGGCGAGATCGATGTCGCTGTCCTGGCCGGTAAAGCGCAGGGCGAACCATTTCTGGCGCTGGCCTTTATACTTGCCGTGGAAGGCGACGCCGATCAGGTGTTCGGGCAAATCATAGGTGACCCAGTCTTCCATCTCGCCGATGACCTCGGCCTTGTCGGTGCCGGCTTCCTCGCCCAGCTCGCGCAGCGCGGCCTCGCGCGGAGTCTCGCCCTTGTCGATGCCGCCCTGGGGCATCTGCCAGGCTTCCACCGTCTGGTCGAGGCGCTTGCCGACGAAAACCTTGCCGTCCTGGTTGAACAGCATGATGCCGACGCAAGGCCGGTAAGGAAGATCGGAAGACATTTCCCTGAACGCTTTTTATTTCTTTTGCTGGGCGACTATGGCCGAAACCGGCACCAGCACAAAGCCCCGCGATTCCAGGCCTTTGGCCCAGGCGGCGATGCGCACCAGCGACACCGGATAAAGGAAGGCCGAACCGACCGCGCCGCCATTGGCGCGGGCGGTCGCTTCCAGTTCCGACAGATGGCGGTCGATCTCCAGCGCGGTGGGAATGGTGTCCAGCGGCGTGCCGGCGGCGGCAGGCAGGCCGACCTGGCCACTGACCGTGCTCGCCACCGATTGGCTGGCGGCGCCGTTGTCGAAGAAATAGAGACCGCGCCGGTTGAGATAGGTCAGCGTGGGCGCCAGCGCATCGCTGTCGCCCAGGAAACGCTGGCCCAGAAGATTGGTGACGCCGGCATAGCCGGTGAAACGGGTCAGGGCCCAGGTTAGGCGCTGGATATTGGCATCTTCATCCTGGCCGGAGCGCAGGGTGTGGGGACCGGGATCGCTGTCGGGGAAATCGAACGGCTCCATGGGAATTTCCAGCAGCACTTCGTGGCCCTTGGCGCGCGCCTTGGCGACCCATTCGCCGACATCGCCGGCATAGGGCGCAAAGCCAAGCGTGACGCCGGACGGCAGGCCCGCGAGCGCCGACTGGGTGGCGCTGGCCGACAAACCGAGACCACTGACGACGATGGCGATCTTCACCTTGGCGCTGGCGGGGACCGGCCCGGCATAGGCGGTCATGGGGCGGCGGCCGTCATCGGCGATGCGCGGCAGCGGACCTTCGCTTGTGTTCTCGATCAAAGCGGGATCGGCCAGCAAAGCCGAACCGGCACGCAATACCGATGTGATGGGCGCGCCGGGCGCGGGCAGGTCTTCGGCGGCGGCCTGCGCGGCGGGGGCGGCATGTTTCGCGCCCGGGACTTCCGGCAATTGCAGGGTGACGGCGGGCGGATGGGGGCGGCCCAGCAGGGTAATGGCCAGCGATCCCGCCGCCAGCAGGCAGATGGTGAAGGAACTGGCGAACGCCAGCGCGCGTCCGGCCTTGGACGCACTCATTCCTTCCGCGGAGTCGGCAGCAGCAGCCATGCGCCCTTTATGCAGGGCGCATGGTTACCCTTCAGTTAATAGGTATTAACGCGCGCTGGCTGCGGTCTTTTCCGGAGCTGGTGCTGTCGCCGCCGCCACGGTCATCTTCCCGTGCAGCAGATCGAGGGCATAGGCCAGCTGGAAGTCGTCATACTTCTTGCCGGGGGCGGGCTTGATCACCGGCGCGTTGGCGCGCTTGGCGGGGATCGGCTCGCCCGACAGATGGCCGCGCAGGTCGGCTTCCGACGGACGCGCCAGCTTGGGGACCTGGGCTTCGTCGCCCTGGGCGACCTGGATGTCGGGAATGATGCCCTGTGCCTGGATCGAATGGCCGGACGGCGTGTAGTAGCGCGCCGTGGTCAGGCGCAGCGCGCCGCGGCTTTCGCCCAGGGGAATGATGGTCTGCACCGAGCCCTTGCCGAAGCTGGTGAGCCCGATGATGGTGGCGCGCTTGTGATCCTGCAGCGCGCCGGACACGATTTCGGACGCGCTGGCCGTGCCGGCATTGATCAGCACCACCACCGGCTTGCCGTCGGTGATGTCGCCGCCCTTGGCGTCATAGCGCTGGGTGTCTTCGCTGTGGCGGCCACGCGTGGAAACGATTTCGCCGGCATTGAGGAAGTCGTCGGACACCTGGATGGCCTGGTCCAGCAAGCCGCCGGGATTGTTGCGCAGGTCGAGCACGTAACCCTTGATGCCGGGGCCGATCTGCTTTTTCAGATCGCGCACGGCCTTTTCCAGACCGTCAGCGGTCTGTTCGTTGAAGCCGGGCATGCGGATGTAACCGATATCGCCTTCGCGGCGCCACGTCGCGGCGTCCACCGCGATGATGGCGCGCAGCAGGGTCACGTCGAACGGCTTCTTTTCGCCTTCGCGCAGCACAGTCAGCGTCACCTTGGTGCCGGGGGCGCCCTTCATTTTATCAATGGCGTCGTTCAGCGGCAGGCCGGCGATGGAGGTGCCGTCGATGCCGCCGATGCGGTCGCCCGACTTGATGCCGGCGCGCGAGGCGGGCGTGCCGTCGATGGGCGAGATCACCTTGATCAGCCCGTCTTCCTGGGTGACTTCGATGCCGACGCCGCCGAACTGGCCCTTGGTGGTCACCTGCATGTCGCCATACTGCTTGGCGTCCATGTAGCTGGAATGGGGATCGAGATTGGAGACCATGCCCTGGATGGCGGCATCGATCAGTTCGCTGTCTTTCACCGGGCGCACATAGTTGGCGCGCACCCGCTCAAAGGCGTCGCTGAACAAATCGAGCTGGCCATAGGCGGATGCGTCATTCGCACCCTTGGCTTCGGGAAGGGCGATCATCGCCGCGGCGAAGCCGGCGACCAGTCCCATGCCCACCAGCGCAAATTTCTTCATGTCCTGTTCGCCTTTCCAAAGCTGGCGCGTAAATTCAGTCTGAGCCATGGCGAGGGATTGATGCCATGGCCACCGTGACGCAGTTCAAAGTAAAGCCTGGAATCAGAACCGCCAGTTAAAGATTCGGCGGGCATCGTCCCAACCGGCTCACCGGCCAGCAACTGATCGTTCGGCTTTACGGTCACACGTCCCAGACCCGCCAGGACCACATCGTAGCCAGTGGTTATCTCCAGGATCAAGACTTGTCCGCTCTTATGGTAAGGGCCGGCGAAAAGAACCTTGCCGTCGGCAGGGGTAATCACCTGGGCCCCGGCCTTGGTGGCATAGGAAAGCCCGGGACTGCCGCTTTCCGCGCCAGCAACCGCGGTTCCCACCACCGGTTCCAGCAGCGAGTTCCGGCCCAGCCCCCCCAGGGAACCGGCATTCTCGGCTGTAACGGTGACGACGGCCTGGTCGGCTGCGCCGGTTTGGCGCAGTTGCTTGACGCGGGCCAGCAGCGCCTGGAAGTCCGCCGCCTGGCGCGCGATCACGGTCAGCTGGGTCTTGAGGGCATCGTAACTTTGCGCGGCGCCGGCCGCCTCGCGTTCTTTCTGGGCTAGAAGCTGGTCGAGGTCGGCGCGGGCGAGGGTGAGCCTGGCGGCGGTGTCGCGCGAATCGCGGCGCTGCTTTTCCAGCGCGAGGCGGGTGCGCTTGAGGGCATCGATGCGACGCGACAGCCGCGCGGCCTGGGCATAGACCGGCGGCAAGGTGGCGCCGATCAGCATGGCGCCGCGCGCCGCCCCCAGGGCATCGTCGGGCCGCATGGCCAGGGCCGGCGGCATGTCATGCTGCAACCGTTCCAGCACCGCGATCAGCCGCGTCACCGCCACCCGGTCATTGGCGAAGCCGGCGCTGAGGCGGGCATTCTCATCCTCCAGCCGCGCGATCTGGGCTTCGCTGTCGATGGCCTGGCGCTCCAGCTGTTCGATGCGCTGGGCGGTGTCGATCAGCTGTTTGCGCAAGCCGGCCGCCTGCCCTGCCAGCGTGTCGCTTTTCTGCCGGGCGCCGGCCAATTGCGGCTGACCCTGTTTCAGTTCCGATGACAGGCTTTGCAGTTGCGCGGCGCTGGATGGCAGTTTCGCCAGCGCCTTGCCCGGCATGGCATGGCTGAGATCCATCACCGGCTCCGGTGCTTCGGTATGCGGGCGCGGCGTGGGCGTGATCGGCGCGGAGACGCGCCTGGTGGCGACGGGTTTGGGCTTGTGGCTTTCTTTCGCCAGCAAGGGCTGCGCCAGCAAGGTCAGCAAAAGAAAGGCGCTTCGCCTCACGCGCTTTTGACCAGCAGCGAATGGCCCGTCATTACCGTAGGCTGGGCGACGCCCATCAGGTCCAGCACCGTGGGCGCGACATCGGCCAGGCGGCCATTGCGCAGGGTGGTACCCGCCGGCGCGCCAAAGGCGATGATTGGCACATCCAGCGTTGTGTGGGCCGTGTAAGGCTCGTGGGTGTGCGGGTCTTCCATCATCTCGATATTGCCATGGTCGGCGGTGAGCAGCATCACGCCATTCACTTTCTCCAGCGCAGTGCGCAGGCGGCCCAGGCATTCATCGATGGTGTCCACCGCCAGGATCGCGGCGCTCATGATGCCGGTATGGCCCACCATGTCGGGATTGGCATAGTTGCAGACGATGAGATCGTATTTGCCGCTGAGGATCGCCGCTTCCAGCTTGTCGGTGACCTGATAGGCGCTCATCTCCGGCTTGTGGTCATAGGTCGCCACTTTCGGGCTGGGGACCAGGATGCGGTCCTCGCCGTCGAACACATCCTCGCGCCCGCCATTCAGGAAGAAGGTGACATGGGCGTATTTCTCGGTCTCGGCGATGCGCAGCTGCTTCATGTGATGGGCGGCGATCACTTCGCCCAGGGTCTCGCGCACATCCTCGGGCGGAAAGATTGCGCCCATCAACGGCTTCAGGTCCTGGGAATATTCCGTCATCCCCGCCGCGGCGCCGAAGGCCACGGTGCGGGCGCGGGGGAAGCCGGCAAAGCCCTTGTCCAGCAAGGCGGCGGAAATCTCGCGGGCCCGATCGGCGCGGAAATTGGCGAACAGCAGGACGTCGCCATCCTCGGCGCCGGCATAGTCGCCCAGGACGCAGGGGATCAGGAATTCATCGGTGACGTCTTCGGCATAGGACGAATCGATTGCCGCAAAGGCGTCGTCGAAACGGCGGCCCGAGGCGTCGATGATCGCGTTGGTGCATTTTTCCACCCGGTCCCAGCGCTGGTCGCGGTCCATGGCGAAATAGCGGCCTGACAAGGTCGCCAGCCGCACGCCGGCAAGCCCGGCAATGTCGCCCAGGAATTTCTCGACAAAGCCGCGCGCAGATTTCGGCGGGGTGTCGCGGCCGTCCAGGAAGGCGTGAATGAAGACCGGCACGCCTTCGCCGGCGATGATCCGGACCAGGGCCGCGATGTGATCCTGGTGCGCATGCACGCCGCCGGGCGACAAGAGTCCCATGACATGCACGGCGCGCTTCGCCGCTTTGGCCTTGTCGATCAGCGCCAGCAGCACCGGACGGCGCGCCAGGCTGCCGTCTTCGATGGCGACATCGATGCGCGGCAGGTCCTGGGCGACGATGCGGCCGGCCCCGATATTCATGTGGCCCACTTCGGAATTGCCCATCTGGCCCTTGGGCAGGCCCACGGCATTGCCGGAGGTGGCAAGCAGCGCATGGGGACAGTCCGCCAGCAGGCGGGTGTAGTTGGGGGTCTTGGCTGCCGCGATGGCATTGTCCGGCGCCGGGTCCGGTCGCCAGCCCCAGCCGTCGAGAATGCAAAGCAAGGCGGTCATGCGAATCCTTCAGTCACTTATATATGGGCAATCTAGCGGAAATCCGGGCCGCTGGCCCAGATCACCAGCGATTTGCGGGTTCCCGACACGATGGGCGTCACCTGGTGCAGCACATAGGAGGGAAACGCGATCAGGGTGCCCCGGCTTCGTGGCGCTTGTTTGACGCCGTCACCATACGACAGTTCCAGGTCGCAGCCTTCATAGGTGTGCGGATCGGTGAGCTGCAGCGACAGCGACAGCTTGCGCGGCTCGGGCGTGGCGGCGCCGTGATCGACATGCCAGCCATAATGGCCGCCTTCGGCCTGCTCGTAGATGGTGTATTGCAGCCGCTCGCGCAGGCCGCGGATTTCGTATTTGTAGAATTGCAGGTTGAGGCGCTGCACCATCTCCTCCAGCCGGCGATAAAGCCAGGCAGTATCTTCGCGGCGCTCCACCCAGGCGACCTGGGTGATGCGCTTCTTCGCCTCTTCCTCCACGAAAACACCGGCGGCTTCGCGCGCGAGGCTGTCGCCAAACGCCGCGATGCGATCCAGCTCGGTGGACGAGAAGGCGTTTTCCCACACCACCAGCGGTCCGCCCAGCGCGCGCGGGGCGGAAGGTGCGAAGGCGCTCACCGGAAGGGCGCTCCCGCCGCCCACACCACCAGCGACTTGCGCGTGCCCGATGTCACCGGCGTCACCCGGTGCAGGAAGAAAGACGGAAAGGCGATGACGGCGCCGCGCTTTTTCGGCGCGACGCCGATCTTGTTGCCGGGCTGGAACTGCAATTCGCAACCTTCATAATCGGATGGCTCGCTGAGCTGGATGCTGAGCGATATCTTGCGCGGCCTGGGATTGTGGGCGCCATAATCGATATGCCAGTCATAATGGCCGCCTTCGGCGCCGTCATAGACGGTGTACTGGAAGTTCTCCAGGCCGGTGACATCGAAGTGGTAGAACCGGGCGTTGATGTGGCGCACCACCTGCCCCACGCGCGCGTAAAAAGCCGCTGTTTCGGGATTGTGTTCCAGCCACGCCACCTTGGTGATGCGGACATCATCATAGCTGTCGCTCTTGACCGAAATTTCGGCCTTCTGCAGCAATTGCTGGTCGCCATAGCGCGTGATGGCGTCCAGCTCTGCGGCGGTGAAGACATCGTTCCAGACCAGAAAGGCATTCTCGAGGACCGGCTCGGACATGGGTGTGACCTGGGGGCCTAGCGAAAATTGGGGCCGGTGGTCCACACCACCAGCGCCTTGCGGGTGCCCGACACGATGGGCGTCACCCGGTGCAGCACATAGGAGGGGAAGGCGATCACGGTGCCGCGCTCGCGCGGGCCGGTCTCGGTCTTGTTGCCGGCGACAAATTGCAGATCGCAGCCTTCATAGGCATGGCCATGGCTCAGCTGCACCGAGACCGACAGCTTGCGCTGCACCGCCAGCGGACCCTGATCGACATGCCAGTCATAATGACCGCCTTCGGTGTCGCGATAGACGGTGTACTGGAAATTCTCGGAAAAGCCGCGCAGGTCGTAGCGATAGGAGGCGTCGTTGAGCTTGCGGATCACGGCCTGGACGCGGTCATAGATCCATTTGGTGTCGGCATTCTGCGCAAACCAGGCGGTCTGGGTGATGCGGATCCTGTTCTGGATTTCGCCGGCGGGGGTTTCGGCCAGCACCACGGCCTGGTCCGGGGCCAGGCTGTCGCCATAGGCCTCGATGGCGTCCAGCTCGGCCGGGGTGAAGGCGTCCGCCCAGGCGGTGAAGGTCTGGGTGGCGAGGCGGTTTTCGTCCTGGATGC
>JAQGLO010000145.1 GCA_028292825.1 Alphaproteobacteria bacterium | reverse complement strand
AGCGGCTTTCGGTCTGGCGGTCGAAATTGTTGAAGATTTCGGCCATCTGCTCATGGGAGTCGCGCTTGGCGGTGCGCGCCAGGTTGGACATGAATTCCACCCGCAGGGTCTGCTCGACCTTGTCCAGAATGTCCTTCTGCACGCTTTCCATGCGCAGCATGCGCTGCACCACTTCCAGCGCGAACTCTTCGGGCAGGGCGCCAAGCACGCGCGCGGCATGTTCCGGCTTGATCTTGGACAGCACCACCGAAACGGTCTGGGGATATTCGTTCTTCAGATAGTTGGCCAGGACGGTTTCGTTCACATTGGCCAGCTTGTCCCACATGGTGCGGCCGGCGGGGCCGCGGATTTCTTCCATGATGTTGCCGACCTTCTCGCCCGGCAGAATGTTGGCCAGCAGGCGTTCGGTGGATTCATAGGAACCCATCAGCGAACCGGTGCCGGACATCTGGCTTACGAAGTCGACCAGCAGCTTTTCGATCAGGCTGGCCGACACCGAACCCAGATTGGACATGACCTGGGAGATTTCCTTGATCTCCTCCTCGTCCATCATCTTCCAGATCTGCTCGGAATGTTCTTCGCCCAGCGACAGCATGATGATGGCGGCGCGCTCGGCGCCCGAGAGCGACCGGATGTCTTCCTTGATGGCCTTGATGGGTTTGGACATGGGCGGTTATCGTTCTCTAGGCCGGTTGGTGCAGCCAGGTGCGAATGAGCGCCAGCGCTTCCTCGGGATGCGCCTGCACCACTTCACCGACCTTCTTGATGGCGGATTCACGCACCTGGCCGTCGATGCGGCTGGTGTCGATCTGGGGACCGGACGGCGCGGGCAGGGCGGCCTGTTCGCTCTCGCCGGGTGATGCGCCATGGGCGTCGGACGGCGGGGCCAGAACGCCCGCGACCGGCGAAGTGTTGGCCAGCGTGAAGGTGCCGCCGCCGGAGCCCGCCTGGGCCGCGAACATGCGGTTTATCAGGGGTTTCGCGACGAACAGGCCGATCAGCAGCGCGGTCAGGCACAGGATGGCGGCTTCGATGATCTTGAACCAGTAGCCGGCATCCAGGCCCAGCAGCGGCTTGGGCGCTTCGGTGCCCGCGGCGCTTTCGATGCGGGCGAAGGCCATGTTGGAGACCTGCACCTGGTCGCCGCGCGCCTGGTCATAGCCCATCGCAGAGCGCACCAGGGCGGTGATCTTGCTCATCTCCTCGGCGGTGCGCGGCTTGTAGGTGGCGGCGGTGTCGCCGCTGCCGTCCACGACCACGGCGACCGAGACCTTCTTGATGTCGCCGCCATCCACGGTGGAGGTGGTGACCTTCTTGGAGATTTCGTAGTTGGTGGTTTCCTCGGTCGAGCCGGACGTGTTCTTGGCGGAATCCCCGCCGGCGGCGCCCGCGCCCGGCAGCGCATTGGCGACCGACACGGCATTGCTGCCGCCCGACGTATCGCTGGCATTGCGCTCCACGGTCTGGGTCGAACGCACCACCTTGCTGTCGGGATCGTAGGATTCGCTGGTGGTCTGGGTGTGGTTGTAATTGATGTCAGCCGCCACCTGGACCTGCACATGGCCGGCGCCGACGACGGACGTAACGATGGCCTCGATGCGCTGGCGCAGCGAATTCTCGTAATTGGTGGTGTCTTCGTCCTGATTGCGGGCCAGGGCGTCAGGGCCCGACTTGTCGTCGCCGCCGGCCAGAAGATTGCCGCGGTCATCGACAATGGCGACCCGGTCGGCCGACAGCGAGGCGACGGCGGCGGCCACCAGATGCTGGATGGCCTGCACCTGGCCGCGGTCCATGCGGCCGCGGGTCTTCAGGATGACAGAGGCGGATGGGGTCTGGTCGTCGCGCGAAAAGATCTGGCGTTCGGGAATGACCAGGTGGATACGGGCGCTTTCCACGCCCTCGATGGTCTGGATCGAGCGGGCCAGTTCGCCTTCCAGGGCGCGCAGGTGATTGATGTTCTGGACGAAGGCGGTGGTGCCGAAGGTGTCGGACTTGTCGAAAATCTCGTAGCCGACGCCGGCGGCGGGCAGGTTGTCCTGGGCCAGTGCCATGCGCAGCTTGGTCACTTGGTCGGCGGGCACCATGATGGTGCCGCCATCCTTGACGTCATACTTGACCGCCATGGCGTCGAGCTTGCCGGTCACGGCCGCGGCGTCGCGTGATTCCAGGCCCGAAAAAAGGATGGTCTTGGGGGCCTCGGTGATGGCGCCCGCAATATAGAGGAAGAAGGCGGTCAGCACGGCAGCCACGCCGGCCATGACGCCGAACCGTGCCGCACCCACCTGTTTGAAAAACGCCTGCAAGATGTCCTCCCGGCATGCGGACGAAAAACCCTTCGTCCGTTCTGCTAGGCAAACATTGCCGCCTGTACGGTAAACACCGCCTTAAAAACAAAAGCCGCGCGGAGTTGTCGCGCGGCTTTATTTGCTTAACAGACTGTTTACGATTTGATCGATGTCAGTTGCGGTACTGCTGTACCCGTGTCGCGCGGAGGCCGGCCAGGCCGAAACGGTCGATCGCATGCTGCCAGGCGAGAAATTCCTCCACCGTCAGTGTATAGCGCTTGCAGGCGTCGTCCAGGCTCAAAAGGCCGCCGCGCACCGCAGCGACGACTTCGGCCTTGCGGCGGATGACCCAGCGGCGCGTCGAGGGCGGCGGCAGATCGGCGAGCGTCAGCGGCGACCCATCAGGCCCGATGACGTAGCTCACGCGTCCTTTGCGCTCTTCCATCGTGAAAACTCCAACATTATCCGCGCCCAAAATACGTTGCCTCGCGTTTATAAAGGGCCAAGGGACGTGGTAAACGAACCCATAAAAGCTTCATTCAACTCGTCGATGAAAAACCGGGAAAAGCCGATTTTACGGGCTTTTCTCGCTTATTTTAGTTTGTGGGCAATTGTTCCAGCTGCTGCAGCATCTGGTCGGCGGTGGTCACGATGCGTGCCGAAGCGGAATAGGCGCGCTGCGTGGTGATCAGGTTGGTGAACTCGGTCGCCAGGTCGACGGTCGAGGCTTCCAGCGACTGGGCGGCGATGCCGCCGGCGCCGCCGGAATTGGCCAGGTTGACGTTGGCGGTGCCCGAGCCCTTGGTGGCGATATAGGCATTGCCGTTCATCTGGGCGAGACCATCCGGATTGGTGAAGGTCGCCACCGGCACCTTGTAGACTGCCTGCGACAGGCCGTTGGAGAACTGCGCCGTCACGGTGCCGTCCTTGGCCACGGTCACGCCGGTGACGGCGCCGAAGGCCGAGCCATTGATGGCGGTGCCATTCAGCGCCGAGGTGGTATCGAACTGGGTGAGGCCGGACGTGCCGTTCACGGTGCCCAGATTGACCGCGATGTTCTGGCTGGCCAGGCCCGTCGACGCCGCCCAGGGAAGGTTCAGCGAAATCGAACCCGAAGCGGGCGTGGCGCCGTCCACATTGGCCAGCGAGCCATCGGAATTGAAGCTGATGGTGCCCGACTTGATCGGGTTGGTGCCGGTGATGTTGGCCGCGCTGCCCGCATAGGAGGCTTCATAGGCCCACTGATTGGCCCCGGTCTTGACGAAAGCCACCGAGAGCGGCTGGGTGCCGCCCTGGCTGTCATAGACGTTGACGGTTCGCTGGAAGTCCGGCGTCACCGCGCCCGACGACATGTCGCCCGCGGTATAGCCGGCGTCCAAAGTGGAGCTGGACTGCAGGTTGGCCTGCAGGCCTACAGTGGATGTCGCCTCGGCCTTGCCCGCCAGGCTGGACACGTTGATCAGGTTCAGTGCGCTGGTGTCGGTCGGCACATTGCCATTGGCGTCCAGCTTGTAGCCCAGCAGATAAAGCCCGGCGGAATTCTTCAGGTTGCCGGCTTCGTCGGGCGTGAAGCTGCCGGCGCGGGTATATTCCTGCTGCGCCGAAGCGCTGGTGTTGGTCGCGACCACGAAGAAGCCGTTGCCCGAGATCGACAGGTCGGTGGGCGAGGAGGTGGCGGTGGGCAACCCCTGCGTCGTCACATCCTGGCTGATCACCGCCGAGACGCCGGCGCCGGCATTGTTGGTCTGGCCCTGGACGTTGAGGAAGGTTTCGAAATTCGCCGTCTGGGTCTTGTAGCCGACGGTATTGACGTTGGCGATGTTGGCCGAGGTGGCGGACAGCGCGGCGGCGTTGGCGGCCAGGCCGGCGACACCGATATTCAAAGCTCCATACAGACTCATTTTACTGTTCCTTCGAGGCGGGGATGGTGTTCGACCGTTCCGCTTGAGGTGTGGCGCCGCTTCTCGGTGCCTGTGGGTTCAATTGAAAAAATGGCGCAATTCAAAAAGGGCTAAACTCAGCTGGCGACCGCCGCGATATCCGCGAGGCCGACTTCCATGTTGCCGATGACCAGCTGCGGCGTGCCGCTGGTCATGTCGATCTGGGTGACGATGCCGGCGCTGGCGACCGAGGAGGTCACGGCGTTGCCGGCGGTGTCGTTGGCGGTAACGGTCAGCTTGTAGGCGCCGTCGGCCTGGGCGTTGCCGTTATTGTCCTTGCCGTCCCAGGCAAAGCTGTTGTTGCCCATCGTGGTGGCGCCGGCGCCGGTATAGACGACCTTGCCGTTGGCATCGGTGACGGTGAGCTGGGTGGCCGCGCTGGCGGTCCCAAGATTGTAGGTCCAGTTGGCGGCGCCGCTCGACAGCGAAGCCTGGCCGTTGGTGACCGAGACCTTCTTGCCCAGGTAGCTGGTGGTCATGGAGGCGGCGTTGCTGGTGCCTTGGCTGATCAGGGTCTTCAGGTTGGTATTGCTCTGAATCTGCTGCTCGACCTGGCTGTACATCACCAGCTGCTGAGTGAACTGGTTGGAGTCCATTGGACTGGTGGGATCCTGGTTCTTCAGCTGTGTCGTCAGCAGGGTGAGAAAGGTCGAGAAATTTCCCGACAGCTGGCTCATCTGGTCGTCGGCCGAGGAACTGGCGGCTGCGGCATTGGCCGCGGCGCTGCTGGCCGGGGGCGTGGTCGAGGAAGTGGGCGTTACGGTCATGGTGATCTGTCCTTAAACCCGGATGTCCAGCCGGCCGTCGGCCGGGCTGCGCCAGGTGGCGCTGGTGGTGGTGGCGTCGATTGAGGTGGTGGCAGAGAGTGAAAGCGCGCCACGGCGCGAAAAGGCGGGGGCATTGCCGCTGTCCTGGCCGGCCTGCTGACCCTGCTGGCGCAGTGAGAAATTCAGTCCGTCCTGCGACACGTCCAGCCCCGCCTCGCGCAGGGCGCGCGTCAGGCTGGTGGAGTCCTTCTGCAGCAGATCCAGGGTCTGGGGCCGGTCGGCGGACAGATGCGCCGAAGCCTTGCCGGTGGCGTCGATGGAAAGCCGCACTTCGACATGGCCCAGCTCCGGCGGGTCCAGACGGATGTCGAACTGCCGGGCGCCGGACTGCGACCGGACAGCGATCTGCACCGCCAGAGCGGGCATGTTGGGCAGAGGCTGCTCGGCACTCACCTGCACATGCTGGGTGAGGGACGCAGCTGCGCTGGCCGGTGTTGCAGCCTGCGGCGAGGCAATGGTGACATTGGTATCGGCCTGGGCGGCGGTTTGCGACGCCGGCTTGGCGGGCGCCTCGCTTGCGACTTGCGGCGCGGCAGCCTTCGCGGCATCGGCCTTGAGATCGTCGGAGGCGTCAGCCTTTGCATCGGCAGCGGCGGTCTTGCGCGCGCCGCCCTTGGAAGGTGCATCCGCCTTGGTATCGGCATCGGGCTGGCCGGGCGCGGCGGCTTTTGCCGCTGCAAGACCGTTCGCCGGGCCATCCTCGCCTGGCGCAACGCCCTGCGGCGCGGCGGTCTTCGGTCCGGCCGCCGCGGCGACATCGCCGATGCTTTCTTCTGTATCTGTGCCTGCCGTCTGCGCCGCTGTTTGGGGCGTGGGCGGCTGCATCATCGCCACCTGCGGCGCGGGCGCGCCATCCGGGGCCGGCGCGCCACTGGTGTCCGCGGTCGCGTCGGCCTTGTCATCCTTGTCGTCTTTGGCGTCCGCCTTGTCTGTGGCGGGCTTGGCATCCTTTGCCGGCGTCGCGGTGTCGTGCGTGCTGCCGGCTTCGGAAACGGTATCCGCTGGCTTGTCATTCTTGTCGGAGTGGCCAGCATCGTCCTTCGCGCTGCCTTGCGACGGCTTCGCGGCTTTGGGCGACACCGACGCCAGCAGCAGTTCAAACGGCGTACCGCCGTCCGCCGCCTTGCTGGCGCTGGCATGCGATGCCGATACGCTGGCCGAAACGCTGGGATGGGCAATCCGGGATGTGGCTGAAGCGCGCAAATAAAAATCCGATGATGAACCGCAAAGACCCATCGCAAGGGCGGTGCCAGATTTCGGCCCGTGATATTGCTGGATTTTTCCGCAGCCACCGGTCGCGCGCCGACACAAAGGGACGGGCACAAGATGCCGGTGCGGCAAACTCTGCCGCCCGCGTGCGCCCTTGTGAACAGTGTGAAAACCCAGCAAAGCCGGGCAAAAATCATCTTACTGACATGGCATGGGGCTTGCGACTGTCTGTGCGGAACAAAGCATCCGGACCAAAGACGTGAGCCTGAACGGAATCGCTGCCAGTGCCATGAGCGCGCTCAAGACCAACACCGCTGCGCTCGGTGTCGTGTCGAACAATGTCTCCAACATCAATACCCCCGGCTATGCACGCCGGATCGTCAACCTGCAGACCCTGGCCGCGGGCGGCCAGTTGGTGGGTGTGGACGTGGCCAGCGTGCAGCGCGTGTCCAACCAGTTTCTCAACCAGGAAGTCCTGTCGTCGGGCGGCGGCGCCGCGCAATATGACACCATGGCCGACCTGTTTTCCCAGCTGAACGGCATGCTGGGCGGTCCCGGCGACAATCAGAGCCTGGCCACCGGCCTCACCAATCTTTCCTCCGCCTTTGCCATCGCGTCCCAGGCGCCCAGCTCGGCTGCCAGCCGGACCGGGGTGCTGAATGCGCTGAACAACCTGGCCAGCGGCTTCTCCAATGCCTCGAACACCATCACCTCGCTGCAAAAGCAGATCGACCAGCAGGCGGTGAACGCGGTCGGCAGCGTCAACCAGCAGATCAAGCAGGTGTTCGACCTCAACACCCAGATCCGCAACGCCCAGGCCGGCGGCGGCGATGCCTCGGGCCTGCAGGACCAGCGCGACGTGGCGCTGACCAATCTTTCCCAGTCGCTGGGCATCAAGACCGCCGCCAATGCCGATGGCAGCGTGAACGTCTCCACCACCGATGGCGTCAACCTGGTCTCCAACACCTATGCCCAGCTTTCCTATTCGGGCGGGGCGCAGAATGGCAGCTACGGCAACATCACCATCCAGGACACCAATCCCCAGACCGGCCAGGCGATCGGCTCGCCCCAGGCGCTGGATCCGCATCTGGATGGCGGCTCGCTCAAGGGCCTGATCGACATGCGCGACCAGGTGCTGGGCGGCCT
>JAQGLO010000129.1 GCA_028292825.1 Alphaproteobacteria bacterium | reverse complement strand
GCACCGGCGGGCCGCCATCGCCCTCTTCCACCAATCTCTACCTCGAAGCGGGCAAGCTTTCCGTAAAAGACCTTATTGCCGACATAAAGCAGGGCTTCTATGTCACCGAGTTGATGGGCATGGGGGTCAATGGCGTGACCGGCGACTATAGCCGCGGCGCCGCCGGCTTCTGGATCGAGAATGGCGAGATCGCCTTTCCGGTTTCGGAAGTCACCATCGCGGGAAACCTGAAGCAGATGTTCGCCCACCTGACCCCCGCCAACGACCTGGAATTCCGCCACGGCGTCAACGCGCCCACCGTCCGTATCGAAGGCATGACCCTTGCCGGCGCTTGACCGCTACAACGGCGAGGCCCCCGCATACGGCAATGCGCCGCAAGACTTGAAACTGCTGGAAGACACGGTGCGCGAGGCCGGCCCCATTGCGCGCAAATTCTACGGCGGCGACTACAAGCATTGGAGCAAGGAAGGCGGCAGCCCCGTCACCGAAGCCGATCTGGCGGTGAACAAATATCTGTGCGATGTGCTGACCGCGGCGCGCCCCGGTTATGGTTGGCTGTCGGAGGAGAATACCGACGATCCCTCGCGGCTGGACAAGCGCGAGGTCTTTGTCATCGATCCGATCGACGGCACCGTCGCCTTCCTGAAGAACCGGCCGCATTTCACCATCTGCGCCGCCATAGTGGTGGACGGGCGGCCTTGTTGCGGCGTGGTCTACAATCCCATCAGCGACGAGCTGTATTCCGCCCGCAGCGGCGCCGGCGCGCATCGCAATGGCGCGCCGATCCGTGTCGGCGTCCGCGACGGGTTGGAAGGCTGCGCCATGCTGGGCGACCGCACCCAGCTGACCGCCGCGCCCTGGCCCGCCATGCATGTGCAGAACCGCAACTCGGTCGCCTATCGCGTCATGCTGGTGGCGGATGGCAGCGCCGATGCCAGCGTCAGCCTGACGCCCAAGCGCGACTGGGACCTGGCGGCGGCCGATGTCATCCTGCACGAGGCGGGTGGGCGGCTGACCGATGCACACGGCAACCTGCTGCAATACAATCGCCCCAGCACCCTGCAATCCAGCCTGGTGGCGGCCAATCCCAGGCTGCATGCCGAGATTGTCGCATTGTTGCGGCACTAGAAGCGCCTAGGATTGCGGTACGCGCCAACAGTCGGAGTCGTCATGCCTGAATCCAAACAGCTTCTGCATTTCGTGTTCGGCGGCGAACTGAATTCCACCGGCGAGGTGGAGTTCAAGGACCTGTCCAAGCTGGACTTTGTGGGCATGTATCCGAACTTCGCCGAGGCCCGCAAAGCCTGGCTGTCCAAGGCCCAGGCCACGGTGGACAATGCCCAGATGCGCTACTTCGTGGTCCATATGCACCGGCTGATGGAGCCGGATGAAGATCATCACCATTAAGTTGCTGACATAATTGGGGTTTTTGGCCCTCGCGGCCCCTTCCCCGCCATGCTAGATCAGCGCGGCATGAGTTCCACGCCCACCCCCGGCCCCACCTTTGGGATGCCCCAACCGGGCCCCAGCAACGTCAATACCGGCGCGGTGATACGCCGCCTGCTGCGCGACTATGTCGGCGGCGAATGGGGCCTGCTGCTGCTGGCCATCGTCTGCATGCTGTTCACCAGCGCCATCAGCGGGCTGGTGCCGTTGATGGTGAACTGGGAGATCAAGCTGATCTTCCTGCAGAGGAATGCGGGCCTGTTGCTGCCGCTGGCCCTGGCGGTGACGGGGGTGGTCGCCGTCCGGGCGGCGACGCTGTTCTGCGGCCGCATGTGGCTAGACTCGCTGGCCGAGCGGGTGGTGGCGAAGGCGCAGGCCAACATGTTCATGCGCCTGATCCGGCGGGATCTCGCCGACCTGAACGCGGTCCATTCCGGCCAGTTCGTCTCCAATTTCCTCTACGACGCCACCCTGCTGCGCGATGCGCTGACCCAGGGCATGGCCGCCATCTTCCTGGAGGCGGTGCAGCTGGTCGTCTATGTCACCTATGTGCTGGTGGCCGACTGGCAGCTGGGACTGTTCATGCTGGTCATGCTGCCGGGCATTGCCTGGGCCATGGAGCGGCTGGGCGGCTCGATGCGCCGCGCCGCCACCCGCGGCATGCGCGAGACCGGCGACCTGTCGGTGGCGCTGTCCGAAGCGATGGACGGCCGCCGCATCATCAAGGCCTACGGCCTGGAGGCGCATAGCATCACCCGCGTCGATGCGCGGCTGAAATCGCGGCTGGCCATCCAGCTGAAGGCGGTGCGCCTGCGCGCCGCCGCCGCCCCGGTCACCGACCTGTTCCTGGGCGCCGCCTTTGGCCTGGTGCTGTTCGTGGCGGGCTGGCAGATCCTGCACAACCAGATCACCATCAACGCGTTCTTCGGCTTCCTCACCGCGCTGCTGCTGGCGCAGCAGCCGGTGCGCAACCTCAGCCAGCTCTGGCCCACCGCCAGCGCCGGCTTCGCCGCCGCCACCCGCATCTTCGACGCCATCGATGCGCGCCCCGCCATCGTCAACCGTCCCGGCACCGCGCCGCTGCGGCCCGAAGGCGGCGCCGTCAGCTTCCGCGACGTCTCGTTCGCCTACCAGTCCGATGCCGGCCCGACCCTGTCGCATGTCAATCTCGACATTCCGGCGGGCGGCAAGATCGCGCTGGTCGGCCCATCGGGCGCCGGCAAGAGCACGGTGTTCAACCTGCTGCTGCGCTTCTATGACACGCAGAGCGGCACGGTCGCCGTGGACGGCCAGGATATCCAGTCGGTGACGCTGGAAAGCCTGCGCGCCGCCATCGCCGTGGTGACGCAGGAAGCCCTGCTGTTCGACGAAAGCATCGCCGACAATATCGCGCTGGGCAGGCCCGGCGCCACGCTGGCCGACATCAAGGCCGCCGCCCGCAATGCCGCTGCCCATGACTTCATCGCCGCCATGCCGGACGGCTATGACACCCGCGTCGGCGAAGGCGGGCTCAAGCTGTCGGGCGGCCAGCGCCAGCGCATCGCCATCGCCCGCGCCATGCTGCGCAACGCCCCCATCCTGCTGCTGGACGAAGCCACCAGCGCGCTGGATGCCGAATCCGAGCGCCAGGTGCAGGAAGCCTTGTCGCGCCTGATGAAGGGCCGCACCACCATCGTCATCGCCCACCGCCTGTCCACCGTGGTGGATGCCGACCGCATCTATGTGCTGGAAAAAGGCGGCGTGGCGCAGGCGGGCACCCATGCCGAGCTGGCGGCGGTGGACGGGCTTTATGCCAATCTCTACCGGCACAATCTGGAAGCGCCATTCAATCAGGAAGATGGCAATCAGGAAGATGGCAATCAGGAAGATGGCCGATGAGCCGTCCGCTTGGCTTGACCGCCTGGCGGCTGTTGACCGCCGCCATCGCACCCTTCGCGTCGCTCTATGTTCGCCAACGCGCCACGCGCGGCAAGGAAGACCGCGCCCGGCTCAATGAAAGGCTGGGCATCACCGCCACGCCAAGGCCGCAGGGCCGGCTGGTCTGGATGCATGGCGCCAGTGTGGGCGAAAGCCTGTCGGCGCTGCCCCTGATCGAACGGCTGCTGGCCGATGGCGGAGTCAACGTATTGGTGACCAGCGGCACCGTCACCAGCGCCGCCATGATGGCCCGGCGGCTGCCCCAAGGCGCGATACACCAGTTCGTGCCGCTCGATACGCCCGGCGCGGTGGCGCGCTTCCTGGAGCACTGGAGGCCGCAGGTGGGACTGTTTGTCGAATCCGACCTGTGGCCCAACCTGATTTTGTACGCGGCGAAGCGCGGCGTGCGGCTGGCGCTGGTCAATGCCAGGATCTCCGCCCGTTCGGCCGAGCGCTGGCGCTGGGCCCGCAAAAGCGGCGCGGCGTTGCTGGGCGCCTTTGATGTGGTGCTGGCGCAGGACGAAGAAATTGCCGCACGCTTTCGCACCTTGGGCGCGCGCGACGTGCAAGTGGTGGGCAGCCTGAAAGCCGACGCGCCGCCGCTGCCGGTCGATGAAGCCAAGCTGTCCGCGATGCGGGCCATGATCGGCGATCGCCCGGTGCTGCTGGCGGCCCAGACCCATCCCGGCGAGGATGAAACCGTGCTGCCGGCGCATGACCTGCTGCGGGCGCGGTTCCCCGATCTGCTGACCATCCTGGTGCCGCGCCATGTCGAACGCGGCGGCGAAATCGAGATGCTGTGCGGCGCGCGCGCCAGCAAGCGCCGTTCCACCGGCGGCACGATCACGGCGCAAACCGCGATCTATATCGCCGACACCATGGGCGAATTGGGGCTGTTCTATCGCCTGACGCCCTTCTGTTTCCTGGGCGGCACGCTTGTCCCGCTGGGCGGGCATAACGTTCTGGAGCCGGCGGCGCTGCATTGCGCCGTCCTGGCGGGGCCCCACACCGCGAATGCGGCAAGCGCCTTTGCGGCGGTGCTGGTGGCGCAGGGCTTTGGCCGCGTTTCCACCAGCGCCGACATTGCGCGCGAGGCGGCGCGGCTGTTCGCCGATCCGGGTGCCGGGCATGCGGCGGGCGACGCGGCGGCGCGCGGCGCCGCGGCGCTGTCCGGCGCGGTGATGCGCACAACCGATATCGCGCGAAAGCTGCTCGATGCGCGCGCCTGATTTCTGGCGCAAGCGGGGATGGCAGGCGCGGCTGCTGGCGCCGCTGGGGGCCCTGTATGGCTTCAGTGTTGCGCTGAAGTCGCGCAGAGGCTTTGACGCGCGCGTGCCGGTGATCTGTGTCGGCAACCTCACGGCCGGCGGCAGCGGCAAGACACCGGTCGCCATCGCGATTGCCGAGGCGCTGCGGGCGCGGGGCCGCAAGCCCTTCTTCCTGACGCGCGGCTATGGCGGCAGCGAACGCGGCCCTGCCCTGGCCTCGCGCGCCCACAGCGCCGCGATGATGGGCGATGAAGCCCTGCTTCTGGCCCGCCATGCCCAGACCGTGGTGGCGCGCGATCGTGCGGCGGGTGCGCGCTTCGCCGTGGAAAAAGGCGCCGATGTCATCGTGATGGATGACGGCCACCAGAATTTCACGCTGCGCAAAAATCTTTCGCTGGTGGTGGTGGATGCGCAGACCGGCTTTGGCAACGGTTTCCAGATTCCCGCCGGCCCGCTGCGCGAACCGGTGCGGCAGGGATTGTCGCGCGCCGATGCGGTGGTGCTGGTCGGTGACGGCGCCCCCGACTTGGAAGGTTTCCGCGGCCCGGTGTTGCGGGCGCATCTGGCGGCGGACGGCGCGGGCTTTGCGGGACAGCCGGTGTTCGCCTTTGCCGGCATCGGGCGGCCGGAGAAATTCGTGGCGTCCCTGGAAACCAGCGGCGCCATCGTCACCGGCAGTTGCTTCTTCGATGACCACCATGCCTATGGCGAAGGCGAGATCGAACAGTTGAAAGCCATCGCGGGCGAGACCGTTCTGGTCACCACCGAAAAGGACTTTGTGCGCATGACGGTGGCGCAGCGCGCCGGGATCAAGGTGCTGAAAGTGGCGGCCGTGTTCGATGATGCGGGCGCGCTGGACCGCTTGCTTGACACCACAATGTCATCGGTTTAGCGGCAGACAATGGCGATCCCCACCCTCACTTTCGGACAGAAGCTGCGCTACGGCGCGGAAGCGGCGGTGTTCTTTGCCTTCATGGCACTGTTCCGCGTCATCGGCCTGCCGCTTGCCGCGCACCTGGGCGGATGGATCGGCCGCAACATCTTCTCGCTGCTGCCGCCCGACCGCGTCGCGCGCGCCAACCTGCTGGCGGCCCTGCCCGAAAAGACCGACGCGGAGCGCGACGCCATCCGCAGGACCATGTGGGACAATCTGGGCCGCGTGGTGGCGGAATATCCGCACCTGGAAAAATTCAAGGCCACCGGCGACGACCCGCGCATCACCGTCAGCTATCCGCCCGGGCTGGTGCTGGAAGACCTGAAGGGCCATGCCCTGATGTTCCTGTCGGCGCATCTGGCCAACTGGGAGATGCTGCCGATCCTGGGCGAGGAGATGGGCGTCGATGGCGCTGCCGTGGTGCGCCCGCCCAACAACCCCTATGTCGCCGACTGGGTGGCGCGGCAGCGCAGCATCAACGGGCCGCACACCCTGATCGCCAAGCACAATGCGGCGCGCCACATGCTGAGCCAGCTGCGCGGGGAGAAGGTGCTTTACATGCTGGTCGACCAGAAGCTGCGCGAAGGCATTGCGGTGCCTTTCTTCGGGCGTGAGGCGCCGACGACGCCGGCGCCGGCGGCGCTGGCGCTGAAATTCGGCGCCCGCATCATCTTTGCCGCCAATCGCCGCCTGCCGGGCTCGCGCTTCCATGTCACGGTGCTGCCGCCGCTGGAATTTTCCGCCACCGGCGATGACGCGCTGGACGTGCCCGCGCTAACGGCCGCGATCACGCGGCGCATCGAGGAGATCATACGCGCCGATCCCGGCCAGTGGCTGTGGATACACAATCGCTGGCTGACGCCGCGGGACATCGCGCTGACACAGGGTACGCCGCCATGACGACACGCCAAGACATTCTCGACCGGCTGTTTTTCGGCCGCGATCCGCTGCAGGATTTTCCGGCGGATCGTTTCCCCACCGACCTGCAGGGCTGGCATTCCCAGCATCCCTATCTCACACGCGCCATCGCCGAGGTTCGGCCCGCCATCGTGGTGGAAGTGGGGGTGTGGAAAGGGGCGTCCGTCGTCACCATGGCCAGGGAAATCCAGCGGCTGAAGCTGGACGCGGTGGTGATCGCCATCGACACCTGGCTCGGCTCCAGCGAACATTATCTGTGGGAGAAATTCCTGCCCGACCTGGATTTCGAATTTGGTTATCCGCGCCTCTATCACAAGTTCGCCGCCAATATCTGCAACGAAGGGCTGCAGGACCAGGTGGTGCCGCTGCCGCTGGATTCCATCAACGGCTTTCAGCTGCTGAAGGAAAAAGGCATTCGTCCCGATGTCCTGCACATCGATGCCGGGCACGATTACATGTCGGTGATGGCGGACCTGAAGGCCTGGTGGCCGCAATTGAAGGATGGCGGCGTGCTGATCGGCGACGATTATTTCAAGAGCTGGATCGGCAAGGGCAAATGGCCGGAAGTGCGCCAGGCCTTTGACGAATTCTTCGCCGCCACGCCGCACACGAAATTCGAAAGCGGCGACGGCAAATGTTATGTGGGAAAGCCCTAAAGCGGATCGGGTTTCGGCTTGCGGGTCGAGCGCGAGGGATCCAGCTTCACCTGGAACCAGTTCATCGCCCAGTGCAGGTGCGGACCTGTTGCCCGGCCCGTCGCCCCGATAAGCCCGATGCGCTGGCCGCGCCTGACGCTGTCACCCACTTTCACCAGCCTTTTGCTCTGGTGGAGATAGGAGGTGGACACGCCTTGGCCATGATCGATCAGGGTGAAGCCGCCATTCAGGTAATAGTCATCGCAAACGCTGACGATGCCATCGGCGGGGGCATGGATCGGCGTTCCCACCGGCGCGGCCATGTCCACGCCATAATGCGGCGACATGGGCACGCCATTGTCGATGCGCTGGCTGCCGAAGATGCCGCTTTCAATGCCCGGCGCCGGCCAGTCGAAACCCGACAGGAAATCGCTGCCGCCGGTATCCATCAGGCGGGCGAGATAGATGATTTCCGCTTCCTTGGCGATACGGGCGGTGACTTCGGGCGGCGGCGTGACGGTGTTCTGCGGCAGGCCATTGACGTGCTGGATGTCGTATTTGCGCAGCGTCGGCGTGAAGGAACGGCTGTCGCCGCCGCCTTCCGGATAGCGCACCGTCACCAGCGCAGCCTTGGTCTGGTCGGGGCCGAAGCCGAAGGCGAAGCGACCGTCCGGTGTGATACGCAGCGGCCGGCCGTCCAGCGCCACGCCGGCGCCCGGCGGCGCGCTGCCCAGGGCCAGGCTGCCCTGTTCCATCGTGCCGGTTATGGAAAAGCGCACCGGCTTCTCCGGCTGGGCCCAAACGGGCGCGGCAAGAGACAGCGACGCGCCGACCAGAAAACGTCGGCGCATCATTTGGGAGCCATCATTTGGGAGCAAGGCCCTTTTCCTGCGCCCGCGCGGTGGCGATGTCAGGGCTGGCATAAGGTTCCTGCAAGTCCACGCTCCAGTAGCGCAGGGCATCCAGCGGGATATGGGTGCCGGTCACGGCGCAGACGACATAGCCGCCTGGCGTGATGACGTCATATTCGCCATCGAGATAGTGAAGCCTGGCTTCACCCTTGTCGCGTTCCATCACATTCATGCCATCACACTATCAGAAGAGGGAGCCTTGATCGACGGGCTTTTTGGTCTTTGTTTTCGGGGCGCCGCCATCCGCCGTCGCAGCACGGTCGCCATCGGCGAAGGTCAGTGTCAGCGCCTCGCCCGGTTTCACCGCACCGGCCCGGCGCACCACGCCGCCCTCGCCGCGCACCAGCGCGAAGCCGCGATCCAGCGCCGATTTGTGCGACACGCTTTCCAGCACCCGCGACAGGCCCTGAAGATGCTTTGCGGCTTCCGCCAAGAACGTTTTCTCTGCCCGCGTGATCCGTTCGAACAGCGTCTTGCTGCGCTCGCGGCCCAACGTGATACGGTCCTGCAGGATGCGCGGGCGCAGCAGCGCCGCCTTGCGGTGAAAACTCGCACTGTGCTTTTGCAGGTTTGTGCCCAGCGCCTTGCCCAGTCCGTCACCAGCCCGGTCCAGCCTCTGGCTCTGGGTGGCGAAAAGGGTGTCGGCACGCGGCAGCACGCGGGCCAGCTGTGCCAAGTGGCGCTGGCGATCCTTCAGGCCCTTGGTAAAGCAGGCCAGCATGCGGCGCTGGAAATCCAGGGTCTGGGCCAGCAGATCGGCGCGCACCGGCACGGCGATTTCGGCGGCGGCGGTGGGCGTGGGGGCGCGGACATCGGCGGCAAAGTCGATCAGCGTGGTGTCGGTTTCATGCCCGACGGCAGAGATCAGCGGAATAACGCTGGCGGCGGCGGCGCGCACCACCGCCTCGTCATTGAAGGCCATCAGGTCTTCCACGGACCCGCCGCCCCGCGCCACGATGATCAGGTCGGGGCGGTTGGCCGTCATGGCATTGAAGCCGGCAATGGCGGCGGCGACCTCGCCCGCCGCCTTCTCGCCCTGCACCGCCACCGGCCACAGCAGCACCCGGCGCGGGAAACGCGCCTGCAGCCGGTGCAGGATGTCGCGGATCACCGCACCGGTCGGCGAGGTGATGACCCCGATCGTTTCGGGCAGGAAAGGCAGCTTCTTCTTGCGCGAGGCATCGAACAGGCCTTCGGCGGCCAGGCGTTTCTTGCGTTCTTCCAGCAGCGCCATCAGCGCGCCCAGGCCGGCCAGCTCCACCTGCTCGACGATGATCTGGTAGCGCGAGGTGCCGGCATAGGTGGACAGCTTGCCGGTGCAGATCACTTCCATCCCGGCTTCGGGCCGCACTTTCAGCCGGGCCGTGGTGGTGCGCCAGATCACGGCGTTCAGCACCGCCTTGTCGTCCTTGAGGTCGAAATAGACATGGCCGGAGGAATGGAATTTCAGGCCGGAAATCTCGCCCCGCACCCGCACCACCGCGAACTGGTCTTCCACGGCGCGCTTGAGGGCGGCCGACAATTCTGTGACCGAAAATTCGGGCAGGTTGGAAAGGGCTGGTTCGGGCATGGGGGTATGATACAGGGGGGCTGCGTTAAATTGCGAGGATCGCGTGCGGGTATTGTTGGTGGGTTCCGGGGGCCGCGAACATGCGCTGGCCTGGGCGCTGGCGAAAAGCCCCCTGCTGACAAAGCTGGTTTGCGCCCCCGGCAATGCCGGGATCGCGCAGGTGGCGGAGTGTGTGCCGATCCCCGCCACGGATTTTGCCGCGCTGGCGGCCTTTGCGGTGGAAAACCGAATCGATTTCGCCGTCATTGCCGCCGACGCCCAGCTGGTCGCGGGACTTTGGGATGTGCTGGAAGCGGCGGGCATCCGCAGCCTGGGGCCGTCGAAGGCCGCGGCGGTGCTGGAAGGCTCCAAGGGCTTCGTCAAGGATCTTTGCATCGAAGCGGGCATTCCCACCGCCGCCTATCGCCGCTTCACAGCGCCCGATGCCGCCAAGGCCTTCGCGGAAACGCTGGGCTATCCCGTCGTCATCAAGGCCGATGGCCTGGCCGCCGGCAAGGGCGTGATCATCGCCGCGGACAAAGTGGAGGCCGACAAGGCCATCGACTTCATGTTCGAAGGCGGCTTCGGCGACAGCGGCCATGAGATCGTGGTGGAAGAATTCATGGACGGCGAAGAGGCCAGCTTCTTCGCGCTGAGTGACGGCACCCATGTCATTCCCCTGGCCGGCGCACAGGATCACAAGCGCGTCGGCGACGGCGATGTCGGGCCGAACACGGGTGGCATGGGCGCTTATTCTCCCGCGCCGGTGTTGCCACCGTCATTGGAACAGGTGGCGATGGAGCAATTCATCAAGCCCACCGTCGCTGCCTTCGCGGCCAAGGGCCTGCCTTATATGGGCGTGCTGTATCTGGGACTGATGATCACCAAGGCCGGCCCAAAACTCGTGGAATACAATGCTCGCTTCGGCGATCCCGAATGCCAGGTGCTGATGCCGCGCCTGAAGAGCGACCTGCTGGCAGCGCTGCTGGCGGCGCGAAATGGCACGCTGGACAAACTGAACCTGGAATGGCGCGAAGACGTGGCCCTCACCGTCGTAATGGCGTCGAAAGGCTATCCCGGCAGCTATGGGAAAGGCCACGTCATCACGGGCCTGGACGCGGCGGCGAAGCTGCCAGGCGTCACCGTGTTCCATGCCGGAACCGAAAAACGCGGCAACGATATTGTCGCCATCGGCGGGCGTGTCCTGAACGTCACAGCACTTGGCAAAGATGTGGTCCAGGCTCAGGCCCGCGCCTATGCCGCCGTGGACCTTATCCACTGGGAAGGCGCCTTTTGCCGCCGCGACATTGGCTGGCGCGCGCTGCAGCGCTGACACGCGGTCAGATTTAAGCCTTCCTTCATCGCAACTCCGCAAGCGTACAAAAGCGTTGTTAACACCCGCCCTGTAATGTCCGCGCCATAAAAACAGGCAGGACCGCAGTTGGGAACCATCGCCCGGTTCAGGGAAGGCATTGCAGCACAGGCCGAAGAACGCCTGCGCGGCGCCTTTGCGCTGGCGGAACGCGCCGTGCAGATTGGCTATTGGCGCTATGACCTGGCCCTCCACACCCATTTCTGGTCGCCGGGCATGTATGCGCTCATGGGCGTGGACCCGGTGGCGACGCCGGACACCGTCTGGCTGCGCAGCCATCTGCCGGTCGCCGAACAGGTGCATGTCGCGGAAGTCATCGGCGAGGCGATACGCACCCGCGCGCCGTTCTTCTATCGCATGCGCGACGTCACGCTGGGTCCGCTGCTGCCGGAGAATGCCGCGCAGATCCTGGATGCCCAGGGCGAAGTGGAACTGGACGATGACGGCAACCCGGTGGCGCTGGTCGGGATCTGCCAGAATGTCACCCTGAAGCAGCGCGAAGAAGAAGCCACGGAGGTCGCGCAGGAACAATACCGGGCGATGACCCGTGAGGCCTCCGACATCATCGTATTCCGCACCGTGAAGGGCGAGGTTCTGTTCGCCTCCGAGGCGCTGGAGCGAATCCTGGGCCGCACGGCCGATGAGATCGACAAGGGCGGCTTTCTGAGCTTCGTGCATCCCGCCGACCTTGCGCAGGCGGGCCAGGTCAACATCGTGCCCGCACCGGGCGAAAGCCGCACCGCCACCTACCGCATCCGGCACAGGGACGGCCATTATCTGTGGCTGGAAAGCCTGACCCGCGCCATCTATGACGAATCCACCGGCAAGGTGCGCAACATCGTCGCCGTCAGCCGTGACATCACCGCCCGCAAGCTGCACGAAATGGAAATCGAGGCGGCGCAGGAACGCGCCGAGGCCGCCAACAAGGCCAAGTCCGCCTTTCTCGCCAATATGAGCCACGAGCTGCGCACGCCGCTGAACGCCATCATCGGCTTCAGCGAGTTGATGCGCGAAGAGATGTTCGGGCCCCTGGGCAACGCCCGCTACAATGAATATATCGGGCTGATCCACAATTCCGGCAAGCATCTGCTCGACCTGATCACCGACATGCTGGACATGGCCAAGATCGAAGCCGGCAAGATGGTGCTGGCGCCGGAAAGGCTGGGCCTGGCGGACGCGCTGGACGATTGCCTGCACATTCTTGGCGACCAGGCCAAGGCCGGCGGCGTGACACTGTCCAAACAGGTCAAGGGCGCCCCGTTCCTGCATGCCGATCGCCGCGCCACCAAGCAGGTGCTGCTCAATCTCCTTTCCAACGCCGTGAAGTTCACGCCGGCCGGCGGCACGGTGATTGTCTCGGGCTGGAAAGCCGGCGGCCGCGCCTATGTCGCGGTGCGCGACACCGGCATCGGCATCTCGGCGCAGGACATGGCCCGGCTGGGCAATCCCTTCGAGCAAGCCAAGGCCGATCCGCTGCTTGCCAAGGGCGGCACAGGCCTTGGGCTGGCGCTGGTCAAGGCGCTGGTGGAGAAACATGGCGGCAAGCTGGTCATGGAAAGCCGGCTGGGCGCGGGAACCACGGTGATCGTGGATTTCCCGCTGGCGGCGAAAGCCAGGTTTATACAAGCCGGTTGACACGGCGCTCCGCGCTGGGCAATCAGCCTCATGCTTTTATGGGCGGGCTTTCTTTCCATTCTGCTGGGTATTGCCGCGCTGGCCATCGACCGGCGCGCGGCGCATTTCATCTATGACCGTGTCAGCGGCAGCGCCCACAAGAAGCTGGACGCCATCACCCATTACGCCAAGGCAGGCCATTGGCTGGCGGTGGCGATCCTGGCGCTGATCGTGGGCGCCGCCCTGCGCCATTTCGGCATGCTGACGATCGAAGTCTCGATGCTGGTCAATTACAGCCTGGCCTTCATCGCCAGCCTGACATTGGGCAGCGCCATCCTGCATGTCATCAAGCTGGTGCTGGGCCGCCGCCGCCCGCGCGACGACATGGAGATGGGGCTGTATGGCTTCATGCCGCTGGCCTTCAACCCGGATTACAATTCCTTTCCCAGCGGCCATGCCCTCACCATCTGCTGCGTGGCGGTGATCTTCACCTGCGTCTGGCCGCATCTGTGGCCGGCCTGGTTTGCCATCGCCGCTGTGCTGGCGGTGACGCGCGCCTTGCTGACGGCGCATTTTGTCAGCGATGTGCTGATCGGCGCCGGCATCGGGCTGATCGCGGCGCGCGAAGTGCTGCTGCTGGGCTTTCCCGGTTTTTCGCCGGGCTGGTTTTAAGTCCGCCGCGCGCGGAAAAAACTCTTCAGGATTTCGCCCGCTTCCACGGCATGCGGTTCGGTCTGCATGACTATTGGCCGGTGGTGACAAGTCGGCTGCTCGAAGAAGCGGGGGCCATGCAGCACCGCACCGCCCTTGGGATCGCAGGCCGCGAACACCAGCCGCGCCACCCGCGCCATCGCCATGGCGCCGGCGCACATGGCGCAGGGCTCCAGGCTGACATAGAGCGTGGTGCCGATCAGGCGCTCATTGCCCAGCGTGCGCGCACCCGCCCGTATCACCAGCATCTCGGCATGGGCGGTGGGGTCTTTGAGTTCCAGGATGCGATTGCCGTCCCGCGCCAGCAGCGCGCCATCGGCGGCCAGCAAGACCGCGCCCACCGGCACTTCCCCGCGCACAGCGGCCGATTTCGCTTCTTCCAGCGCCAGTGCTATGGCTTCGCCGTCATTCATGGGCTCAGGAGTTAGCATTG